>JBOHNM010000169.1:0-8238 GCA_050730675.1 Phycisphaerales bacterium | reverse complement strand
GCATCGGGAAATGCCGATGCCGATTGATTCTGGAATTTTGCGATTGCGCGGAGGGGCGCGTGCGCGCCGTTGCGCATTTTGCGGTCACTTGTTCTTTGGGAGAAAGGGGGAGTGCAGCAGCAGCACCCCACTCTGGCCGGGACGCGTCACGCGGTTGCGCGGCGTCAAGGCTGTTCACCACAGTGTGCACAGAGGAAGGCGAGAGAGGAGGCTGTGTTCAAGGGCCCCCGCTTCGGGCCTTCTTTCTTTCCACAAACTTTCGCCAGATGATGGTGTTTTCACTGTAAAGGTGAGTGCCGTGGCGCGCGCGGTGGCAGACTTCACTGTCTGGGAGCACGGTGGTTCGGGACGACCGGCCTCACCGGGCTCTTTGCATGAGAAGGAATTCATCTATGAACCGCGGCCTGGGATTGATCGTGACCATCATCCTCGTCCTTCTGCTCATCGGCCTGCTGCCGGTCTGGCCGTATTCGACCGGTTGGGGCGTCGGCTACTACCCCGCCGGCGGGCTGGGGCTGTTGGTGATTATCATCATTCTCGTGCTTCTGCTGGGGGGCGGTGGGCGACGGCTGCCGTAGGGCCGTCGGATGTTCTCTTTCGAAATTCTCCGACGGCGGGGAGTGAGGTCAGCATGGACGATGACGCTCTCCACCCACTGAAGCGGCCGCTGCTCGAGCGGTTCCGCCGCGAATTCGGCGAGCCCGATCGCGATGTCGGCCGCTTCCAGCACTGGGCGCTGCGGCCCCCGCAGTCCACGTCAGCCCTGCACATCCTCGTCAACACGAGCGAAGTAAGCCAGGCCGAGGTCTGGCTGTTTGACCCCACCGACGCCATCGAGGGCGTGACGCGCGAGACCATCAGGCAGCCGGGGGAGATCGAGCCGGTGATCAGCAGGATCCAGTGGCACGTGCGGGCCGCCGAGCGCCGGTGATTATCTGCGATATTCCGGCGCAAAGAGGGTGATCCGTCCGCGCCGCGCGGCCCATCATTCGTATACTCGGGTATTCCGCGTGGACACCCACGCGGCCCAGCAGACGGGCTTCACTCGCCCGACGACAACCTGCCCACCTTTCTCGCGGGACCCTGTCGGCGCCGCACTTCCGCACGCTCGGCGAATGCGGACCAAGGACGTGGTTCTTCTCTTCCGCTGCGACGGAAGGACCACCATGTCCGAACTCTCTCCCCTCCATCCCGCCGTGTTCGCCAAGTTCCTCATCGCCTTCGGCCCGCCCAACCGCTCGCTGGGCAAGGACCAGCACTGGCTGCTGCGTACAAGCGCGGCGTTCGCCGGAATTCACGTGCTGGTCAACGGCAGCAGCGAGCACCCCGTGGTGTGTGGGTCTTCAATCCGCACATCCACGATGACGGCGTGCTCCACGAGACGATCGCGAGCGAGGGCCAGATCGATGGCATGGTCGCGCAGATCCGCGAGCAGGTTGATGCGGCCCGGGACAAGGGCAATTCCACGCGTGCTGTCGATACTTGATGTTGCGGCGAGCGCCTGCGCCGCGTCGGCCTCTCACCCCATCTCCACCCTTATGCTCACCCGCAAAAATGCCGAAGGGCCGGTGGATTTCTCCACCAGCCCAGGTCGGCCCTTACGGAGATCGAGCGGTCAGCAACGACGGCGGCCGTCGCGGCGGAGCGAGGTCAGGGCGGGGAACCGATCAGGCCAGGGTTGAGGGTCGGGAAAGGAGACCGACACGCAACCCTGCCGCCCGACAAGACCCCTGAACAAATCTCCTGCGAGCACGCTCCGGACCTGTCTGCCCGATACTCCGCAATCAGAGAGAAACGCGAGAATCCCACAAGCCGGATCATCCAAAGCGACCCAACCGGCCAAGCGGCGCAGAGGGATTCTCTCGCGCGAACCACACGGTCCACTGAAACGGGCTTGAATCTTCTTTCATTTGCACGGGATCGTGGCACGCGGCCATTCGCTCGGATCTGCGGCGGGGGCTTGGCCCGCAGTGCGCGTGCCCGGTGCGCCGATCTCCTTTCCCTCAGACTCTCCGAATGATGGGTGATCTTTCCAAACACTCACTTGCGTGAGGTGAGCGTGCGATTGATGACAGCGATGCGATGAGCAATCGTCGCACAAAGGCGTTCAACTGATGCACGCTTGCTTCTCGCTTGCGCCATTTCGTTGATGGTGAGCGAGAGTGTGCTGGAGTTCACCGCCCGTTCACCGGTTGCCATCACACGAAACGGATACTCACGGTGTGTGACACGTGACCGAGATCGAACACCCTCTCATTGGAGTTCTCACCATGGCTCAGACCAACCCGCAGCAGACCAGCAAGAACCAGCCCGGCCAGCAGCAGCAAGAGCAGTCGGGCCAGCAGCAGAACCAGGGCCGGCCGGGCGATGCTGACCAGCGCGGCCAGCGCACCCCGAACATCCCCGGCTCGCAGGGTGTGGAGACCCCCGGCCGCGAAGAAATCGGCCGCACCAAGCCCGGCGAGGAGCAGGGACAGAAGCCCGGCCAGGCCGCGGGCGAGCGCGACCGCGCCGGCCGGCAGAACCCCGACGAGGGCGATGAGGGCGAGAACGAGACAGGTGATGCGCAGCGCGGTCCTCAGGGCAATGCCAACTCGGGCAAAGCGGTATCGGGCCAGAAGCCGGGCGACATGAGCGCCGGCAAGGGCTCGTGCGGCATGTGATATTCCGCAACGTGCAGGCGCGTGAAGCACCGCGCGATGATCGGACAACCAAGTCCTGGTGTGCCGCCCCACCGTCGTGGTTCCTCAAGCCGCGATGTGGGGCGGTGCCTTTTTTTGTCCAGACCAGAACGGCGGTCGAACGCCGGTGTACCTGGAGTACACCCGGGGTGTACTGCAAGTGCGCTGTTCACGGGCTCGGGGCATGACATCATCACACGTGTAGGCCAAGGTGGCCCGCACATCGAACCCCAGCCCGCAGCCCGGAGCACGCACATGCAGACGATGACCAAAGCCACCCAGAGCAAGCCCGCCACGGCGCCGACGCCCCGCACCATCAACGGCATCGACGTCGCCGCACTTCAAGGGTGCATCGACGCCATCAAGACCGATCCCGCCAAGGGCAATACCAGCTGGCGTGTCCAGAGCCGCTGGATGGGCGGGACGCGGTCGGACCACCACGTGGAGGGATGCACGCTCGGCGGCGAGTTTGTGCAGCGGCCGTTCACGATCAAGGTCGATGAACCGCTCGAACTGGTCGGGACCAACCAGTACGCCAACCCGCAGGAGTACCTGCTCGCGGCGCTCAACTCGTGCATGATGGTCGGCTACTCCGCTGTGGCGGCGCTGATGGGCATCCAGCTCACCAAGCTGGAAATCGAGACCACGGGCGATATCGACCTGCGCGGCTTCCTGGGCCTGAGCGATCAGGTTCCGCCGGGATATCGCCAGCTCGAGCAGACGGTGCGCATCGACGGCAGCGGGACGGCCGCACAGTTCGCGCAGTTGCACGACACGATCCGCGCGACCAGCCCCAATTTTTTCAATATCACCCGCGCAATCCAGACCAACTCGCGCTTGATCGTCGGATGATCGTCAAGGCGCCGGGCCACAGCACACCGCGATCAACAAGCATGCACACCGAGGCCCCCGGAGCAATCCGGGGCCTCGTTTTCTTTGCTGGAAGTATCGCAACATGCAGCGCAACGGGGTCTCTTTCCTCCATAGCGCCGTCTCTTACGCCGCCGTACACCGGATCACGACAGCGTGCCTCCACCCCCGGGCAGCCCCGATCCTTCCTCCGTGATCACCCGCACGACACCCATGAGCGCGGGTGCATCGTCGTCCAGCGGCCGCTCGGGCGCGGCGCTGATGCGTGCGATCCGCGCCGGCCCCTTGTCCGAGCGCAGCGGAAGCTCGATCGAGAGTGGGCGGTTGTTCCGCGCGCAGTCCATCCCCTCACGCAGCAGCTTGACGAGCGTCGAGCCGGTCAGCACATCCTCCCAGGAATCAAAGGGCAACGCCTCGCCGCCTTCGGCCAGCGCCTCGCGCACGCCGACCTCCCATTCAACGTGCCCGGTGAGGGTGTTCCACCGGATCGCGCCGACGCGGGCGAGCGACATCGCCTCGGCGACGCGCCGCGACCGCACGGTCAGCATGGCGTTGCGGACCTCGAGCTGCTCGCTCAGCACCCGGGCCTTCTCCTCGGCCCGTTCGCGCTCCGCGAGCGCCACGCGCATGCGCTCGTGCGACTGGGCCAGCCCGGGCAGCCGCAGCGCCTCGGGCAGCACCCGCGCCAGCGCGACGACCGTGACAATCGAGATGACGGCCGTGATCACCTTCATCACGCCGAGGAAACGGTACATCGGGGTGTAGAACATGGTCGCGTCAACCAGGTGGGTGAGGCCGCACGAAACGATGAATGCCGCGAAGAGCCAGAAGATGCCCCGCATCGGAACGTCGCGTCGCCGCAGGATGAAGTACAGGAGCGTCGCGGGGATGGCGGCGTACGCGCCGAAAATCGCGATGTCTGCGCAGATATGCAACCAGCCCACCTCGGGCTCCCACGTGCCGCACCGCCAGCGCGGCGGGAACCCTTCGGTGTCGAACAGCCGCGCGAAGAACGAAACGAGTCGGTTCCCCTCGACCTCTGCCGGTGCCGGCGGCACGCCGGCAACCGACGCCGCAGCTTCGCACAGACGGCAAGACTCGGCGGATGTATCGATCGACATCGGTTCACTCCGCATTCCGAGGGGGGATTCGGACCAGCGACATTACGCTGGCACTGCAACGGCGATCAGGCAACGTCTCTTTGGTGGTGATTGCGGGCTACGAAATGGTCTCAGCATCCTGCATCCCCGTCAAATCCGATGCAATTCCCTGCTGGAAACCGGTGCCCGCTCGATTCGCTAGACTTGCGGCATGTCCCGCGAACGTGTCCTCATCTCGCGCGAGCGCATCGCCCAAAGGGTGGCCGAGATCGGCCTTGAGATGTCGCGTGAACTCGCCCGCGAGGCGGAGAAGTTCCGCGCCGCCGGACAGAGCGCCGGGCCGATCGTGATGGTCCCGGTCCTCACGGGCGCGCTGGTCTTTGTCTCGGACCTTATCCGCAACATGCCCGTGAGCATGTCGATCAAGCCCGTCACGCTCTCGAGCTATCCCGGCAAGAGCACCTCGTCGCAGGGTGTCACGGTGCAGAGCGGCGTGCCGACGGATCTGCGCGGGTGCCGCGTGGTGCTGGTGGACGACATCCTCGACAGCGGCCAGACGCTGGGCTTGCTCCGCCGCATGGTGATGGCCCAGAACGTGCAGAGCCTGCGCACGGTGGTGCTGCTCGACAAGAAGAAGCCCTCGGGGCGCAAGGAAGAGGTGCAGATCGAGTTCGCGGGCTTCGAGATCGAGGACGAGTTCGTCGTCGGCTACGGGCTGGACTACGACGGCCTCTACCGCAACGTGCCGGACATCGTGGTGCTCGACTCGGGAGCGACGGGGGGGACGTGAGCGGCCAGAACCGACAGACCGCGCTGCCCGTCCCGCCCGGCATGGTCGGACCTGACGAGCGTGTGATCCTCGCCTTTCGCCCAAGTTTGTGGTACATACTCCTCTGGCGCGCCGAGACGCTGGCCGGCCTGATCATCGCCGCGGCGGCCGGCCGCTGGGCCGCCGAGCGGGGACTCGGCATCCTTTCCCGCGACCCGCGCATCCCCGTAGCGCTCGGTCTGGCCGCCGTCGCCCTGGTCCTGATCTGGCTCCTGCTGGACTGGTCCACCCACGTGTTCGTCCTGACCAACCGGCGGGTGGTCCGGCGTGTCGGCATCCTTCGACGGCTCACCACCGAGGCACCGATCACCAACCTGCAGAGCGTGTCGGTCGCCAAGTCCATCCGCGAGCGGATCTTCGGCCTTGGCACACTTTTGTTCAACACCGCCGGAGGCCCCTCCCCCACCGGCCGCTTCGCCTGGGTCATGGTCGCGCAACCGGAATCCACGCTGAGCACTGTCCGCCGCGCCATCGACGATGCCCGCTCGGTCATGCCCCTGCCGGGAGCATTGACATGACCGCCGTCAAGCACCCCGTCGTTGTTGGTCTCGTCGGCGGCATCGGCTCGGGCAAGAGCACGGTGGCCAAGCTCCTCGCCGAACTCGGCGCGGTCGTCAGCGACTCCGATTCCGAGGCCAAGACCGTCCTCCAGCAGCCCGCCGTGCGAGACCAACTCGTCGCCCGCTGGGGCGCTCGCATCCTCGCGCCCGCCCCCGACCATTCGGTCGATCGCGCCGCCATCGCCAAGGTCGTCTTCTCCAACCCAGCCGAGCGCACGTTCCTCGAGTCCATCATCCACCCCGCTCTCCACGCCCGCCGCCAGCAACGGCTGCGGGAAGCCCGGGCCGCCGCCAACCCGCCCCCCGCCTTCATCATCGACGCCCCGCTCCTGTTCGAAGCCGGCGTCGACTGCGAGTGCGACGCGGTGATCTTCGTGGATGCCCCGCTCGACCGGCGTCTGGCCCGCGTCACTACCACCCGCGGGTGGTCGGCCGATGAACTGGCTCGGCGCGAGGCCGCCCAATTGCCCCTGGCCGAGAAACGCCGCCGGAGCGGCTATACTGTGGCCAACTCGGGGAACGAGGCCGACCTTCGACGCAGCGTCAAGTCGGTGTTCGAGGCGATCCTCGCCGCCCACGGCGAACCGACCGTCCCCCACCCCCCTACCCCGAGTTCCCCCGCCTAGTCCCGCCCGCTGCCGGATGTCTCCGGCCCGCCGGTGCAGGGCTCATTTCCCCTTATCCAACCTGACAATCCAGCCGCGGCGGAGCCGCACTCCCCCCACTCATCATCCCCAAGAGCGAGTCATGGCCAAGAGCACCGAAAGCGAGAGCAAGTCCTCCAAGTCTTCTTCATCCGAGGGCAAGTCGCCCCCGCGTCCGGCCGCGCCCATCGCGGTTCAGGCACCGGCACCTCCCCCGGCTCCGGCGCCGGCGTTCGTCGCCAAAGTTCCGCCGCCGGTTCAGCCCGGCGGCCCGCCGGGTGGCGGCAGCTTCGTGTCCCCCGCTTCACTCAGCCAAGCCAACGGCGCCGGGCCCGCGCCGGTGGTTGTCCCGGGCGGTGGCGGTGGTGGTGGCCACCCCGGTGGCGGTAATCCCGGTGGTGGTGGCGGAGGTGGAGGCGGCTACCAAGGCGGAGGAGGTGGAGGTGGAGGTGGAGGTGGAGGTGGTGGTGGTGGTGGTGGCGGTTACCAAGGCGGTGGTGGCGGCGGTGGCTACCAGGGTGGCGGCGGGGGTTACCAAGGCGGCGGTGGCGGCTACTCGTCGGGCTTCGGTAATCGCAAGAAGAAGAAAAAGCGTCGCGGTGGTGGCGGGTTTGGCGGCCCGGGTGGTCCCGGCGGCGGTGGCCACGGTGGTGGTGGCGGAGGAGGCGGCGGCAGCGGATTCGGCGCTGACGGCGGCGAGATCCGCGGCACCCCCGGCCAGAACGGGCTGCCCTCGGACGAAGAACTCGAAAGAGAAGCGGCGGAGCTGGAGGCCATCGTCGCCAAGGCCGACGCCGCCTCGCTGAAGGATTCGCTGACCATCTCGCAACTGCAGCGGATGGACATCGAAGAGATCCACAAGATTGCCAAGAAGGAAGGGCTCGAGAACTTCCAGCAGATCGGCAAGCAGGACCTGATCTTCAAGATCCTCAAGGCCCGCGCGGCCAAGCAGGGCCTGATGGTCGGCGACGGCACGCTGGAGATCATGCCCGACGGCTTCGGGTTCTTGCGATCACCTGAAAACTCCTATCTTGCCGGCCCCGACGACATCTACCTCTCGCCGACGCAGATCCGCAAGCACGGCCTGCGCAAGGGCATGGTGGTGCGCGGGTTCATCCGCCCGCCGAAGGAGAGTGAGAAGTACTTCGCGCTGCTGCGCGTGGACTCGGTCAACAGCCTCAAGCCCGTGAAGGTCCACGAGCGCAAGAACTTCGAGGACCTGACGCCGCTGCACCCAGAAGAGCGGTACATCCTCGAGACCGATCCGACAGAGGTCGAGTGCCGCATAGTCGATCTGGTCGCCCCGCTCGGAAAGGGCCAGCGTGCGCTGATCGTGGCGCCGCCGCGCACCGGCAAGACGGTGCTGCTGCAGAAGATGACCAAGGCGATCGCCAAGAACTTCCCGGAAGCGAAGATCATCGTGCTGCTGGTGGACGAGCGCCCCGAGGAGGTCACGGACTTCCGCCGTCACACCGCCGCGAGCGTCGAAGTCGTCGCCAGCACGTTCGACGAGCAGGCGGCGCGGCACGTTCAGCAATTGCGCCAGTTCGTAGA
>JBOHNM010000168.1:0-8249 GCA_050730675.1 Phycisphaerales bacterium | reverse complement strand
GCTTCGTCTTGACGATGCCCTGGTACTTGCCCTCCATGATCTGCTTGTTCAGGTCGTTCCCCTTGGCGCCGCCGGCGATTTCCACGAACGTCGGGACCCAGTCGAGCGACGAGAACATCTCCTTGAAGATCGTGCCCGGCTTGATGACGCCCGGCCAGCGGATGACGCACGGGGCCCGCATGCCGCCCTCCCAGGTCGTTAGTTTTCCGGCCTTGAACGGCGTCACGCCGCCATCGGGGAAGGTCTGCACCTCGGCGCCGTTGTCGGTGGTGAAGACGATGATCGTGTTGTCCAGCTCGCCCATCTCCTCGAGCTTCTTGAGGACCACGCCGATGTTGTCGTCCATCTGCTTCATGCCGGCCTCGTTGGCGCCCCAGTCCTTGCCCCCCTTGGTGCCGATCATGTCCTCGTACTTCTTCGACAGCACGGTGGTGACGTGCATGCGCGCCGGGTTGTACCAGCAGAAGAACGGTTTCTTGGTCTTCTCGGGGTCGTTGCGGTCGAGCCAGTCCACGACGTGGCCGGAGATTTCCTCGTCCACAGTCTTGGAACGCTCGAGCGTCAGCGGGCCTTCGTCCTTGCCCATCTGGCTCTTGGCGGTGCCGTCCGGAGATTTCATCCACAGGATCGGCCGCGGGGCCGCCATGCAGACGCCGTCCTTCGGGTCGATCTCGCCCGGCGCCGGCGGGATGCCGGGGATCGGAACCATCTTCATCGGCGGCACAACCGCCTGCTTGTCCGGGCTGCTGTTGATGTCCGGGAAGCTCACCTGCTGCATCGCGTCCAGGTGATAGAGATACCCCCAGAACTCCTGGAAACCGTGCGCTGTCGGCAGCGAGTCCGGATGGTCGCCCAGGTGGTTCTTCCCGAACTCGCCGGTGTTGTACCCCTGGTCGAGCAGGAACTTCGCGAGGCACGGCGTCCCTGGACGCAGGTACGAGATCGCGCCCGGCAACTGCGGCAAAACCATTCCCGCGCGGTATGGGTGCATGCCCGTGATGAACGCCGTGCGCCCCGCCGTGCAGCTCGATTCCGCGTAGTAGTGCATGAACAGCCCGCCCTCGGCGGCGATGCGGTCGATGTTGGGCGTCTCGCCCACCATGAGACCGCGGTGATAGCAGCTCGGCTGCATCCAGCCGATGTCGTCGCCCATGATGAACAGGATGTTGGGCTTCTTGTCCGCCTTGGCCGGGGTGGTGGCCGCGCCGGCGGGTTGGGCCATCGCGGACGGACTGAAGAGACTTGCCGCGGCCACCATCCCGGCCAAAGCGGCGGTGGCAGTTCCGAGGTTTCGACGGATCATGTGATCGCTCCCAGAAAAAAAATTTGGGTTCCGCGGTGCGCGACGTACGCACCCGTTACACCACCCTGGTTAAATCAGCGGGCGGCCCTTCCGGACCGCCGCTGGAATGGATTGTGGTGTCTTACTGACCGACGCCCTTGCTCGCGGCTTCGGCCTGTTGCATCCGTTTGGCCATCTCGGCTTTCACGGCCTCGAGGTTGAAGCTTGCGCCCTGCTGCATCGGGGGAAACTCCAGAAAAGTCTGGAGTTCCTTGCCGACGACATCCTGGACGAACACGAAGCGCCAGAACTGGAACTTGAACCAGTCAAAGTACTGCTGCGCGCCCTCCCGGGTGCCGTTGTTCGGCCAGCCCATCCGCTCGAACGGGTCGAGCCGCAGGTTGGTGATATACGGCACATCCACGTGGTCCTTGCGGCCCAGCCAGCCGTCGGGCTGGTCGATGAAGCGGAACTTGTAGTCGTCGATGCGCACGGCGCCGACAGTGCTCTCGCCCAGGTAGAAGATCTCGTGACGATTGGTCTCACCCTTGCCGGTGAGCATCGCTGTCTGGTCGTAGCCATCGAGGTGGTTCTTGTAGGTGCGGTCACCGAGTTTCACGCCCGCCAGAAGCTGCTTGGTGATGTCCGGGTTGCCCGCCCAGTTCATGAACGTTGGGAACCAGTCCATGCCGGACATGAGCCCGTTGCACACCGTATCGGCCGGGATCTTGCCGGGCCAGCGAGCGATGCATGGCACGCGGAAGCCGCCCTCCATGATCGTGCCCTTGCACTGAGCGAAGGGCGTGGTCCCGCCGTCGGGCCAGGTGAACAGCTCGGTGCCGTTGTCGGTGGTGAACACCACGATGGTGTTCTCGTCCTCGCCCATGTCCTTGAGGTGCTTCATGACCAGGCCGATGTCGTTGTCGAGCTGGGCCATGCCGGCTTCCTGCTCCGACCAGCCGTTCTTGCTGTTGCGCGTCGCCTCCCACTTGGGAGAAAGGTGCGTGACGATGTGCATGCGCGTCGGGTTGAGCCAGACGAAGAACGGTTTGTTCTCCTTCTTGGCCTTGTCGATGAACTTCAGGGCCAGGTCGCGGATTTCGTCGTCCACCGTCTCCATCCGCTTGGGATAGAGCGTCCCCGCGTCCTCGATTTTCTGCTTGCCCACCTTGCCCCAGCGCGGCATCTCGGTGGGGTCGTCGGTCTCGGTGGCCCAGGAGTGGACCATGTTGCGCGGCCCGACCTTGTCCAGCAGTTCCTGCGGGTAGTTGGGGTGCGCCGGGTCTTCCATCGCGTCCAGGTGGTACAGATACCCGAAGAATTCATCGAAGCCGTGGACCGTGGGGAGGAACTCGTTGCGGTCCCCCAGGTGGTTCTTGCCGAACTGGCCCGTGGCATATCCCTGTGCCTTCAGCGCCGTCGCCAGCGTGCACGCCTCGGCAGGCAGGCCGGTCTTGGCGCCAGCCTGGCCGACGGTCGTCATGCCCGTGCGGATCGGCAGTTCGCCGGTGATGAAGTTCGCCCGCCCCGCCGTGCAGCTCGCCTCGGCGTAGTAGTCGGTGAACAGCATCCCCTCCTTGGCGAGCTTGTCGAGGTTCGGCGTTCGCCCGGCCATCATGCCGCGGTGGTATGCCCCGATGTTCCACATCCCGATGTCGTCTCCCATGATGAAGACGATGTTGGGCTTCCTGTCGGCCTTTGCTGCCGGCGCGGGTGCCGCGGCAGGGTCGACTGCAAACGCGGGGATCGCCGTCCCTGCGACCGCCGCTGCTGCAACCAACAGCGACGCTCCAAACTCAATCGCTCTCATAGTTAGAACTCCCTGGTGCGATCAAACGACGCTGTGGACCGATCCGAAAATTGTCGTTCGATATGTTTGCCCAGTCTACCGCAACCGCCCGGGCGGGTGAGAACGGACACCCCCTCATTCCGCCACTGCCACTACAAACTGCACACCCTAGGAGATTCCCGGGGTGTCACGCAAGCCAAAGGTTTGCGGAAGGTAAGACTTGCGCACTGCGATCAGCGTGCGAACAGCAGCAATAGATCGCCTCCCGCGATCAGGGTCTGTATTGCAAACGTTGAATCTACGGCTCGGATCGCAGTCTGTTCGCAGTGGTCCGACGCTCTGAGTGCCCGACCCGCACAATGCGGAGCGTTCAATACCACAAAAATGATGCGGCCCGGCGATCGCTCGCCGGGCCGCTCTCAATCATTCGTCCGGCCGTGCCCACCAAGGCCCCCGGCCGTCCATGTCGGTCGCTCGGTCGGATGCGCCGGGCCACGCCCGGTGTTCCGCTGCCGCCTGCTCACCAGCCTGGACCGGTCGCCGATGCCATGCACCTCGGTCGACCGCGACGCGCGCTCCATCCGCGGCGTCGGACATTCACGGTTCCCCACGTGCTTGTTACGCCGCGAACGTGCGGGATCTGCGTTGGGTCGTCTCGAACATCACATCGCTGGCGCCGTCCATCGCGTAGTGACGCGACAGCGCTTCGCCCAGTTGCTCCGGGCTCGCCAAGACAAACCGACACTCCGGACCGATCTGGCGGTAGGCGAACCGCAGCGCACGCGCCAGGTTCTGCTGGCTCGTGCACACGATCACCATCCCGTCCTCGACCCGCAGCGGCACCAGCCCGAACTGCCACGCCTGCCGGCGTGTCACCAGTTTCAGTGCTTCGGCGCTGGTGTTCTCGTTGCGCGGGTCAACTCTCTCCGTCAGCGTGGCGTACTGCTCGGCCCACGCGTCCTCGATGACGCGCGGCGGCAGCTTGAACATCTCCTGCGCCACGTACCCTACCGGGCGGTGCGAGCGACGGTGCTCGCTCATCACGGCGTCGAGCTGCTCCTTGCTCAACACCCCACTACTCACGAGGATCTCTCCCAGTCGCTGTGTCATGCCTCGCTCCTGCGGCCGCTCTCCGCGGCAACAGTGACATCGACGGCCCAGCGCGAGCACTCGACCCGGCGCAATCGTGTGCCGTCCGCGGCGACGGCTGGGGCCGCCTTGGCGCGTGCGCAATCCGGGGGCTTCTTCCCGGCGGGGAAGGAGCGAGAACCCACAACGCGCGAAAAATCCCTTGCCGCCGCGCTGATTGAAACGCAGACGGTTGGGATTAACGTCCGAAAAGAGCGGCCCTTACGCGTCGGCTTCGATGGTCGCCGTGAGGCCCTTGCTGGTGAGCTGCTCGTGGTACAACTCGGCCAGTTCTCGGTGCGTGACCACCACCAGTCCGACACCCTGCTCGTCGGTCTCTTTGGTCACCTTCACGGCGGCCTCGAGCGACAGCGGCGTCAGCTCCACCAGCGTCTCGATCACGAACTCAACCGAGTTCACGTCGTCGTTGTGGAGCAACACCTTGAATGGGGGGAGGTTCTGGCGCTTGGGTGCGGTCTTGGCCGGAGCACGCTCCGCCACTGCCTGCTGCGCGCCGGACGTCTGGTCGTTTGAAACGTTGTCAGCCATGACCCGGGATCTTAGGAGGCCAACTGTGGAGTGTTGACTGCACGCAGGCCGATCACGACCTTTCCCTCCGTGGCCCAAACACCTCCCGACTTGGATGTCCTTCTTGAGCCCGACAGCCTGCTGCTGATCGTGGTCGGCGCTCACCTGCGGGCGGAGCTGTACGACCGGCCGACGGCGTACGGCCTCCAGCACGCCGCGGCGAGCTGGATCGGCCGCTCGGCGCCTCCGGACGCACCGGCCCTTGTACCACTGGTCTGTACCGATGTCTGGTGTTTGAATCAGCCGGAGCTGCGGGGGCGGCCAACGATCGCCCTGGGCGGGCCGGAGGTGAACGCGCTGAGCGCGATGCTCGCGGCGCGGCTGCCATCGGTCTTCTCGATCCGTGATCAGTACGCCGTGCATCTGGACCTGACCTTTGGCGACCTGGTGGCGCTGTGCTGGGGGGCTGACGGGTCGGCGACAGCCGCGGCGGTGGAGGTGTTCCGGGAGCGGTACCTCGTTGGGTTCTTGCGAGCGGCGCTGGAGAGACAGGCGGTCGGGCGGTAGCGCGCTCAGTTCACTTGCCCACACAGAAGGTTGCGAAGACACGGCCGATCACGTCGTCGCGCTCAACGCGGCCGGTGAGGGATGAGAGCGCGTCGATTGCGTCACGGAGCAGTGAGGCGACAAGTTCCGGACGGCGTGTGCCGGCGGTGGTGTCGGTGTCGAGCAAGGTGATCAGTTCGGTGAGTCGCAGCCGGCACCCTTCGAGCGCTTCGCGGTGACGCGGGAGCAGGTCCATGTCGCCGGCGCGTCCGGCGGCGTGCCAGGCGGCGTCGAAGAGCTGGTCGCGGAGCGCATCAAGACCCCAGCCGTCGAGGGCGCAGAGCGCGAGCGAACCGGGCTGATCCGTGTGACGCTGCGCGAGGTCGGCCTTGGTGCGAAGGCGCAGCACGCGAGCAGTCGGTGGGAATTGTGCTGCAGCATCGAACCGGCCGGTCTCATCGCACCACAGTGCAATGTCCGCGTGCGCGAGCGCTTCAGCCGCGTGCTCGCGGCCCATGGAGTCCAGCACATCGCGTGGCGCTTCGTCGAGGCCGGCGAGATCGATGAGCGTCGCATCGATTCGGCGGCCGGCACTGCCGCGAAGTTCGAGGGCCTCGGCGAGCGCATCGCGCGTCGTTCCGGCAACGGGCGAGACGACCGCGCGGCGGCGGCCCAGCAGGGCGTTGAAGAGCGTGCTCTTGCCCGCGTTCGGGCGACCGTAGAGCGCGATCCGGACGGCTTGACCCGAACGCTCGGCGCCCGCCCGTGCCCCCAGCGCGCGATCGAGTTCCGTGCCGATCACGCCCGTGCGCCGGCGCAATTCGCTCGGCTCGATCGCGACGACATCCTCCTGATCGGTGAAGTCGATGCCGGCTTCGACCAGTGCCGCGAGCGTTGTCAGTTCGTCGGCCCAAGCGAGGTAGGTTGCGCCGGCGCTGCCGCTCAGCACGCGCCGCGCGGAGTCGAGTTCTTCGCGCGAGCCCGCGGCGATCACCGCCGCCACGCCCTCGGCTTGGTCGAGCGTCAGCTTGCCGGCGTGGTACGCGCGGGCGGAGAATTCACCCGGCTCGGCGCGTCGGATGCCGAGGTCGTGTCCCAATTCCAGAATGCGAGCCTCGACGCGCCGAACCAGCTCGACGCCGCCGGCGACCAGAATCTCCATCGCATCCTCGCCGGTGTACGAGCGTGGCCCGGCGTACGCAATTACCATGACAGGAACCCCCATCGCATCTGTGAGTTTCAACCGGGCGGCGCAGAGGCCGGGCCATGGCAACGGAGCGGCGAACAGGCGTCCCGCTAATTCATGTGTGCCGTTGCCGCTGACGCGGATCATCGCACGGGGCGCGGCGTGCGCACCGGTGGCCGCGGCGAGGATGGATTCGGGGGCGTTCACGGTTCACGGTCCAAAACGGTGATTCGCGCGACTACCTCTTTTTCTTCGCCTGCTGGCGGGCCATCTGCTCGCGCTGCGCCTGCACCTCGGCGATGCGCTCCTGCATGCGCTGGAAGAAGCCGGGCTTCTTGGGCTCGACACGCCGGCCGTTGCTGGCCTGCTTGAGCTTCTCGGCCTCGGCGTCCATCCTGTCCACGTGGCTGCGGATCCACTTGCTCTCAAGGATGCCCAGCGACGAATTGGTCAGGAAGTAGAGCGTGAGCGCGGCCGGCGAGTTGTACATGAAGACCGGGAACATCACGACCATCATCACCTTGGTGATCTTCTGCGTCGTCTCCTGCTCGGGCGTCAACTGCGAGGCGCTCGGCGGGGTGAGGTACTTCTGCTGGATGTAGAAGACCACGCCCAGCAGCAGCGGCAGCAGGTTGAAGGAGGTGATGTGCGCGTTGATGAGCGGGATGGTGAAGCCCGAGCCGAAGGGGATGAAGTTGTCGGGGAGGCTCATGTCAGCCAGGAAGGGCCACTTGCCGCCGCTGATCGCCTGGAAGACGCCGTAGAACGCCGGCTGGTGACGCAGCTCAAAGGAGAAAGAGATCATCGCGTAGAGGGCGATCCAGATCGGCGTCTGGAGAATGGCGGGGACGCAGCCGAGCATGCCGGCGTAGTTGACGTTCTCCTCGCGCATCAGCTTGGCGATTTCCTGCTGGAGCTGCTTGGGGTCGTGCCCGTACTTCTCCTTCAGCTTCGCCTGCTTGGGGCCGATGGCGGCCATCTGCTTGCCGAAGCGCGTGAGATTGGTCTGCGACCAGCGCGTCACCGGATGGAGGATGGTGCGAACGCAGACCACCAGGAAGATGACCGACAGTGCCCAGTCGTGGAAGAGGTAGTTGTGCAGGAAGACCAGCACGCTGTGCAGCAGGTGGGCGATCGGCTGGAACGTGCAGAACGCGCACGGTCCGCCCATGCTGAACAGGACCAGGTTCTCCATCTGCATGGCTTTGGTGCGCGGGTCGGCGCGCAGGGCCGCGGTCTCGGTCGGGCCCGCGTAGAAGCCCATGCTTGCATCAAGGCTTTGACTTGGGGCGACCGCGGTGGTCGGGCCGGTCAGGCGCAGCGCCAGGGTGACGCGCTTGATGCGCTCGCCGGCATCGGGGTTAAGGGGATCGCGATCAAGCAGGACCCGATCGACCTTTGAGGCAACGTGGAGTGTCTTGTCCGGCAAGCCGTCGGCGCGCTTCTGCGTGTCCGGCAGCGTGTGAACGACTGCCGAGAAGTAGCGGCTGCTCAACCCGGCGAAACCGAGCTGGATGCCCTCGGGGTTCTCGGTGGGGGGCCAGAACGTCTGCTCGGGGAATGTCGAGCCATTGGCAGTCGGTTCCGGCTTGCCCACCGCTTCGGCGTGCGGCATCAAGAAGCGGTCGGCGAGCACGACCTGGCCGGTCGGGTTGCTGGTGGCGCCGGGGATGTAGCCCAGGCGCAGGCGGCGCATGTCGCCGCCGTAACTGATCGTGCTATCGGGGATCTCGGTGGGGCCGAGCTGGATCCACTGCACGTTGAGCGGCGCGGCGGTGAGGTTCTTGAGC
>JBOHNM010000167.1:0-8332 GCA_050730675.1 Phycisphaerales bacterium | reverse complement strand
GTAGACCTACTAGGACTTGTCTACCGCGGAAAAGGAGAAGTTGGTATGGGTGAGTCGGAGCCGAAGGAAGAGGGAACGCGATCGGCGGAACGACGACAACGCGTGACTCACGCATGGAGATTGCTTGAAGCTTGGCACACTCTGCCTGGCCTCGAACCACCGGCAGGCGCGCCCGCGAGCGAGCAGCCAGTTCAGAAATCCCCACTCCCTGCATCATCTGTAGCAACGGGGACAGTCAATACGGGATTGCTCAACGCTTGGGTTCGCACTGCCCGAGAGTTGGCGCGAAACTCGGATCGGGTCGACAGTTGCGACAAGCACATCGGAATGGCATTTGCATATGCACCAGCCGATGCTGATGGGAGTTGGCCATGCAGTGCCGTGCGTGATTTGATCGAGTCTATTGCCAGCCCGAGACTCGAAGCGGGGTTTGGCATGGCAACCCTGAATAAGCGAGGCACTCACACAGTTGGTCCGACAGGCGAGGCTGAACGCAAGTTGCGAGACGACTTTCGGGCCTTTGCTGAGCGTGTTCTGCACAAGCATCCGAGAACGGCGGCCCTCATTAATCGCGTTGCTGAGCATTACGACGGTGAAGCGAATGATCGCGACAAGGACGGTCGCCTGGCAGAGTTTGAAGACATGTAGTTGGTGTCGGCGTTATTCACGACCCACGACGCGACCCTTCGCTCACGCGGAGGGCTCGTTCCCTATTCGCTCGTCCTGCCCCGGCAGGACGACACAAAAATCCGAACCCACCCCGAGCGTCGAGTGCACATCGATCCTCCCCCCGTGCTCCTCGATGTAGCGGCGGCTGGTGGGGAGGCCCAGGCCTGTGCCGCCGTTCTTGGTGGTGAAGTAAGGGTTGAAGATCTTGTCCTTCACATCGGGGGCGATGCCCGGGCCGGTGTCGATGACATGGACTTCGGCGAGGGGGCGTTTTTCGGCGTCGGCGGCGGCGCGGGTGCGGAGGATGAGTTCGCCCTTGTGGCCGGCGCCTCCCCCACTGCCGCTCGCGGCTCCGTTGGCCGAACCGCCGGCCGCCATCGCCTGCGTGCCGTTGAGCATGAGGTTGAGCAGGGCCTGTTTGAGGAGGCGCTGGTCGAAGCTGGCCTGCAGTGGCTCGGCGGTGAGGTCGAGGCGGATGCGGACGCCCTGGCGCTCGGCCTCGGGGGTGTAGAAGTCGGCGAGTTCGGAGACGATGGCGTTGAGGTCGCCCGGGCGTTTATCGAGGCGGACCTGGCCGGCGTATTCGAGGAAGTCGGTGAGGATGCCGCGGAGGCGCTCGGTCTCGCGGCGGAGTGCGCCGACGCGCTTGAGCAGGCGGCCCTTGTGCTCGGAGTCGGCGGGGAGTTCCTCGATGCCCTCGGCCAGGAGCTGGGCGTTGAGGCCGATGGTGGAGAGGGGATTCTTGATCTCGTGGGCGAGGCCGCCGGTCATGGAGCCGATCTCGGCGAGGCGCTCGGCCTGGCGGGCGCGGCGTTCGGCGGCGCGGGCGCGGGTACTCTGGCGGAGGACCAGGACGCGCACGGCGATGGCACCGAGCAGAAGGCCGCAACTGAGCGAGATGAACACCGGGGCGAGGTCCAAGTGTGGAGTTTATCGCCGCGGCGTGCGGGAGTAGGCCTTCTTCTCGGGATCGGCCCCGCCGCTGCCCCCGCCCTCACCCGCTGCATCGGGCGCGCGGACGATCTTGGTGGCGTGCCAGCCTTTGTCGCCGCGTTCGGCGTCGTAGATGACGGCGGTGCCGTCCTTGAGGACGCGGAAGCCCTCGCCCTCGATCTTGGAGTAGTGGGCGAAGATGTCCTGACCCTGGGGTCCGATGATGAACCCGAAACCTTTCTTCGGGTCGAACCACTTCACGACGCCTTCCAGACCGACAATGCGATCCGGCGATTGCTCCGGCATACCGAACCCTTCGGGGGACTGTGCCGCGGCGCGAAAAAAGTCGTGCAGAGCGGGTGGGCGTGCCGCGGCGGACACGAGGGGCTGCATGACGCGCTGAGCATACCCGGGTGGGGAGAAAAGTTAAGCGGTTGCAAAGGCGATTGGGGCGCAAAAGACCAATGTAAGCGGTTGCGTAGCAAAACGCCCCCGGGAGAGTCCCGGGGGCGTCACGTGAATCCGTGGTTTGTGTCCCGCGATTTGGGGCCTGCGAACGGGGGGATCAGCTGTGGGCGGGCTGGGGGGCCGGGGCGGCGGCGCCGGCGCCCGAGGCCTGGGCCTCGTCGCGCAGGGCCTGCTTGCGGCTGAGCTTGATGCGGCCCTGGTCATCCACAAGAATGACCTTGACCTTGATCATGTCGCCCATCTTGACGACGTCCTGGACGGACTTGACGTAGCCGTCGGCCAACTCGGAGATGTGGCACATGCCGTCGGTGCCGGGGGCGAGCTCGACGAAGCAACCGAAGTCCTTCATCGAGACGACCTTGCCGGTGAAGACGGTGCCGACCTTGATCTCGGCCGCGAGGGCCTCGATCTCGCTGCGGGCGCCGGCCATGGCCTCGCCGTTGCTGGAGGCGACCATGACCGAGCCGTCGTCCTCGACCTCGATGGTGACGCCCCACTTCTCCTGGAGGCCGCGGATGGTCTTGCCGCCGGGGCCGATGAGCTTGCCGATCTTCTCGGGGTTGATCATGATGGTGACCAGGCGCGGGGCGAACTGGCTGATCTCGGCGCGGGGGCGGGCGATAATCTTCTCCATCGTGTCGATGATCTGGAGGCGACCGACCTTGGCCTGCTCGAGGATCGGGACGATCTGCGAGAGGACCAGGCCGCGGGCCTTGAGATCGAGCTGGATGCCGGTGATGCCCTCGCGGGTGCCGGAGACCTTGAAGTCCATGTCGCCGAAGAAGTCCTCCTCGCCGATGATGTCGGTGACGAAGATCTCCTTGTTGCCGTCGTCGTCGGTGAAGCGGCCGACGGAGATGCCGGCGCAGGTGGCCTTGATGGGGACGCCGGCGTCCATGAGGGCGAGGCAGCCGCCGCAGACCGAGGCCATGGACGAGGAGCCGTTGGACTCGGTGATATCGGAGACGACGCGGATGGTGTAGGGGAACTCGTCGGGGGAGGGGAGGATGGCCAGGAGGGAGCGTTCGGCGAGGGCGCCGTGGCCGATCTCGCGGCGGCCGGGGGCCATGACGCGCTTGACCTCGCCCGTAGAGAAGGGCGGGAAGTTGTAGTGGAGCATGAACTTCTTGGCGTACTCGGGGAGGAGGCCGTCGATGATCTGCTCGTCGCGACCGGTGCCGAGGGTGACACTGACCAGGGACTGGGTCTCGCCGCGCTGGAAGAAGGCGGAGCCGTGGGTGCGGGCGAAGATACCGACCTCGCCGGTGATGGGGCGGATATCGAGGGGGCCGCGGCCGTCGGCGCGGGTCTTGCTCTCGGCGATGAGGCGGCGGGTGATCTTCTCCTCGAGGCGCTTGAAGGCGTCCTTGGCCATCTTCTGGCGCTTGAGGCTGTCGGCGAACTGGCCGTAGGTGCCGTCGCTCTTGAGCTGGAAGTGGGTGTCGATGAGGGTCTTGCGGAGGGCGTCCACTTTTTCGTGGCGGTCCTTCTTGCCCTTGACCTGACGGGCGGTGATCATGTCACGCTCGCAGGTCTTGGCGACGAAGGCGGTGATCTCGTCGGTGGGGAGGAAGCGGTCGCCGGGGACCTTCTCCTGGCCGGCCTTCCTGGTCAGTTCGCCGATGAGCTCGAGGGTGTCCTTGATGTTGTCGTAGCCGAACTGGATGGCCTCGGTGACGACCTGCTCGGAGAGCTGGGCGGCGCCGATCTCGATCATGTTCAGGCCGTCGGCATGGCCGGAGAGGACCAGGTCGAGGTCGGTGTATTCCATCTGGGTGGTCGTGGGGTTGACCACGAACCTGGGTCCGTCGTCGGTGTGGATGCGGCCGACGCGGAGGGTGGCGATGGGGCCCTCGAAGGGGAGGTTGCTCATCGCGAGCGCGGCGGAGGCGGCGGTGCCGGCGAGCACGTCGGAGCCGTTCTCACCGTCGTGGCTCATGACGAAGCACTGGATGAGGATCTCGTCGAAGAAGCCGTCGGGGAAGAGCGGGCGGACCGGGCGGTCGATCATCCGCATCGTGAGGATTTCCTTCTCCGACGGGGGGCCTTCGCGCTTCTTGAACCCGCCGGGGAACTTGCCGGCGGCGGGGAGCTTCTCGCGGTAGTCGATGGTGAGGCCGAGGAAATCCGTGCCCTCGCGGGGGGCGCCGCGGGTGACGGTGGCGAGGACGGTGGTGCCGCCGTAGTGGGCCATGACAGCGGCGTTGCAGAGCTTGGCGACCTTTCCGGTCTCCAGCGTGAGTGTGCGGCCACCGATGTCCTTCGAGACAACAACGTGAGACATGATCTGAGTTCCTTCAATGCCGCTCGGTTCACCGCAGGGGCCGAGCGGCGCAGGCCGCCTCCGCGGGGCTGGATGCGGTCAGCAAATCCAGCAAATGCAGCGAGTGCCAGACGGTGGCGGCTGAAGCTCGCTGCGATCTGCTGCGTTTGCTGATCCCCGCGTCCAGCCGGGAATCATCAACTGCACAAACAATCAGGCCCGCGGGCTGTTTGCCCACGGGCCTGTGGAAAGTCGTTTACTTGCGGAGGCCGAGCTTGCCGATGAGGTCGGTGTATCGTGCCCGGTCGCTGTTCATGAGGTACTTGAGCAGCCGGTTGCGGCGGGAGGCCATGACGACCAGGCCGCGGCGGCAGTGGCAGTCTTTCTTGTGGATCTTGAGATGCTCGGTGAGGTCGTTGATCTTGTCGGTGAGCAGCGCCACCTGGACCTCCGGCGAACCGGTGTCCTTGGGGTTGGTGGCGTAGGTCTTGATCAGCTTGGCGCGGTGCGTGGCGGCGGTCGTCATTCGAACAGATCCTTTTCCTTGAAGCCAAGGTTAGGCGTGCGTCATTCCTCCGTCTAGTCCGCGGGCCCAACGTTAGGATAATGTCTGGCTTCTTTATCACTCTCCTCCACTCGCATTACCACCGGTTTCTCCCTACCGACCGGTGCTTTCCTGCTGGTGATCGTTGCTATCGCCCTTGCGGCGGCGATCAAGGGAACCTGCCGTTCGATTTGTCAGTTCAGGACCTTGCGCGCGCGAGGATCGCCGATCCGGTGACCATTTGGCGTCGTTTCCGCGCGGCGCACGTTGCGCGTCAAGGCGACTCGCAACAGGTTGATCGCGCCCGGGCAACGCGCGATCCGGCGGTGATCGGTTGCTGATCCGCAATTCCACAACCGACGACCGGGGAGCGAGATGACTCCGGGGAAACCCTGGCACGTCTGTGTGTCGTCGAGATCATGACGGCATTCGAACCGACGAGCGCCAACAAACGAGAATGCCCGTGGTCGTTGGGCTGCAACGCTTGCGGTGGGCGGCAATGCGACCCACCTAGTCGGGGCACGCCGAATGTGCGGATTCCACAAAGTTGTCAAAGTCCTCCTTTCGGCTCTTGCCTATCTTCTCAAACTCTTGTAGCATGCCCGCAACGTGGGTGGCAGGAGAAACTCAGATGAATCAAGTCCAATCCAAGTGGCTGCGCGCAGGGTGCGTGCTGGCGTCGGCGATGTTGGCGTCATCGGCCTCGGGGCAACTGGTCCAGTTTGGACGCAGGGAAGAATTGGAGCCCTTTGTTCAGCGAACCCCCTCGTGCTGGTATCACAGCGCCACGGTCGTCAACTCGAACATCTCTGTCCAGGCCGTCGTCCACCTCGACGGGTTGGAAATCAGCACGCCGCCCGAAGCGGAATTGACCAATCCGCTCGGATATGCCAGAGCTATCGCGGACTTCGCAGGGGAAACGAACTTCCCGGTTGTCGGTACCTGCGCTGGCACCGACTACTTTCCCTGCTTTCTGATTGGATTCGCGGGGAGCACGCGAGAAGCGAATCCCAGCAGTTCGACCGTTGCATTCGGTTCGCTCGGCTCACTGGACGTCACCGCGTCGGTTCCGCGAAGCAGTCCTGGCGCCTTCGAGTTGTCCGCGGGAGACATCGCGATCATTTCTGGCACTGCGGCTCTGCCGCTCGCGGCACCGCTCTTTGGTGGGATTGCCATCACAGGCGCTGGCGATGCACCCAAATCGTTTTGTGCTTCGACAACTCCGCCCTCGTGGGTTGACGTCTTGCCGGATATCGCTGTGGCCGGCCGTGCACAAGTCAACTCTTCCGGGATCACGCTGGATACGAACGGCACGCTCCTGAATGCCGCCGGACTGTGGCGTTACAGCGCCTACAACGATCATCCGGCCACGAGCTTTCATTATGTGGGCTGGCTGCTGGGCAACGGCTACGCCGATGGGCGATTCCACACCGACCTGGCCGGCACCGCGACGTCGGGCGACTTTGTGGAACTTACCATCATCCTGACCAAGGACGTAGGCAGCGACAGGAGTTCGGGCGGCAGCGGCGGCGGAAGCTGCCCCAATGGTGAGGTCTTCTCGACCGCCACCGACGCCGCGGCGTTTGCCACCGGCAACTTCATCAGGATCGGCGTCGCCTCACCGACCGTCGGTGTCAGCGGGAGCTACCGCTTCTCCAACAGCACGGCCCTCTCAACAGAGACGAACACACTCCAGTCGGGCTGGCTGGTCTCGGACACGACCGACGCCACCAATTGCCCGAGTGTCGTGCGGACGCTGGTCTACCGGATTCCGCTGGCGGCGGGCCACTTCGAGATGGACCTCTCCACGCTGTCCATCGGCATGCTCGGTCACGATCCCGACCGCGATGCCAACAACACCTCGCACGGGCTGATCGAGCCGATCACCTGCGACGACCTGGTCAAGCTGGTCGACCTGGTCACCAACTCGCAGTACTCGCCGAACTTCGACATGGACGCCGACGGCGATCTCGACAGCAACGACATCACGCTGCTGACCCAGCTGATCGCCCAGACCCGCGTCGTGCTCTCCGGCCCGCCCTCCAGCCCGACGAGCCTGGACCCGCTGGGCGACGACAACGACTGGTACTCGGTGACGCCCGCCAACAGCGGCGTCACGTGGTACTCGTTCACTTCTCCCGATTTTGCCCCTCCCGCCAATACGAATTTCAACAGCCGCGCGTTCCTCGACTTTGATACCGAGGGCTCCACCGTCTCGAACACGGCCCTGGCGCTGTTCGACAGTGCCGGCAACCTGGTCGCCAGCGACACCCTCGACGGGACCGGCAGCCTCGCCCAGCTCACGTTCGGATTCTCCGCCGGCCGCGCCAGTCCCGGCGGCGATGCGCTGGCGTACAACGGACGCGACGGCGCGGCGCTGACCGCCTCGGCCACCTATTACCTCGCGGTCGTGGTCGAGCCCGGCTCGTCCTCGGTGGGCTTCGGCACTCCGTGGGGGATCCAGCTCCAGCGTTCCTGCGATTCACCCAGTGGGAGCGTCACCCTCCGCTACCGCAACGGCTGGATCGCCGTGCCCTCGCTGCCATCGCCGCGCACGGACCTGGGCAAGGTCTACTCCGCCAATAGCCCGAAAGCGACGGGTGACCTGGCGATCACCAGCACCCCGACCGTCAAGCGCTTCCAGTGGGTCCACTTCCGGTCGGTCCTGCCCACCAACGCCTCGGACTACTACCTCGACATCCACACCCTCGGCTCGAGCCTCCCCGACCTGGGGCGCGGCGCCAACGACACGGAGATGGCGATCTTCAACAAGCAAGGGGACAAGATCGCCGAGAACGACGACTACGACAACGGGAGCACGACGATCCGGCAGAGCGTTCTGTCGTGGGGTCTGACATCATCCGCCCGCTCGTACGGCAGCGGCGCGGCCACCGGCGTCGCCGGCGGCAACGGCGATGTGCTCCCTGCGGGCGACTACTACGTGGCGGTCGGGCAGCACGACCTTACCTTCGATCAGGACTTTGCCGTCACGGGAGCCAATACCAACGACGGAACGGTGAAGCTGACGGTCGTCACCAACATCGTCAACCCGGCGTGCAACGACGCGGACGTGGCGAGCCTGGGCGGCTCTCCGGTCCCCGACGGCATCCTCACCACCGACGACCTCATCTACTTCCTCGCTCAGTTCTTCGCGAACAACGTGAGCGTTGCTGACCTCGTCGGCCTGGGCGGGGCGCCCAGCCTTCCGGACAGCGCGATTACCGCCGACGACCTGGTCTACTTCCTTGCCGTGTTCTTCGCCGCCTGCGGCTCGTAAGCCGGTGGTCCGGGTTGTTCAGTTCCAATCAAGCCCCGGAGCATTCTGCTCCGGGGCTTTCTTTTCGTACTCGTGAACGGCAGGTCTCCTATTGCAGGCGGATTCAGTGAACAGATTTGAGCTTGCCGGTTGTTTCGCGATGCAGTCGCTGACGGAGGAGCGATAGAAACTGCGGGGT
>JBOHNM010000166.1:0-8528 GCA_050730675.1 Phycisphaerales bacterium | reverse complement strand
CTCAGACTCCGCCCATCGCCGCTCCCGCCCACACTCCCGTGCATCGCACCCTCGTCAATTCCAGCTAACCCACCCCCGCGCACCCAAGCCGGGCCGCGCCGCCACCCCCAACCTCAACAGCTCCAGCGCTGCACGCCTCTTTGACATCCCAACCATGTCGCGCGTTGCTCTCGGAACGGCCTACCACGCAATCGGCTCATTGCGTGGCGGCTCGTACCCGCACTCCGGGCACCGCTCACTCGCCAGCCCGTGCAGGTCGTACGCGCACTTGCCGCACAAGCCCTCGTTGCGCCGGTTCATCTCGACCTGCGCCATCGTCAGCGTCGGCACCCAGCGGAGCGACAGCACCAGCCCGGCCGCAAGGCCAAACGCCGCGAGGTCTTGCACATACCCACTGAGAATCGGCGTACTCGTATTGGCACCACCCGCGCCAACGATCGGTGCGTACGCGGCCCAGGTTCCGCCGCCGTACGTCACGAGTTCCGCCGCGAGCCGTGTGCAGACCTGCTGCCGCTCGGCCGGCGTCGGTTCACCCACGTTCCAATATATGCTCGGCTCGTTCTGAATCACGCGCCGGGTAGGCGCCCAAAGTCCTGTGTCGCGTGTGCGCGGACGGAACAAGACGTTTCCCACGACGATACCGGACGATGGTGCGGTCCGACCGTCAACGAGCGACAGCACTCCATTCGTGTTGACAATCGCGAATACGGGGCCGGAGTAGCAGTGGGTCCTGCCTCCGAGGAACGCGTGGAGAAACGACCCGATGGCGGTTTCGTCCGGCTGCATCACACCATGAATGAACAGCGCGCTGGCGAACAGCATCGAGAACACCGGCCGCCGAAGCACCCACCACACCGCCCTCACCAGCGGCACCCGGCGGCCAAGATGATCGGTTGCGAAAATCGGTACGCCCCGTCGAGCCCGTGCCTCACGGGTCGATACGGGTGGTGCCGATGCGCGGCTCCGGGATTCCGGTGCCACGGCCTCTGTTTCAGCGGTTCGGGTCCACCGCCGACGTCGGGAAATCCGCTTTCGTGTGCGCGACGAACGTGAGCTTCTTCGCCCCCGGGTCCAGCCGCCAGAGTGTGCCCCAGGTGTTGTCGCCGGTGACGAAGAACTGGGCTCCCTGCGGCGTCGAGCCCGCCTGTGTCCACGGGGTGTTCATGCCGGGGTTGCCCGGCGCAGCCGGCGTCCCCGGTTTGCCCTGCTGGGCCCCAAGCATCACCGCCAGGGCCGCCGCCGTGACGCCGGCGCAAACGAACCCGCTGACAAACCCGCCGCGCGGCACAAACTTGGTGCGATGCATGGAGCGCTCCCGGTGTGGTTGAAGATCCGTCCGACCGTTAAGATGCGCGCCGGCCAATCACCCGTCGGCATCACTCGCCGGACGGAGGCCGCACCCGGACGTTCTGCCGGGCGGGGTCGTCGGCATCCAGCACCTGCGGGTCCGCCGGGGTGCCCGCGCCGATGACGGTCGCCGGCCGCGGCGATACAAACGCCCCCGCGATGGCACGGAACGTCAGCCAGATCGCCCCGACGATGAGTCCGACGGGGATGGCGACGACGACAAAGACGATCGCCAGAAGCACCAGGAGCAGGCCGAAGATGACCACCAGCGGCTTGAACCACCACGGCGTGCGCTGCAGCCGCACGCCGGCGCTGGAAAAGACGGGGATGAAGCTCCGGTGGTTCACGGAGGATTGTAGGGAAATCCTCGCGCCCGGGTTCACGCCGCCTGTGCCGAACCGGCGAACTTCCGCCGATGCAGGCCACTCTTACGGGCAACCGGCGAAGAAGGACTGGAGGAAGAAGATGAGGTCGTCGGGGGTGAGCTGGCCGTCGGGCACGCCGTCGCCGCCGATGGAGACGAGGTCGGCGATGCCGGTGGAGTTCTCGAAGAACTTGGCGAGGTAGGTGACGATGTCGTCGATGGTGAGTCGTCCGTCGCCGACAGAATCGCCGCCGAGCGATGCCACATCGGCGGGGCATGGGATCCAGGCGTAGGGGTTGCCGTTGAGTCCGGCGGTGAAGATGTACTTGGAGCCGAGGATGTCGCCGACGGAGGTGCTGCCCAACAACAGTTCGGGGGGCAGCGTGCCGACGCGGAACGTGCCGGCGGCTGTGCCGTTGGTGGAGTAGAGCTCGAATCCGACGTCGATGACGAGCCGCGCGATGAGGGCGCGAGTGACGGGACGGCGCGACAGGACGTACGTGGTCGAGATTCCGGAGGTGGTGAGGCCCGTTGAAGAGAGGAGTGTTGTCGGCGTCGTCGATGTTGGTTCGAGCGCCCACACGGCGGACGGCGGGCCGACGGTGCGGCCGATGGCCCGGCCCGATGCCGCGCAGTCGAGTGGGTTGGTGCTCTCCGCGAGTGTGGGAATGTCTCGAATGCCCGAGCGATCAATCACGCTGATGCGTGATGTCGAGTCCGTGCCCGATCGCCAGTAGTACACCCCGCCGGCGGCAAAGGCTCTCCACGCGGTGTCGGACCCTACGCCGGAGAACCCGGCTCCGAGCGTCGTGGACGTCCGCGCCGCCGGGTCGATGAACACGAACGTCGGATTGGTGCCGGGCGAGGCGAAACGACCGACGATGAACCCATCGTTGACGGCGGCAAGCAGGGCGCGGGCCGTGGAACTCACGGTCAAATTCAAAGATCCGAAGCTGGCCAGCAAGGGCATCGCCGCCGGGAAGTCGGTCATGTCGTAGAGTGTTCCGGTAGTGTCCAGGAGGTAGGTCGTGCCGGCGATCTGGTTGATTGCCGTCATACGCCCGGACGTTGGCAGCGCTTGAGTACCCGCAATTGTGCCATCGGTCAGGAAAGAATACGTGCCGAGGGTGACCACACGACGCCCGCCGAAGAGGGTCTGGGCCTGCCAGGGCGGCACACCAGAAGTGCCGGAGGATGGAAGCGTGCCCGAAATGTTCAGTGGCGCGTCGGGTGCGCCGGCGGTCGACAAGAGTGCGGGGAAGGTGCCTTGGATGCCGATTAGGCGGTCGCCGACGGTGACAAAGCGGTCATTCGTTGACGAGTTGTCTGCCCACCAGACCCCGTAGGGTTCCCGGAGCGTTCGTGCCACTGAGCCGTCGGTGAAGTACATGTTGCGGTCGTTTCCGCCCATATGTGGAAAGGCCACGCGATCGCCGATGCGCTCGACCGGTGTGATCGCGAATCCAGCGGTGTAGGACGTCGCGGACAGCAAGGAAGAGATGTTCTGGTTTGTTCCTTCGCGCCGGAGCGCCCACCGTCCGAGGTCGGTCGCGCCATCGGCACTGAAGAGCACGCCCTCATCGGATGTGACGATCGCGGCGCGCTGGAACAACGCACCGCCGGCCGCGGGCA
The DNA here is from genome assembly GCA_050730675.1 of Phycisphaerales bacterium. Classification (GTDB taxonomy): domain Bacteria; phylum Planctomycetota; class Phycisphaerae; order Phycisphaerales; family UBA1924; genus JBOHNM01. The sequence goes on along the minus strand of JBOHNM010000166.1, from coordinate 5,185 downwards.
CGACGATCTCGGATGTGCCGTCGGCGCTGAACGCGATGAGTCCGCTGCTGAAGCAGTATCCGAATTGGCCACCGAATGCGGCGGGCGACAGCGGAAGGCTCGACAGGACTGAGGTGAAGTGCGGCGCCTCTGCACCCACGCGCCGGGCGGTGTACACGGCGCCGCCCGTCGTAAAGTAAAGACGATCGCCGACCATCACCATCGATGAAGGCACACTGTTTGTTCCAGTCGAGGTCAGGAGAATTGTTCCGGGTTCGGTGCCGTCTGTGGCGATCAGGCGATTACCGCCGGTGCCGTAGGTGCTGAAATACGCCGTGCCCACTCCCGAGGTTCCCGTCGGAAGTGCTTGGGTGTCCGGGCGCAGCGCGGTGGTCGGCAGTGTTGCCACGACCTCTGTGCCGGCCACGGTGCCGTCGGACTTCCACAACTGCGGCGCACCGCTGGCGGAGGTGCCGCTGATGAAGTAGGCGCGATCCGCGATGACCGCGGGCCCGGACGCTACGCCGGTGGCGATGCCGGAGGCGGGGTCGAAAAGTTCGTAGGTGCCGGCCGGCGTCCCGTCGGTCACCCACATGCGGTTGAGCTGCGGTGTATTTCGGCTCGCGAAGAACAGGCGGTTTCCTAAGCGGGCGGTCTCGAAGATCGGGACCGTCGACGCGAATGGCGCGAGCAGGGTGGTGCCCTGCGCTGTGCCGTCACTCCCCCCCACACCCGTGCTGGCGGCGGAAGACGCGGTATATACGACGCCGGTCCCGAGCGGGGCGAGGATCTTGGCCGCGGGGACGCTGCTGTCGGGTGCGGAGAGCCGGACGACGGGGCCGCCGTGGCGGCCGCAGGTGTAGAGGCGAACCGGGCTTATGGTGGTGGTCGCGACGAAGTAGAGTCGATCCGGAAGAATCAAGAGCTGCTTGACCTGCAGCGGCTGCTGGTTGGCCGGTTCGATGAGCGTGAGCGTTTCGGTGTTTGCCGGAGTGCCGCCGGTGATGATCAGCAGACCATTGCCGGTGATCCATCCCAGTTTCTCGCCGCCCGCGACGGCGGGCGTGAGGATCGACAAGTCCTGGGGCTCACGCGGCAGATCGGCAAGTCTCTGCGGCGGGGCGGCACTCGCCTGGCCGCAAGCGAGTAGAGCCATGGCGGCGACGACGGCGACGGTGCGAAGGGTGGGCATGTTGAAGTCCTAGTGGGGTGAACCTGCCCCGCGAGTGGCGGGCTATCCGGTGGTCGCGCGTGGTTGGTTGCATCGGTCAGGGCCGGTGGTGCCGCACACCCGGTTGGCATGGCCAAAGCACAATAGATTTGTGCCGCGGCGCGGCCGTGAAAGACGCAGGAATTCTCCCCACATTCACGGAGGTTTGGGGGATTGGTCCGGGGGTTCCCCGGGCGCGGCGGGTGTTTTCCTGCGGGCGGGCGCGTTTCAAGCGTCGCTTGAGAACCTCTGGGTTCCTCCCGATCAGAGATCGGCGCGGCTACTCGATCATGTGCGCCGGGGGCGGCGTGTCGTCGGCGATCTTCTGCTTCTTCACTTCCTTGCCGGGCTCGTCGCAGCTGAGCAGGTGCATCTCGTCGCGGATGCGGGCCTGGAGGTGGACGGGGCGGCCCCAGATGAAGCGGAGGTTGTTGAGGACGGTGTCGGCCTTGGCGGCGTCCACCTCGAGGCCGGAGAACTGGTGGGCGAGGTAGAGCTCGCCGCGGTTGAGGTAGTTGCCGTCGGCGACATAGATGTAGGGCTCGCCGCGGTTGGTGAGGTGGTGGAGGAGGGTCTGCTTGACGCGGGGATAGTCGCGCGAGACGACGCGCTGCTCCCCGGTCTGGGGGTCGCGCTTGACCTGGTACATCTTGTGACGCTCGACGAACTCCTCGGTGAGGAACTCCTCGATGAACGTGACGTCGTTGTAGATGCGCCGGACCTCGAAGATCTTCTCGCGGCCCATCATGCTCTTGTCGTCGAAGCGATCCTTCTCGCCGACGCCGGGGAGGTTCTCCCACACAGAACCGTGCTGACCGGTGTTCCAGCGGCGCTCGATGTCCTTGAAGAGCTCGATACCGATCTTGTAGGGGTTGAAGCCGCCGGGGGGCATGTGGACGACACCCGAGTGCTGGTCGGCGTACTGGATGATCTCCGAAGCCTCGAGGAAGTGCGAGGTCATGAGCTTGGAGTGCCAGTAGCTGGCCCAGCCCTCGTTCATGATCTTGGTCATCGCCTGGGGGGCGAAGTAGTACGCCTCGTCGCGGATGATGGTGAGCACGTCCTGCTGCCACTCCTCGAGGGGGGCGTGGCGGAGGAGGAAGAGGAGGACGTCGCGGGTGGGGCGGGCGGGGATGCGGCCGCGGGAGGCTTTGAGGGCGGCGTCGTGACGTTTGCGCTGGGCGTCCATCTCCTTCTGAGGGTTGATGAACGGGTCCATGTAGTCCTTGGCGGGGAGCTTCTCGACCTGGAAGGCCTGGGCGTCGTGCTGGCCGTCGGCCCGGGTGATGAACTGCGAGTGGGGGTCGATCAGGTCCTCGATGGAGAGGCAGGCGTCGATGAAGCGTTCCACGGTGTCGTGCCCGTGGCGATCGATGTGGCGGCGCATGCGGGTGGCGTGGTTGGCCATCTCGTTGAGCATCTTGCGGTTGGTCTTGCTGAACCAGAAGTTGTGCTTGAAGAAGTCGGCGTGGCCGTAGACGTGGGCCATGACGAGCTTCTGGTCGGTGACGGCGTTGGACTCCTGGAGGTAGGCGTAGACGGGGTCGGTGTTGATGACCATCTCGTAGATGCGGCCGAGGCCGTAGGCGTCGCGCTTGGAGAGTTTTTCGAACTCCATCCCCCACTTCCAGTGGGGGTAGCGGACGGGGAAGCCGCCGTAGGCGGCGATCTGGTTCATGACCTGGAATGGGAGGACCTCGAAGATGACTTCAAAGAAGTCGAGCCCGTACTCGAGCGCCTTGGCCTTGATGGCCAGCATGTGGTCGAGGAGTTCCTGGGGCAGATCGGTGCTGGTGCGCGTTGCGGGCATAAGACCCCCGGGCCGGGGAAGGGCCGGGGGTGTTTATCGGCGGTTTTGCCATGTGTCCATACGTTGGCGAGTTGCCATTGGGTCGACTTAGAAGCGGCCGTACTGGATTGTGTTGGCGATGGCGTCGGCCAACAGCAGGAGCACGAGGATCACGGCGATGACGCCGCATCGCCACAGCGCTCGGGCTATGCCCACCCGATCGTGGCAACGCACTGCACGCCAGGCGAACCATGCTCCCGCACCAGCGCCGAGCGCAACGCCCGGGAGAACCGTCGCATCAAACCACAGTGCCAATGGAACCTGGGCTATGCCCGGCATTGTTGTCGAGAATCCCGTAGCCGGCTGGGTTGAGAGGATCCAGGTTGTGCGAGCCATGTCGATCACCCAGCGGACTGTGGAGGCGAACGTAAGCGCTGAGGCGACGCTGATGAGCGTCAGCGCCGCGGCGGGGAGCCATGCACGTCGCATGAGGCGGTCGGCCTCGACGACGATGCGGAGATTGGAGCCGCACTCGGGGCAGCGGCCGGTAGTGGTGTCGCGGAGGTTGTGGCCGCAGTGGGTGCAGGGGACGTCGCGCGAGGCGAGGGCTTGGCGCAGGAGTGTGTTGTGGTCGGGCGGCGGGGTGTTTGGGGCGTCGCTCATGGCGCGGGGCTAATTGACGGTGGCGAAGAACCAGCCCGCGGGGAGGATGGCGCACAGCCAGAGGACGCTCGCGGCAGAGATTCGTGCGGTTTCGCTCCAGCGCATCACGCGGCGGCGCGCGACGATCCAATAGAGCAGGAGCGGGAGGCAGGCGGCGAGGCCGATCATCAGCGGGATGGCGGTGATCGGCCGCGGATTGGCGAAGCCGTTGCTGAACCATTTCGAGGCGGCCCAGCCCAGGAGCAGGCCGTGGAAACCCAGGCCCATGGCCGGGCCAACGAGTCCAGCGATCCAGATCCCCAGTCGCGGCTCGGCGAGGCGGACAGCGAGGACAAGCTGCTGGTTGCACTCGGGGCAGCGGTCGGTGGTGAGGGCGCGGAGGCTGTAGCTGCACGAGGGACAAGGGACGTCGCGGTCGGCGAGGTGGGCGCGGAGTTCGACGAAATCCTGGTTGGGGTCGGCCACGGGGCGAGTCTACCGCGCCCAGGAGAATGCGGGCGTTGGGGACCGGGGCGCGCACTGGCTACTTGATGCTGATGGTGAAGAGCGCGAAGTTGGCGATGGTGAGGAGCCAGCAGGCGATGACCAGGAGCCAGCGCGCGCCGGGCGCGGCGCGGCGGATAGGGCCGCGGAACGCGAACCAGAGTGTGAGGAACGCACCCTCGACGAGGAAGCCGCCGCCGGTGATGATGGCGAAGGCGCGCTCGAAGCCGGACCCGCCGCGGCTGGGGAAGATCTTGACGAGGAAGTAGGCGAAGAGGAGGCCGCTGAAGCCCGCGCCGGCGGCGAGTCCGACGGCGCCGGCGATCCAGAGGCCCAGGCGCGGCTCGGCGAGGCGGACGGCGAGGACGAGCTGCTGGTTGCACTCTGGGCAGCGGTCGGTGGTGAGGGCGCGGAGGTCGTAGCCGCAGGAGGGGCACTCGGCGTGGCGCTGGGCGAGGAAGGCGCGGAGGAGTTCGTCGGGCATGGCACTCTCGGTTACATCCGGCTGAACAGGAAGAGGAACCAGCCAATGAAGGCCGCGAGCAGGCCCCACGACGCGAGGATGGTCTGGGTGCGGGCGGAGGTTTCGAGGGAGCGGAACCAGCGGCGACCGGCGCGGACGAGCAGCAGAGTCGCCGCGGCGCCGAGCACCAGCAGGGCGATGGAGGGAAGGTAGTAGACCAGGAAATGTGCTCTCGAGCCCGGCGAACCCTTGAGCATGGTCATCACCAGGACGCAGAAGAGCATGACGGCGCAGAGACCTGCGCCGGAGAGGACCGGCAGGAGCGCCAGCAGGTAGAGCCCGATGCGCGGCTCGGCGAGGCCGACGGTGAGGCGGAGTTCCTGGTTGCACTCTGGGCAGCGGTCGGCGGCGAGGCCGCGGAGGGAGTACGCACAATTGGGGCAAGGCGCATCGTGATCGGCGAGGTGGGTGCGGAGGGCGTCAAGATCGGAGCGACGGTCGGTCATGACACGATTCCATGTTTCGCGCGGAAGCAGATCAGGCGACCCAGCGGTAGATGATGGCGGCGAGCGACTCGATGCACCACGTGGCGTAGGAC
>JBOHNM010000165.1:0-8695 GCA_050730675.1 Phycisphaerales bacterium | reverse complement strand
GTGTTGAGGACGGCGGCGTTGGACGATGTTGGCGGCATGGCGTTGCTCGAATGGCGCTCGCACGGAGCGCCCGAAGAAGATATCGGAGTCAGCAGCTCGACGCCGGGCAGCCTCGCCATATTCTCCCCCGAGCATCCCATGACCCGCGACGAAGCCGCAAAACAACTCCCCTGCCTCAAGCGGCAGTACCTCCTGCTCGGCGGCTTCTTTGTCGGCGGCGTCGCGATCTGGGCTCTGACGCTGCTGGTACTGGTCCTCTGGGCGCCCAAGTCCGCCGCCGCCGCTTCGAAGGGATTCACTCAACAGGTCATGCGGTTTGCATTCGTTCCGCCGATGGTGCTCGCCGCCGCCGCGACCATCCTGCACTTCCACTGGCGCGGGCGTCTGCGTGCATCGGCCGCCCGTGCGAATTTCCGCCTTTGCCCGCACTGCCGCTACGACCTCGGCGGCGCAGCCCAACTCGACGCCGCCGCGGGACTCGTCCGCTGCCCCGAGTGCGGCCACGAGGTCGATGTCGTAAGAACGCAGGAGTTGTGGTGGGCCTGGACCGAGTGGCCCATCGTCGAACGCAAGCACTGACGCGTTCGGCTATTGTCGCCACGTCGCGATCCCGGCCGCGTGCCGATCGCGAGCCTGTCCCTCGACGGAGATCCGCAACATGCCCCGCATCGGTGTCTGCTCCTGGACGCTCCGCCCCCAAAGCCCCGACGACCTCGCCGCGCGCATCCGTGCCTGCGGCGTCACCGCTGTGCAACTCGCCCTCGACCCCATCCGCAAAGCCGCCGCGGGCTGGGACGAGCGCAGCACCGAGGGCATCCTCCGCCAATCCGGCATCCGCATCGTCTCGGGCATGATGGGCACCGTCGGCGAGGACTACTCCACGCTTGATTCCATCCGTCGTACCGGCGGCCTCCGCAGCGATGAGCACTGGCCCGCCAATCTCGAAGCCGCCCGCGCCAACGCCGCCATCGCCCAGCGCCTCGGCCTGCGCCTGGTCACCCTCCACGCGGGCTTTCTTCCCCATGAGCCCGGCGACGAACTCCGCAGCACCATGATCGCCCGTCTCCGCCAGATCGCCGACGCCTTCGCCGAGCGCGGCATCGAAGTCGGCCTCGAAACCGGCCAGGAGGACGCCACCACGCTCCTCGGCGTCCTCCAGGAAATCGGCCGCGGCAACCTCGGCGTCAACTTCGACCCGGCCAACATGATCCTCTACGGCATGGGCGAGCCCGTCGATGCCCTGCACCGCCTCGCCTCATGGGTGAAGCAGGTCCACATCAAAGACGCCATCCCGACCACCACACCCGGAGAGTGGGGGACCGAGGTCGCCGTCGGCACCGGTGCGGTCGATTGGGCCCGCTTCTTCGGTATCGTCCAGCACGAGCTGAAAGCCGTCAACCTCCTCATCGAACGTGAAGCCCGCGAGGATCGCGTGAACGACGTCCGCACCGCGGCGGAACTCGTGCGCCGCTTCGTGGGCTGACGATGCGATTTCAACTCAAAGGACTCAATGATCTCAAAGCAAGGCAAGTCACACGATCTCCTTCCACACTTTCCCTTTGAGTCTCTTCGAGCCCTTTGAGTTCCACGCCTTTGCTTTCAACTGATAAAGTCCGCCCATGCCCCACCCCCGCACCATCGGCGTCGGCGTCATCGGCCTCGGGGTCATGGGCCAGACGCACATCCGCGCGTATAGCGCCGCCATCGACTCCGGCATCCCCGCCCGTCTCGTCGCCGTCTGCGATCCCGACGAAGCCCGCCGCCGCGGCGAAGGCGGTGAGGCCGGCAACCTCGGCACCGGTGGCGCCAACCTCTTCGACCCGGCAAAAGTCCACGGCTACGCCGATGCCGCGCACCTCCTCGCCGATCCCAAGGTCGAGCTCGTCAGCATCTGCACACCCACCGATACCCACGTGGACCTCGCCATCGCCGCCCTCCGCGCCGGCAAGCACGTGCTGCTCGAAAAGCCCGTCGCCATCGAGCCCGAAGAAGTCCGCCGCCTCGCCGAGTTCGCCGCGGGCATAGGTCTGCTCTGCATGCCCGCCATGTGCATCCGCTTCTGGCCGGGATGGGACTGGCTGCACGAGCGGATCAAAGAACGCACCTACGGCGAACTCCGCAGCCTCGTCCTCCAGCGCCTCGGAACCGGCCCCGGCTGGAACTCCGCCTTCTACAAAGATGTGGCACGCAGCGGCGGCGCGATCATCGACCTGCACATCCACGATGCCGACTTCATGTTCTGGTGCTTCGGCAAGCCCGTCAGCGTCCGCAGCCAGGGCTCCGACCAGCACGTCACCACCCTCTACGAATACGCCAAGGGCCCGCGCCACACCACCGCCGAGGGCGCCTGGACCATGCACCCCTCCGCCCCGTACTTCATGCGCTACCGCGCGGCATTCGAAAAGGCCACCGTCGAGTGGGACCTCAACCGCTCCCCGCAGCTCCTCGTCTACGACGACGCGGGCGTGAGCCCCATCGAACTCCCCCCGGGCACCGGGTACGACGGCGAGATCCGCCACATCCTCCGCGCCATCCACGCCGGCTCGACGAAGGTGGACGCCACGCTCGACGATGCCGTCGCCGTCGCCGAAATCCTCGCCGCCGAACGCCGCAGTGTCGAATTCGGCGGCGAAGTCCGGCTGGCGTAGCTCGACGAGCCCCGAACGCAGTGAGCGGGCGGTGACGTCCAAGACTTCGGCACACAGTTGACCTACCTGAAATCTCGTCGCGCCGGTTCGGCTCAGAAAGGGATATCAAACACGCCCGGTCGCCACACGCTTCGCTGAACGCCCTTCTCGCTCCGCCATTCGATGATCGCCATCCGGTAATCAAACCGCCCGATCACCCCGGTCCCGATCACACACGCCGCCGTCGGCAGCGCATCCGCCACCGCCCCGGACGGATGCACCACCGTCACCGAAACGCCCCCCGCAGTCCCGATTCCCGTGAACGGATCGATGATGTGCGAGTACCGCCGCCCCTCGATCTCCACAAATTGCTCAGTATCCCCCGAAGTCGAAACGCACACATTCGTGAGTACGAGCGTTTCCCCGCCATCATCGCGCCCCGTCACTGCCTTCGCGCCCGTCGCTTCCCCCGTCCACTGCTCCCCGTTCACCCCGATCCTCCACCCCGCTTCTCCGGGCGGCGCATCCCCCACGGCGATATCTCCCGCCAGCGAAACCATCGACCGCGGCAATCCCCGCGCCTCCAGCGCCCGCACCGCCCGTTCCGCCGCGAACCCCTTGGCGATCCCCCCCAGGTCCAGCAGCATCCCCGCCCGCTCCAGCCGCACCGTCCCCGCCGCGCGATCGACGTTCACCATCCGCCACCCGATCAGCCACCGCGCTCGCCCCAGCGCCGCCGCCTCCGGCAACTTCCCCGTCCTCCGCGCCTCGCGCCACAGCCGCACCGCCGGCCCCACCGTGATGTCGAACGCCCCCTCGGTCTTCTCCGAGAGCTCCTCTGCCGCCAGCAGCACCTCCAGCAGCTCCGGGCTCACCTTCACCGCCGGCCCTCCCGCCTTGCTGCACAGCACTATCAGTTCGCTGTCAGAGCGGTAGTCGCTGAACCGCCCGTCCAGCTCTCCCAGCACCTCAAACGCCGCCGCGGCCCCAGAAACCGCCGTCTCCCGATCGGGGGAATACGTCACGATCCTCGCCGCAACGCCCATGCAGATTCGCGTAAACTCAAACCGCTCCTCCGGCGGCGGCGTCGCGCACGCTCCGAGCAGCGAAGTCAGGGCCAGCAACGCGAACAATCGCCAGAGCACGTGCATCGCGCAAGCGTACCGATGACGGCGACCAGGAGTGCAAGGGTCATGCGGAGCAAGAGCGTTCAAGTCATCACCGCCGCCTGCCTCGCGCTTGCTGCCACGACGTCCGGCATGCTCCGCGCCGCGCAGCCACCCGCGGTCGCGCCGCCGGCCGCACCTACAGCGCCACCCGCAAAGAACCCCGCGCCGGCCAGCAACCCGCGGTCCACTCCCGCCGCGCCGCCCGTGGCCGACACCGGCCCCGCCCGCCAGTCCTTCCAGCAGGAAATCCCCGCCGCGGCCTTCAAGTTCGACATGCTCCCCATCCCCGCCAGCGCCGATGGCAAGATCAAGCCGATCTGGATCAGCAAGTGCGAGATCACCTGGGAAGCCTTCGACGCCTTCGTCTACCGCCTCGATGAGGACGCCGGCAAGACCACCCCCAAAGTTGACGCCGTTACACGCCCCAGCAAGCCCTACCTCCCGCCCGACCGCGGCTTCGGCCACGAGGGCTACGCCGCCATCTGCATGTCGTACAAAACGGCGCAAGCCTTCTGCGACTGGCTCTCCGCTCACTCCGGCAAGAAATACCGCCTCCCCACCGAGGATGAATGGGAGTACGCCTGCCTCGCCGGGAGCAAAGGCGATTACTCTTTCGGCGCCGATGCGGGCCAGCTCAACGATTTCGCCTGGTTCACCGCCAACGGCGAAAACAAGACCCACCCCGTCGGCAAGAAGAAGCCCAACGCCTGGGGCTTCTCCGACATGCACGGAAACGTGGCCGAGTGGGTGACCGGCCGCGACGGCAAGCCCGCCACCAAGGGCGGATCGTTCCTCGACGCGCCTGAAAAACTCAAGGCCTCCGCGAACGAAGCCAGCAGCCCGAAGTGGAACGCCAGCGACCCGCAAGTCCCCAAGAGCGCCTGGTGGCTCGCCGACGGCCCCTTCGTCGGCTTCCGCATCGTCTGCGAGGGCCCGCTCGATGCGGCCGCGCCGGCCGACAAGCCCAAAGACGCAAGGCCTCAGACCTCTGAACCCGACAAATCCGAACCCGCCAAGAAGGAGGGGAGCAAGTGAGCAGCGAATCCCGTGACGGAACGAATACCAACAGCACCTCCGGCCTCAACCGCCGCGAGTTCGTCGGTCTCGCGGCGGCGGCCGCCGCGGTCGGCGCTGTCGGCAGCATCGGCTCGCGAGCCTCTGCCGCGGAGGGGGGCGTCATCGCTCCCGCAGGTGATACCGCAGGGAGGCTCACCACCGCGCCGCCCGGCCCGCCCACCGTCCAGGGCAAGCCCATGACCGGGGCCCTCCGCATCGGCCTCATCGGCTGCGGCGGCCGCGGCACCGGCGCCGCGACCCAGGCCCTCCGCGCCGACCCCAACGTCAAGCTCGTCGCCATGGGCGATGTCTTCGGCGACCGCATCGAGAGCAGCCACAAGGCTCTTGTCGAAGAAATGGGCGAGGACGCCGCCAGGAAGATCGACGTGCCGCCCGAACGCCGCTTCCTCGGCTTCGACAGCCACCACAAGGTCCTCGAGAGCGGCGTCGATGTCGTCCTGCTCTGCGGCTACCCCGCCTTCAGGCCCGAACAGTACAAGGCCGCGGTCGATGCAGGCAAGCACGTATTTGTGGAAAAACCCCTGGCCGTCGATGCCCCCGGCATCCGGAGCGTGCTTGAGTCGGCCAAGCTCTCGCGCGAAAAGGGCCTCACCTCCCTCGTCGGCTTCTGCTGGCGCTACGACGCCGGCATGCGCGAGGCCTACAACCGCCTTCACGACGGGCTCATCGGCGACATCGTCAACGTCCACGCCACCTACTACACCAGCACCCTCAGCAAGCGCAAACGCCAGCCCGAGTGGAGCGACACCGAGTTCCAGCTCCGCAACTGGTGGCACTTCGTCTGGCTCTCCGGCGACCACATCGTCGAGCAGTCCATCCACTCGGTGGACCGCATGAGCTGGGCGATGAAGGACAAACTCCCCAAGCAGGTCATCTGCCTCGGCGGCCGCCAGGCCCGTACTGGCGACGAGAGCGGCAACGTCTACGACCACTTCAGCGCCGTCTACGAGTGGGACGATGGCCGGCGCGCGTTCCACAGCGCCCGCCAGATGGACGGCTGCCCCTCCGACAACCAGGACTATGTCTTCGGCACCAGGGGCTCCGCGATCGTCGACGGCTGGCGTCCCTTCCACCAGGCCAGGGACGCCGCGGGCAAAGTGCTCTGGGAAAAGACCGACAAGGTCCAGGACATGTACCAGAGCGAGCACGACGCCCTCTTCGCCGGCATCCGCTCGGGCAACATGATCAACGACACCGAGCGCGGCGCCAACAGCACCATGCTCGCCATCATGGGCCGCATGGCCGCGTACACCGGCCAGACCATCACCTGGGAGCAGGCACTCAATTCCACCGAGAAGCTCGGACCCGATAAGGTCGCCATGGGCCCGATGCCCGTCGCGCCGGTACCCGTGCCCGGACGCAAGAAGCCCGCGGCGCCGACCTGACCTAGTCCAGCGCCACGCCTCCGCTCGCATTCTTCTGACCTCTTCTCGCCCTCTCCTGCTTTCTCTGTGTCCTCTGTGTACATGTCTTTTTCGGGTCACAATATGAACCGACGCGAATTCGTGGCAGGCGTGGGTGCGATCGCCGCAGGCGCCATGGTCGCCCGCGTCGCCGCGGGCTCTCAACCTCCCGCGGCGCCCGCCTCTGAACCAGCCCCCGCCAAGCCGCTCCGCAAGCGCACCCTCAAGCGAGCCGCCATGCTCGGCATGCTCGCCGAGGGCGACACCATCCAGGACAAGTTCCAGACCCTCCGCGACCTCGGCTACGACGGTGTGGAGATCGACCGTCCCGGCCGCACGCCCCTCGAGGAGTACGCCGCCGCCCAGGACAAGACCGGCCTCAAGGTCCACGGCATCGTGGATGCTGTCCACTGGTCCAGCCAGCTCAACAACCCCGCCCCCGAGATCCGCGCCAAGGGCCTCGCCGCGCTGGAATCCTGCCTCCGCGACGCCAAGCAGCTCGGCGCAACCAGCGTCCTGCTCGTCCCCGCCGTCGTCAACGCCGATCTCCCCTACGCCGACGCCTGGAAGCTCAGCCAGGAGCAGATCCGCAAAGCCCTCGCCGCTGCCCAGGAAACCGGCGTCAAGATCGCCATCGAGAACGTCTGGAACAACTTCCTCCTCAGCCCTCTCGAGGCCGCGCAGTACCTCGCCGAGTTCAACTCGCCGCTGGTCGCCTGGCACTTTGATATCGGCAACGTCATCAACTTCGGCTGGCCCGAGCAGTGGATCCGCGTCCTCGGCCCGCGCACCGCCAAGCTCCACATCAAGGACTTCAGCCGCAAGAAGCGCGACGACCTCGGCCTCTGGAAGGGCTTCGATGTCGAACTCGGCGAGGGCGATGCCGGCTGGTCCCGCGTTATGGCCGCACTCGACGAGATCGGCTACTCCACCGCCCCGGGCGGCAATTGGGCCACCGCCGAAGTCCGCGGCGGCAAACGCGACCGCCTCAAGCAGGTCCTCGAACAGATGGATCGCCTCTTCGCCATGTGATTCGCACGGAGATGTGCTATGAACACCGCCCCCATGCTGGCCGCCCTGCTCGCCCTCGCCGCGCCCGTGGCCGCTCAACCCGCCGCGCAGCCGCCCGCCGCGGTCGCACCACCCGCGGCCTCCGCCGCCACCGAGCGCGACCAGCGCATGGCCTGGTGGCGCGACGCCCGCTTCGGCCTCTTCATCCACTGGGGCGTCTACTCCGTCCCCGCCGGCGAGTGGAACGGCCAGCGCTGCGGCGGCCCCAGCGAGTGGATCATGCAGTCCCTCAAGATCCCCACCTCGCAGTACGAGCGCTTCGCCGACCGCTTCAACCCCGTCAAGTACGACCCGGTCCAGTGGGCCAAGGTCGCAAAGGACGCCGGCGTCAAATATGTGGTCATCACCAGCCGCCACCACGACGGCTTCTGCCTCTGGGATTCCAAGACCAGCGACTGGGACGTGATGCGCACGCCCCAGCCCAAGGACTTCCTCAAGCCCCTCGCCGACGCCTGCCGCGCCGAGGGGATCAAGTTCTGCCTCTACTACTCCATCCTCGACTGGCATCACCCCGACTACCAGCCCCGCCGCGCCTGGAACGACCTCGCCAAGGACCACAAGACCGACTTCCAGGGTTCGTTCGTCCCCTACGTCCACGCCCAGGTCGAGGAGATCATCCGGGGCTACCAGCCCGCCGTCCTCTGGTTCGACGGCGAGTGGGAGGAGACCTGGGCCGTCAAGCACGGCAAGGACCTCGAACGCCACGTCAAGAGCCTCAAGCCCGACATCATCGTCAACAACCGCGTCGGCAAGTCGCGCGACGACATGGCCGGCGTGAACAAGCCCGGCGTTGAAATCGCCGGCGACTTCTGCACCCCCGAGCAGGAAGTCCCCTCCACCGGCCTCCCCGGCGTGGACTGGGAATCCTGCATGACCATGAACGACTCGTGGGGCTTCAAGAACGGCGACGATCACTGGAAGAGCAGCGAGACGCTGATCCGCACACTTGTGGATATCGCCAGCAAGGGCGGCAACTTCCTCCTCAACGTCGGCCCCACCGCCCAGGGCGAGATCCCCCCGCCCAGCATCGAGCGCCTCGCCGCCATGGGCGCATGGCTCAAGACCAACGGCGACGCCATCTACGGCACTCGCGCCGGCCCCTTCCGTAAGCTCCCCTGGGGCCGCTGCACCGCCAAGGGAAACACCCTCTTCCTCCACGTCTTCGACTGGCCCGCCGACAACGTCCTGCCCGTCCCGGGTCTGAAGACCAAGATCAAGGGCGTCCGCGTCCTCGGCTCCGGCCCTCGCGAGTTTTTCATTGAGAACAACGGCGGGGGGGGCGACACCGTCACGATCTCCCTCGGCGGCCCCGCCCCCGACAAGATCGCCAGCGTCGTCGCCGTCGAGC
>JBOHNM010000164.1:0-8790 GCA_050730675.1 Phycisphaerales bacterium | reverse complement strand
GATGGGTGCGGGTACGGTGAGGTCATGCCGTCTTCGATGACGTACTTCTCGAAAACCTCGCCGGTATCGCGGTCGATCATGGCCCGCGTGCGCGAGAGTGCCGCGGGGTCGGTGCCACCGGTGAACGTGTTGTAGACAATGAACCCGGCGACCACAAACATCACCATCGCGATGATGCCCTTGATCACATCCTTGCGACGCGACGGAGAAGCTACCGCAGCGGCGGAGATGCGCGGCGAAGCGGAGTCGTCGATCAGAGAAGGCATCGAGCTCTGTCGGTTCATGCGAGGGCTTTCAGCGTGGCCGGACGAGCGGCGATGCGGCGATCAGGGCACTTTGTAACCCGCGGCGCACTTGGGTGCAAACTGAGAACGGGTGTAATTCCAAGTATCCAGCGGTTCGCGGAAAATCGTGCCACTGGGGAACCAGTAGTCGGGGTTGGTAGCGTCGCCGTCGGACTTGATCTCGACGTGGCCATCACCAAAGCCGATGTTGCCATACACGATGGTGTCGTAGTTGTTGGACTTCTTGAAGCCGTGGCGGAACGCGTAGCGCCGCGGATCGAGCCTGCTGCCGCCGATGTGGGCTGCGCGGCCGGCTTCGCCCGGGGCAGCGCTGCGGTCGAGTTCCTTGCTCTGGCTGTACCAAGGCCCGGTGCCGCCGAACGCGCCACCGAAGGCGGCGAGCTGCCCGACCTCGATGTCGGGAGCGGTGCTGCCGTCGGCATAACGGTGTCCTTCAAACACGAGGGCCTTCATGGACGCCTGCCCGAGCGAGTTGAAGCGCGGGAAGAAACCGCGGCGATCGATCTGCGGGCGCGGGCTGGTGCCGATTGGGCTGGCGTCCTCGGTGGAGGTGAACTGCGTGGACATGTCGTATGAAAGCATCTTGCCAGCTCCGAGGTTCAGGGAGTTGGCGCCGAAGATGGCGGCGGTGATGTTGTTGGAGGGGCAGGAGAAGTATGGAGCATCACGGTACCACTCCCAGCGGTTCTTGCGATGCGAGAGGTCGCCATTCTGCGTCGCAATATCGATACCGTCGTTGGGGCCCTTGATGTTCATGTGGTACAGGAGAGGGCCATAGAAGTCCCACGTCTGCACCGAGATGCCGTTGAACATCGCCGGAGTCGTCTTGGTGTATGGATTGCCGTTGCGCGGCGGGAGCCAATCGAAGCCGCTGGTGAGCGGGCTGCCCGCGATCATGTCTTTGAATTCATTGGCGTAGGTCTGATGGCCTTGAGCGATCGAGCGCAGATTCGCGGAGCAGACCGTGGCCTTTGCGGCATCGCGTGCCGAGGCGAGCGCGGGCAGCAGCAGGCTCACCAGCAGCGCGATGATGGCAATGACGACGAGCAACTCGACCAGCGTAAAGGCGCGGCGGGTGATAGAGCGGAGTGAGCGCATGGCACGAATCCTTTCAGCAGGCGGGAACGGGCCGGCGAGTGTACGGGGCGGGTTTGGCCGTTCGCAAACTCCCACCGGAGAACCCGGCGGTCTTGACAGGAGTTTAGCACAATGTGCGGGAATGTGTCCGGAATCCGCGACTGCTGAATCCACTGAAACCGACAAACAAGGCCCTGAATCCTCAGTATCTTTGGCTGCTGGCGATCCCGATCAGGGGGTGGCGGGGGTAGTTTCGACCGGCCGGAGATCGACAACCACCGGATAGTGATCCGACGCCCAGTCGCTGGGGGCGGGAGTGGTCCGCCAATCGCTGCCCTTGGGGCGGTCGGCTGTGCCGAGGACAAACCGGGAGCCGGGAGCGATCTCCTTGGCGGCGTCAGGGTTGAAGAAGATGTGGTCAATGGCCCGGCCTGAAGAGTGTGTAATCGTTGTGGCGTCCTCGCGCTGACGATCGCCGAAGAGGTCGGTGAAACCGGCGGCGATGTACGCCTCGATGGCGGCCTCTTTCCCCTGGGCGTTGCAGTCGCCGAGGACGACAACATTCAGGCCCGGGTATTCCTTGAGCAGGCCGTTGGCGATCTCCGCCGTGCGCTTCGCCTCCGCGGCACGGAGGAAACCGAACTCACGTCCGCTCTTGTGATGGACAGAGAAGAGCGTGAGCTGGTAGTCCTTCACGTCCGCGGCGGCCGCGTCCTGGATCTTCAGAAGCTCCGCGATTTTTGCGGCGGGGATGGTCACGGTGACCTGAAGCGGCGAGCGCTTCATGATCAGCGGCTTGCCAGCCTCCGGGTTAGCATCGCGGCCGAGCTTTTCAGGATGCACACCTTCGAGCTTTTCGTGCAGGTAGACCTTCGCGCCCGAGAGCGGGAAGCGGCTGAGAACCGCGCACTCGATGCCGCGCGGGTCGCCGGCATCGATCGATGCGATGAAGTCGTAACCCTGGCCGCTCAGGTACTTGTCGCGGAAGGCGGTGAGCGTCTCCAGACTCTCGATCTCCTGAACCGCGAGCACGTCGGCGTCGATCCGCTTGATCGCGGCCGCGACGGCGCGGCAAGCCGCGTCTGACTTGGGGCCGGTGCCGCCCTCGTCATTGCCGGGCTTGGCGTCCGGAGCAGGCTTGCCGTCGGCCGGCTTGGCGTCCTTGGCCTTGGCCTTGGACCAGTAGAGGTTCTCGACGTTGTACGTCGCCAGGCGGAACGTGCCCGGTGTGCGGGGAAGCGGCTCGGCGATTCCCCAGTTGCGTACGCCCTTGGTTTCCGGCGCGGCCTGCGGTGTTGCAGGAGCGGTCGCCGCCGGCTGGTCGGTCTTGATTGCAGGAGGCTGCCGAAGGGCGAGCCCCGCGAGAACGCCGACGCTCAGCAAGGCCGCCAAGGGCGCGAGCCACATGGGAAACTTGACGCCGCGGGACGGCGTGGTGATCTGGGTCTTCTTGCACGCACAACCGCCGCAGCCGCAGGACATGGGTGAACTCCTGGTGTTGGGAGAGTTTAGGTGAACGCTGCGGCCGGGCGTTGGAGTTGGAATTCGACGACCGAGCCGGGGAGCGGACCGTCCCGCAGCCCCATGACGCGAGCGAGTAAGGCCTTCTTGAGGTCCGGAAGCAGGAACTCCTGCGGAGTGTGCCCGAGCGCCGCGGCCGCCGCGATGTAGCCGCTGCGGGTGGCCCCTTCCATGGTCGCGGGCCAGCCGACAGCGGTGTAATCGCCCGCGAGGATAAGGCCGCTGGGACCGGTGGCGGTTGGGCGGAGGGGCTCGACTTCGGGCGTGGCGGCGAAGGTGGCCCGCTTTTCCTTGACTGGCCGGATGCTGACGGGCTGGACTTGGCGCGAGGCCGGAAAGTACGTGTGCAGATCGGCGAGGACGCGGCGGCCAATCTCGGCTTCGTCGAGGTGCATCCACTCGTCGGCAGCGCTGATGACAGCGTGGACCGCGCGGCCTTCGCCGTCCTTACGGAAAAGCCACTGTGTTGCGCCCTCCACGAGCACTGCGTGCGGGAGGAGGAGCACGGGGCGATCGAAGACCAGGTGTACGCCGAGGATCGGGCTGTGGGTGATTCGATCGAGCGCGGCAAAGCGTGAATCCGATGCTCGAAGTTCCGGCGCGATCACCTCGGTCGCACGCTCAGGCGGCAAGGCACAGATCACATGGTCCGCGGTCAGCGTCTCGCCGTTGGTGGTGGCGCTGGTGGTGTCGAGACGATCGACGCTCGCGCCGAGCCGGATGATGCCACCGGCGCGGGTGATGACTTCTTCGGCCCGGTCATACAGTTCGAGTAGGGGCACCGTGGCGATGCCGATGGCGGCGCTGTTGCGTGTGGCACAGAAGCCATCCTGAAAGACGTGGAGGGCGGAGGCCGCACAGACGCGATCGCACGTGAGATTGCACGCGCTGACGACAACGGGTGACCAGAACTTCTCGATGAGCGTGCGCGGCTGGCCGTGCTTGGTGAGGAAGTCCGCGAAGGTGCGGGCCCCCCATCGGCTCCGGTCGGCCCGCATGACCGCCCGCATGGCGAGTGCGAGCTTGAGCTTCTCACCGACGCTCAGGAAATGAGCAGCGAGAACGGAGAATCCAAAGTGTGCCGGTGCCGGGAGAGGTCCAGGACGGATCGTGCTGGTGCGTCCGCCGGGTTCGACCCAGTATTGCTCATGGTCCCACCGGATCTTGTCGGCGACTCCAAGTCGTCCGAGCATGTCGAGGTAGTTGGTACAGCAGCCCAGAGCGACGTGCTGGCAGTTGTCGAGCGTCTGGCCGGTGCGAACATCGACGAAGGAGGTTGCGCGGCCGCCGAGTTTCTTCCGGGTCTCCAGGAGTGTGACGGCGACACCCGACTCGGCAAGGCGCAGTGCCGCGGCGATCCCGGCGATGCCGCCGCCGACCACGATGACAGATCGGCGCGAGGTCATCGGGCTCCCGGGACGCTGCGCGTCGCGAGCTTGCTGCGGACCATGGCGCGGAGGGCGATGGCGGTCTTGCGCATGCCGGACAACCGGATCCGCGGACCCGAAACCACGCGCCTGGGATCGGCGGCGATGACATCCAACAGGCCGGAGTAGATACGGGTCATCGCCCACAGGGTGGGGACGCAGTCGGGTGCGATCAGTGTGTCGAGGTCTGCGGACGCGAGGTAGTAGTCCCGGGCTCTCTGTGCTTGGGCCAGCACGTACCGCTCGCAGCGTTCGGGTTGGGCCCAGTCGCGGAGCTGGCAAGGATTGAGCCCCATGCGCTCGAACGACTCGCGCGAGAGGTAGACGCGTGACGGCGCATCGTCGTAATCGCTCGCAAAGTCGCGCAGGATGTTGGTCAACTGGAAAGCCTGGCCGCGGGCGATGGCGAGTTCCCGTACGCGGGCAGCATCGGTTTCGCTCAGTCCGTCGCGCAGGCCCCACACACCGACGCACAGCAGCCCAACCGTGGACGCCACGCGATAGCAGTACTGCTCCAGCTCGGCATCGGTGGCGTAACCGGCATGGTCGAGGTCCTCCGACAGCCCGTCGAGGGTGTCGAGAAGCAATCGCGGATCAAGCCGGTAGCTGCTGACGGTCGCGGCGAGTGCCAACCACATGGGCGAAGCACTTGCATCGATCGTCCCGCCGAGCGCGGCCCGGGTGGTCGCGGCGAACTGTGCCAAAGCCTCGCGCCGGAATGTGATGTCGCCTCCCTCATCGGCACAGTCATCGGCTTGGCGCATCCACCCGTAGATCGCAAAGACACCTGATCTCCGCGGCTCGGGAAGGAGCTTCAGCCCGTAGTAGAAGTTGCGGGCCCGCTCGCGGGTGATCTCCTTGCACTCGGTGAACGCCGCGGCCAGTTGCTCTTCGCCCACCCCCACAAGCGACGGGACTATGCCCGCAGTGGAATGCGCAGCGTGGGGAGCGTCGAGCTGGGCGGGCAATGTCGTCACTTACCTGAACGTCCCACGGTCTTGGCCATGATCCATGCCCGCGCCACCAGGGCGAGCTTCGAGGCCTTCCCCAATCGTGGCCGGGTCCAGAGCGTTGTGCAACCGCACCGCTCCACTTTATTGAGCACCGCCTGGCCTCCCGCCCCGAACAACCAGATGACGGGGCGGATCCGCGGATCGACCCGGTCGGGGAGTGTTTGACCGACCTTGAACAGCGGCCAGGTCTTCTCGACCAAACCACGCAGACCCAGGATGAAAGGCACTCGTGCCTCGGGATCGTTGGGTCGCCCCATCCAGTCGCGGAGCATGGCGGGGGTGATGTTCGTGTCAGCTGCCGGCATGTAGATGCGGTCGCGCTCGACCAAATCACGCCGCACGTCCTGCCAGAAGTTCGTGAGTTGCAAGGCGGTGCAGGTGGCATCGCTCATCACGAACAGCTCACGGTTCTCCGGCACATCCGGGTGTCCCGCGAGCATGAGCACCAGCCGCCCAACGGGGTTGGCGCTGCGCGTGCAGTAGTCCAAGACCTGCGCCCACGTGTCGTATGCCTGCACGCGCTGATCCTGCTCGAAGGCTTGGATGAGGTGGTCGAACGGTTCGATCGGCAAGGCGTGCTTGCGGACGGTTTCGGCGAGTGCGACGAATACTGCATGCCGAGGCTCGCCTGCAAAGCACGCCCGCAGCTCTTCACGCCACCATGCCAGCAACTCCAGCGATCGTGTCCGGGCCGCCTCGTCGTGGCCGGTTTCGTCCCCGAGGTCATCCGCCCAGCGGCAGAAGGCGTACACCGCACCGAAATCGTCGCGCAGATCGGCAGGCACCAGCGACGACAGCACGCTGAAGTTCTCGTAGTGGCTGGTCGCCAGCGTCCGGGTGTACGCGATCGCCTCCTCCCGCGTGGGGGCCGCGGCCTCGGACCGGGGGCCGAAGCGCTCAAGCTGCGGCACGATCGGGGCGCGGGGATCGGGAACGGCGACGGTCAATCGGCTCTCCGAAGCGGTGCAGACGGTCAGCGGCGGAGGGCCGCTTCTGGACGAGTAGAATAGGTGGACATGCGGATCATCCTCTCCAATCCCCGTGGGTTCTGCGCCGGCGTGCATATGGCGGTCGACGTTGTCGATCAGCTCTTGCAGTTGTACCCCGAAGTTCCCATTTACGTCTATCACGAGATCGTGCATAACAAGCACGTCGTCAAGCGGTTCATCGACCGCGGGGCGATCTTCATCGAGGACCTGAACGATGTTCCCGAGGGATCAATCCTGGTCTTCAGCGCCCACGGCGTCAGCCCCGCGATGCGTGAGCTGGCCCGCCAGCGGAACTTGACGGCGGTCGATGCCACGTGCCCCTTGGTGACAAAGGTGCACTCGGAAGCGATCCGTTACGCCAAGCAGGGATATCAGATCTTGCTCGTCGGGCACGAGGACCACCAGGAAGTCGTCGGCACCCGTGGTGAGGCGCCCGACAGCACGCAGGTTGTCGAGTCGCCCGACGACATCCCGAGCCTCAAGATCAACGACCCCAACAAGCTCGTCTATCTGACCCAGACGACGCTGAGCACCGACGATGCCGGCGTGATCATCGCGGCGCTCAAGCGGGCATTCCCGAATATCAAAGAGCCGCCGGGCTCGGACATCTGCTACGCCACCACCAACCGTCAGCAGGCCGTGCGCCAAGTCGCGCCGGAGTGCGACTTGGTGCTGGTTGTGGGCAGCAAGAACAGCAGCAACTCCGTGCGCCTCACCGAGATCTCGCAGAACGTCGGCCGCCCCGCGTACCTGCTCGACGATGTGAGCGAGCTGCGCCACGAATGGTTTGACGACACCCCCGGCGGCGGACGCGATGCGACGGTCTTCATCACTGCCGGCGCTTCGGCTCCGGAAGACCTCGTCGCCGACCTCTGCCGGACGCTGATCAAAAAATTTGGCGGCGGGCTTGAACAGCGCGACGTCTTCAACGAAGATGTCGAGTTCGCCATCCCCGCGACGCTCAAGAAGCTCATGCGTGAAAAGGGCATCGACCCCGAGAGTCGGCGCATCCGTGTCGGGCACTATGAATTGACCGAAGATCAGTACGGGGCGGTGCCGCTGACCATCGGCGGGAAGGCCGTTTGATCCACCCGGCCAACCACATCTTCGCGTTCACTCCCGAGACGCTCACAGCCTGGTGCGCCGAGCGAAAGATGCCCGCGTTCCGCGCCAAACAGATCCTCGAGTGGGTATACCACAAGGGCATCATCGACCCCGCCGCGATGACCAGCCTCTCCAAGCTCGACCGCGACATGCTCGCCCGCGAGATGGCGTTCCTCTCGGGTGACGTCGTTCGTCACCAGTCCGCGAGCGACGGCACCGAGAAACTGCTGGTCGCATGGGACGACAGCGAGACCCCCAAGCAACATCGCGCCGAGAGCGACGCCGCCCCGACGGGCTCTCCATCCCTCCCACTGCCGATCGCAGGGGAAACAGCCGTTGATGACCGCAAGACCACCGAGTGCGTCATGATCCCGACCGAGGATCGGCGTACCGCGTGCATCAGCTCGCAGGTCGGATGCCCCGTCGGGTGCAAGTTCTGTGCGTCGGGTGTCGGCGGCCTCGAGAGCAACCTCTCCGGCGGCCGGATCGTCGAGCAGGTCTGGCGCATGCGCGACATGATGCGCACCACCGAGCCCAAGCGGGCCGAGCCCAACGAACTGCCGCGCATCACCAACGTCGTCTTCATGGGCATGGGCGAGCCGCTGAGCAACTTTGCCGCCACCATGCACGCCGTCAAGGTCATCACCAGCCTGTGGGGTCACGCCATCAGCGCCCGCAAGGTGACGATCAGCACCGTCGGGCTCCCCGCGGCCATCGAACGCCTCGCCGCCGAGTGCGATGCACCCGTCACCCTCGCCCTCTCCCTGCACGCGCCGACCGACGACATCCGCCGCGAGTTGATCCCCTGGGCCGAGTACTCGACCATCGCGCAGCTCTTGTCCGCTTGCAACAAGTGGTTCCAGAAGACCGGCCGCGAGATCACCCTCGAATACACCCTTCTCCGCGGCGTCAACGACAAGCCGGACCACGCCGTCGAACTCGCGCGGCTTGCCAAGTCCCTTCGGGCCAACGTCAACCTCATCCGCTACAACGAGGTCGCGGGCATGCCCTTCCAGCGACCGACGGATGAGGGCGTGCGGGCTTTCCAGACCATCCTCCGTGACCGCGGCACGAATTCGCACATCCGAGCCAGCCGCGGCCGCGATATCGCCGCGGCGTGCGGGCAGCTCCGCTATGAAGCCAAGAACGCTCACGCGTAGCGCCCGGTTTCAATACACTCCCGGTGCATGGTCTCCATCGCGCTGATCTTGATCGCGGTCGGCTTCGCCGTCGCGCTGCCGACCACAGCGATCATGCGTTCGCTCGGCCACCGGATGAAGGCTCTCGACGGCGCAGGCGTCGCCGGTCAGGTGAAGGCGGCGCCACGCCCGGTGCCCAACACCGGGGGGCTGGG
>JBOHNM010000163.1:0-8936 GCA_050730675.1 Phycisphaerales bacterium | reverse complement strand
CAGTACGACGTCGCGGTGCAGTTGCACGAGTCGGAGATTTCGCGGATCAAGGCACAGATCGAGCAGGCCAAAGGGTTCGAGGAGGGCGAGGCCAAGACGGCGCGTCTGAAGGAACTTGACGCTGACCAGAAGAAGTTTGAGGCCGCGCTTGTGGACGTCGGCGGCTCCGCCGCGACATACCGGCGAGTACATGCATGGGGATCGGCCGTTACAACGCTGCTACCCAAGACCGGCGAAACACTTGGGCTTCTGGAACGGATGATCTTCAAGGGAACAGAACTCGATGCGTTCATCGATCGGGCCCAGCCGGATGGTCCGAAATTCAGCAGGCAAGTTGGTGCCGTGCGAGTATCACCCAGAACAGTGGCTCGCGAGCACACCAAGGAACTCAAGTCCCGGTCCGAGTGGTGGGTTCTCGGCACGTCGCTCGCATTCGAAGCGGTGGTGTTGGGAGCTGCGGCGTTGCTGTTCTGCCGTCGCGACTTCTGATCACGAGCCCGCGAGCTTGGCCAGTTCAGCCGCCCGCGCCGCGCCGGCCTTGATGGCCGCGGCGAAGACGGCTTTGACCTTGTGGGCGTCGAGGGTTTCGCAGGCCGCGGCAGTGGTACCGCCCTTGCTGGTGACGGCGGCGCGGAGCTGGGCTGGGGTGGCGCCCTCGGAGGCGAGCCAAAGTTCCACAGCGCCGTGGAGCGTGGAACGGACGAGCTGCTCGGCCATCGAGGCGGGGATGCCGACGGCGGGGGCGGCCTCGATCATCGCCTCGGCGAGGTAGTCGAGATACGCGGGGCCGGAGCCGACCAGAGCGGTGAAGGCGTCGAGCATCGACTCGGGGACGCGCTGCACGTGCGTGCTGCAGGCGGCGAAGAGGCGCATGGCGAATTCGGCATCGGCGTCGGCCGCGCCCGGAGCAAGGGCGACAGCGGTGGTGCCCAAGCCGATCTGCGCGGGGGTGTTGGTCATGACGCGGACGACGCGAGTTGAGCCGAGGGCGCTCGCGAGAGCGGCGATCGGCACGCCGGCCATGATGGAGATGTGGGTGTCGGTGTCGTGCAGGTGCGGTCGCCACATCCCGCCGACCGCTGCAAAGAACTGAGGCTTGACGGCCCAGAGGATCTGACGGGCGGCTCGGGGCTGGCCGACCTCTGCGGGCGCGGCAATGGTGCTCACCCCCCACTGCTGCACCACCTCGCGTTTAGCGGCGTCCAGCTCACAGACTGTGACGGCGGAGGGGTCAAGGAGCGCGCGGTCCCCGCTGATGGCGGAGCGGAGAATCGCCGCGCCCATGGTGCCGCCGCCGATGATGAGGAGTTGGGGGAACATGGGTGGTTCGGTGATACGGGGAGGAGCGTACCCGATCGGGCGTGGGTTGGGATAGGTATGCGTATTCTGCTTATGATTCGCCCATGTCCACGTTCTACACACTGGATTTTGAGAAGCCGCTGATCGCGATGGACCAGGCGATCGAGGAGCTGGACTCACAGCTCCGCCGCACGTCGGTGAGTGCCCCGGGCGACGAAACGACGGTGGATCAGAAGGCGATCGCCGAGATGGTGGCGAAGCTTGAGGCCCTGCGTGCCGAGCGGCTGGACAAACTGCGCGAGGTGTACACGGGGCTGACGGCGTGGCAGACCGTCCGCGTTTCGCGCCATCCCAAGCGGCCGCAGACGCGCGACTACATCGACGCGTTCTGCAAGGACTTCGCGGAACTGCACGGCGACCGGCGCTTCGGCGACGATGCCGCCATGGTGACGGGCTTCGCCCGCATCGGCAACCACCGGGTGATGATCGTCGGCCACCAGAAGGGGCGAACGACCAAGGAAAAGATCGACTGCCACTTCGGCTGCGCCCACCCCGAGGGGTACCGCAAGGCGCTGGCGAAGATGCAGATGGCCGAGAAGTACGGCGTGCCGATTGTCACCTTTGTGGATACGCCCGGAGCCTACCCCGGCATCGGCGCCGAGCAGCGCGGCCAGGCCGAGGCGATCGCGGTGAACATGCGCGAAATGTCGCGTCTCAAGACGCCGATCCTCTCCATCGTCATCGGCGAGGGGGGCTCGGGCGGGGCGCTGGGCATTGCCGTTGCCGACCGCGTGGCGATGCTCGAGTACGCCTGGTACTCGGTCATCAGCCCCGAGGGGTGCGCCGCGATCCTCTGGAAGCAAGCCAACGAGCAGACCAACACCGCCGCGGCCACGTCCCTCAAGCTGACGGCCGCCGACAACCTCGAGTTGGGGATCGTGGATGTGGTGCTGCGCGAGCCCCTCGGCGGCGCCCACCGCGATCCCGCGGCGATGAGCGCCACGATGGAACAGTGGATCACCGCGACGCTGAACGAAATGAAGAAGCTCGACGGCGAGGGGTTGGTGAACCGCCGCTACGACCGCTTCCGGCGACTCGGCTCATACCTCGAGACCGAGTCGGATGAAGGTCCATTGGTGTCGGCGGACTGAACCATCCACCTCGCGGACAGACGCAGTCGCTGCCCCTTGGCCGGCGCGGATGCTCTGTCGCTTGTCATTGTGCACAGTCGCACGGCGAACGAAGCCCGCCTAGACTTACCACCCTCTCGGGGCCACTCGTTCGCTACTTGGTAGGGGTCGCCTGTGTCCAAGACGAAACCTCGCCCATCCGCCAAGGCCAAGCCGGCTGCTAAGCCGGCCAAGACGCCGCCTGCCAAGGCCGCCAAGGGGTCAGCCAAGCCTGTGAAGAAGAAGTCCTCCACCGCGACCGCCCCGATGGCGAAGAAGCCCGTGCAAGTCAAGATCCCGGCCAAGGCCGCGGCTCCCGTCAAGGTTGCAGCACCCACCAAGGGCGCTCCCTCGGCCAAAACCGCTGTGAAGCCAGTGCCCGCCCCGATCGCGGCGGACAACGGCAAGAACAAGCCAAAGGGAATCACGGTGGTCGATCGGCCGCAGCCGATCTCCAGCCGTAAGCCGCCCAAGCCCAAGAAGGAAGTGGTGATGCCGTCTCTCGGCGCGCCTCTTCTGGGCCCGGGCAGCAAGTGGAAGCCGCTGATCCAGAGCGGCCCCAAGGCGCCGAAGATCGCGCACTTTGACGTGAACGCGGCCCGCGCCGAGCACGCCAAAAAGCCCTCGCCGTTCAAGAAGGCCGACCTGGACCGCTACAAGCAGATCCTGCTCCGCAAGCGGGCCGAGCTTGTCGGCGATGTCAACCACATGGAGAACGAGGCGCTGCAGGGTTCGAGCGGCAGCCTGTCGCACGTGCCGCAGCACGTCGCCGAGCAGGGCTCGGAGACGTACGAGCAGTCGCTCTCACTGGACATCGCGCAGGTGGACCGCAACCTGATCCGCGAGATCGATGACGCCCTCAAGCGCATCGCCGCGGGGACGTTCGGCGTCTGCGAGATCACCGGCAAGGCGATCAGCAAGGAGCGGCTGGACGAGCTGCCATGGACGCGTCACTCGATCGAGGCCGCCCGCGAGATGGAGCGTCGCTCCTTCCGGTCGTGAGCCAGGGTCAATCCAATCTGAGTCACGGCGGCCCGGCGTGGCGCTCGCAAAGCGCGTGGACGGTGCTGCTGGTCAGCGCCGTGCTGGGGATCGCGGTGGACCTGTGGTCCAAGTGGCTGGCGTTCGAGAAGATCGCGGGGTACCCGGTCGTCGTCAATCGCGCGGACGTGCTCCAGTTGGGTGTAGAAGACCCACGGTCGATCTCGCGGCTGGTGCCCCACCACGAGGCCGTCACGGTCGTGCCCAACGTGCTGGACTTCACGCTCGTACTGAATCCAGGCGCGGTCTTCGGCATCGGGCCGGGCAAGCGCTGGTTCTTCATCGGCTTCACCGCAGTCGCGATGTGCTTCGCGGTGGTGATGTTCGCGTCGTGGACACGGGCCCGCGACCGCTGGGCGCACATGGCGATCGGTCTGCTGGTGGCGGGCGGGCTGGGCAACTTCTACGACCGTCTGGCCTTCGGCTGCGTCCGCGACTTCCTGCACCCGCTGCCGGGCGTGAAGTTCCCGTGGGGGTGGGACCCGTGGGGCTCGCAGGGAGCGGCCTGGCCGTACGTGAGCAACATCGCCGACCTGTGGCTGATCATCGGGATCGGCATCCTGGCGGTCCACCTTTGGCGGAGGGATGGCCACGCGAAGACCGAAGCGGATCGCCAAAGTTCACAGGTCGAAGCTCCAAATTCAAATGTGGGTTGAGCGAGGCACTGGGCATCGGGCGCTGGGCACTGGAAATGCCTCAGGGTCCGAACACTGACACTCTTGCCGCAATGAGATTCTTCCCAGCGCAAGCGCCCAGTCCCGAGTGCCTTCAGTTCAGGAACCCGGCGTATCACCGCCGCAGTTGCGCTCGACGGGGACGAGACAGAGGAAGTTCATCCCCGCCGCGCCGGCCTTGAACTGGTGCTCCTGATCCGCGGGGACATAGACGACATCGCCGGCCTTGATCGGGTTCTCACGCCCCTCCAACAGCACGGTGCCGCCGCCGGCGACGATGAAGACCTCGTGCTCGTAGTCGTGGGCGTGGCGCGGCGAGTGGCCGCCCGGCTCGACGACGAAGTTGCGGAGCGCAAAGTGCGGCACACCGTCGGCCCGGCCGCACATGACGGCCATGTTGACGCCCTTGACGCCCTCCATGGCCACGGGCTTGGTCGGGGTTTCGTGGATGTTGCGGATGAGCATGGGGTGGGGAAGGAAAGAGGCGAGCAGATGAACAGGCGACCAGTGGAAAGGCAGCAGGCGAGAGCGCTTGGGGCAAAACGCGGGTGGCCGCGTGGGTCGAGCTTGATTAGTGTACGGCGATGGCTTCGATTCAAGTACGTACATTCACGCTCGGGCCCTACGAGACCAACTGCTACCTGGTTTGGCCAAAAGGTGGCACGGGTTGTTGGATCATCGACGCCAGCTTCGATCCTGAGCCCATCATCGACGCCGTGCGCGAGCTGGGCCTGACGCCCGAACTGCTGATTCTGACACACGCGCACGTTGATCACATCGCGGGGGTCGCGGAGATCCGCCGCGCGTTCCCTAAGCTGCCGATCGTGATCCATGAGGGTGAAGCGGCGTGGCTCGGCGATGCGGAACTGAACCTTTCGGCGTACACGCCGACGCCGGTGACCGCGCCGGGGCCGGACCGCTCTTTGCACGAGGGCAACACGCTGGAACTGGGGCCGACAAGCTGGCGCGTGCTGCACACACCCGGGCACTCACCTGGCAGCCTCTCGCTGCACTGTGCCGCCGCGGGAATCGTCTTCTGCGGCGATGCGCTCTTCGCCGGATCGATCGGCCGGACGGATTTCCCGGGCTGCAGCTTCGAGCAGCTCGAATCCTCGATCAAGACCAAGCTCTACGCCCTGCCCGACAGCACGGCGGCGTTCCCCGGGCACGGGCCGGCGACGACGATCGGGCGGGAGAAGAAGTCCAACCCGTTCGTGCGCCCGTGAATGAAAAAAGGCCCTGTCTCTCGACCGGGCCTGTCTCTCGTAACCACCAGCGGAGCGTGAAGGCGTGGGTCAGTCGGTGGTGCCGGACGCGCCGGCGATGCCGGTGGTGCGTCCGTCGATGTAGTTCTGGAGTTTGACGGCCAGGGGGCTGCTGGGCTGCATGGCCATTGCCCGCTCGGCGCACTTGCGTGCCTCGGCAGACTTGCCCATCTCGCTCAGCAGAGCGCCGTAGAGGACGACCGGCGTCACATCGTCGCCGCAGCGGTCCACCGCCGCCTTGAAGGCCACTGCGGCCTCGTCGCGCCGGTTGGTGCGCTGCAGCCACAGGCCTTTGAGGGCATAGCCCTCCCAGCGGTCGGGGGTCGCGGAGATCAGCCGCTGCGAGATCGTGCGCAGGCGGCCGTTGTCGTTGAGCTTGGCGCACACCTCACCGAGCATGATCCAGGTCTGCGCATCGGCCTGGCCGGACTCGGACTCGGTGAGCTTGAGCAGGAGCGTGCGGGCATCGACCAGACGGTCGAGCTGCACCAAACAGCGGGCACGCAGGACCTGCAGGTCACGCCGCGTGGCCGTCTTGTCGTTCTTGAACAACTGCGAGAGGTAGAACTCGGCGTCGGCGTACTGGCCGGCGGCGACCTGTGCCTTGGCGAGCTGCTCGATGATCTGCGTGTCGTTGGGAGCGATCAGCCGGGCCTCGCCAAAGTACTCGGCGGCCTTGGCGTAGTGGCCGCAGAGCATCTCGATCTGGCCGAGCGTCTGACGGATGCCGGCGTTGTTGGAGATGTCCGATGAGCACGAGAGCAGGAGCTGGATGGCCTCGTTGCGCTGGTCGAGCTGCACGAGCATCTCGGCCGAGGCGATGACATACTGCGGGTGCGAGGGGTCAAGCTCCATGGCCCGGCGGTAGCGCGCCAGCGCCTCGGCATTGTCACGGGTGCGCTCGGCGATGATGCCGAGGTAGTAGTTGGCATCGCAGTTCTCGGGATCGAGGACGAGGGCCTGGTTGAAGCACTCGGCGGCGGCGGCGGCGTCGCCCTTCTCGAGGATGATGCGACCCTTGAGGACGTGGCTCTTGGCGACCTTGGGGTTGACCTTCAGGCTCTTGTTGATGCTGCTGAGGGCCTTGTCGAGATCGCCGGCAAGGAACTGCTGCTGGGCCTGCTGCCACTCGACACCGCTCTTCACGGTCGCGAGCTTTGAGTGTGCCTCGGTGATCTGGCCGGTGGTCCTGTCCTTTGGTCCGACGCAGCCGGCGGTGGCGAGTGCGGTGAGGGCGATAACGGTTGCGACACAGATGCGATTCATGCTCGTCCCTTTCGTTGGGCGTGTGTGCCCGCGCGGTGTCTCCCCTCCGGCCGCGCGTCTGATCTGGTGGTGTGTATTACTTCTGCTGATCGGTCGGGACAGTGACGAACGGGCTGGCCGGGGCCGAGGGGACGCGCGACTGGGTCATCGGTGTCCACGGAGTGAAGGCGAAGCCCTTGTGCCACGGGCCGGTCCAGAAGGGCATCGGCTCGTCGGCGGCGTCGTAGAACGGCTCGAGGATGAAGCTCAGGCTGCTGCCGAGCATCGGCATGGGCATATTCGCGGCGGGATCGCCGGGCGTGCTCGCGGTGATGCTCGCATCGGCCTGCGTGCTCGACGCGCCCGGGGCGGTCATGGATGAGCCGTCGTTGAAGCGATAGGTGGCGTTGCCGAAGAAGGCGCTGCCGTCGGCGTTCGACTGGGTGTTGGTGTTGCTGCCGGGGGCGGTGTTGCCGCCGGACGTGTTGGGGTTGTTGAAGTTGTTGGAGCCGTTGCTGTTGAAGCTGCCGTCGGTCGAGTTGTTGTTGAACTTGGCGGACTCGGCGTTCTGCTTCTGGGCGTTCACATCAACCCACTGGACCTGGCCCTCGGGCTGGGGCGAGTTGACGTTCTGGCTCACGCGCCAGCCCGTGGCGGGGTCGGTGTTGGTCGAGGCCGGCGTGTTGGGGAAGTTCGCCGAGGCGGCCGAATCGGTGTCGAAGTTCGTAGACGAATTCGACGCGTTCGGTTCGCTCGTCTTGCCGTCCTTGGCGGGTGCGCCGGGGTTGCTCATGTTGGGAGCAGAGGGCTGGCCGGGCGCCGGGTTCACGGGCTCGGTCGGGAGCATCACGTGCATGTAAGCACGCTCGCGCTCGGGCGGGTTGGCCGGGATGGGAATCGTCGTGAAGAGCCGGTCGATCTCGTTGGAGACGACGCCGTTGAGGCGCTGGCCGCTGGGCCAGATCTCCTTCTGACCCGTGACGCGCTCACGCAGGGCGATGGCGGAGGGCTGGTTGGGGTTGAGCGAGAGCGAACGCTCCAAGAGGTTCTCGGCCTTGGCGTAGTCGCCCTGCTGGGCGGCGCGCTCGGCATCGACGTTGAGCGTGGCGGTCATGCGCTCGCGGCTGAAGGGGAGGAGCTGCTGGCGGGTGCCGGCGCGGACGCGCTCGATCCAGTTCTTCTCTTCTTCGCCCTGCGCGAGCAGGCTGCTGTCGCTGACGATCGTGGGCGTGACGCAGAAGATGATCTCTTCGCGGAGGATGCTGTCGTCGTGGCCCTTGAAGGCCTCGCCGATGACCGGGATGCTGCCGATGCCGGGCACCTGCGACCGCGAGGTGACGGTGGTCTCGCGGAAGAGGCCGCCGATGACGACGGTGGCGCCGTCGGGCACGATCACGTTGGTCGTGACCTGCTGCTTGTTCTCGCGGGGCGCATCGACCACGCCGCTGGGGCCGCGGACCTGGATGATTTCAGCGTCGGAGAGCTGGGGCTTGACCTCCATGCGCACCTGGCCGTTGTTGAGCACGAAGGGGCGGAAGTAGAGCTGCACGCCGGTGTCAAGGAACTGCACGGTCTGCGTGTTGCTCGTGTCCGTCTGCGTGGTGCTGATGTAGGGGATGCGCTGGCCGACGACGATCGAGGTGCTCTGGCGGTTGAGGGCCAGCAGCTTGGGGTTGGCGAGGGTCGTGGTATCACCGACTTCGTCGAGGGCTCGCACGAACACCGACACAGGGTCGGAGATGAAGGCGAACTTGAAGCCGCCGGCCTTCTTGGTGTTGCCGACGGTGCTGGTGCCGCCGACGGCCGCGTTGTCGGCGGGCGAGAAGCCCGGCGGCGAGCCGTTGATCAGGGCGTTGGCCACACCGAGAGGACCGCCCGCGGTGGCGGTGGCAAAGTCGGTGAAGTTCACCGAGCCGATGACGGAGAAGTCAACGCCGAACGCGTCGGCCTCGGCCAGGCGGGTGGAGAGCACGGTGGTCTCGATGAGCACCTGGGCCGGGCGGGTGTCCAGCTCGGCGAGGAGCTTCTCGATCGCCGCGATGTTCTCCTCGTAGTCGATGACCACGATGGTGGCGCTCAGGGCGCTGTCGTCCTTGCCGCCCGGGGCGTCGCCGACGACGAAGGCCTCGGTCTTGGCGAGTGTCTTGATCTCCGAGCCTTGGCCGAGCATGGGCTTGACGAACTCGGCGGCGTCGGTCGCGCTCAGGTAATTGAGCTTGATGATCTTGGCGGAGCGCTTGAGG
>JBOHNM010000162.1:0-8976 GCA_050730675.1 Phycisphaerales bacterium | reverse complement strand
CCAACATCCAGCTCGCCCTCGACGTCTCTGGCAGTATGTCCGGTCCGCGCTACCGAATGGCCTCCAAGGCGATCACCGACTTCACCAATGCGCGTGAGGGCGACGCCGTCGGTCTCACCATGTTCGGATCGCACCAGATCCGATGGATTCCGCTCACCAAGGACCTCAACGCCATCCGCAACGCCATGCCCTTCGCGGATCCCGAGCACCAGCCGATCCACATGAGCGGCACCGCCATCGCCGCGGCCCTGCGATTCTGCAAAGCCAACATGGAAGCGGAGGCCCTTGAGGGCGATCGCCTGATCCTCATGGTCTCTGACGGCGCAAGCTCCGACCTTGGGGGCGGCGAAAACGAAAAGGTCGCCGAAGAACTCAAGTCCGCCGGCATCACGCTCTACCACATCCACGTCGCCGAAGACTCGATTCCCTCGGAGGTCGTAGATATGGCCACCGCCACCGGCGGCGGAGCATTCGCTGCGACCGATGCCGACAGTATCAAGCAGGTCTTCCGCCACATCGACAAGATGAAGCCGGCGAAGTTCGCGGCCACTGGCACCATTCCGATGGACCACTTCCGCCCGTTCGCCATTGCGGCCCTCGTGTTGGTTGGATTGCACACGCTCGGCATGCTCGGCGCGAGGTATACACCGTGGTGATTCCCTGGATCATCGCGCTGCTGGTGGTGGCCATAGCCGGGCTCGGCGAATGGCTCCACGCCCGGCGCATCGCGAGAGTCGCACGCCTCGCCTTCGGCCCAACAGGCAAGCCCGCAACTTGGGTTGTCGCTGCGCCATTCATCCGAGTCGTTGGCATCGCCGCGGCGGCATGGGGCGCCACCGTGCTGATCACGTACGACCCGGTCGGCGGCGACCAGACCCCGGCGCCGCGCGCGTCGCGACAATTGCTCATCGCACTGGATGTCTCCCCCAGCATGCTGATCAAGGATGCGGGGCCGGATACGGAAAAGATTACACGCAGCCTGTGGGCGGGCAAGGTGGTTCAGGGCGTGCTCGACCGCCTCGATATGAAGCAGACCCGCATCTCGCTCGTCGCCTTCTACACCAAGGCGATGACGGTCCTCACCGACACCACCGACAAGAACGTCGTCGCCAACATGTTCGACGGCCTGCAGCTCCACGTCGCGTTCGACCCCGGCGCAACCGACCTCGCCTCGGGCGTCAACTCCGCGCTCCAGATCGCCCGTCCATGGGCACGCCGTTCGACGACGCTCATCATCATCAGCGATGGTGATGCCAAATCTGAATTGGGACAGGTCACGCTTCCGCCCGCGATCGCCGACACCATCGTCATCGGCGTTGGCGATCCCAACAAGGCGACCATTGTTTCTGGCCACAGCTCCAAGCAGGAGTCGCTTTCGCTCAAGACCCTCGCCGCCCGACTCGGAGGCACTTACCACGAGGGGAACCGGCTTCACCTCCCGAGCGAGGTCCTTCAGAAGCTCGCGATGATTACCCCCAATGCCGGCGGCGAACTCGGTCTCCGTGACATCGCCCTCATCGTTCTCGTATCTGGCTGCACACTGACCGCCTTCATCGGACCGGCGCTGATGCTCTTTGGCCTCAAGTCATCCCACACCCGCGACCGCCGCTCCTTCGCCACCGCATCCCTCGCCACCGCATCCCTCGCCACCGCCCGAGCCTGAGGTACACCCATGATCCTCAAGAACATCGCCTGGACCGCTTGGGCACTCATCCCCGTGGCTGCGCTCGCGTACCACTTCGGCCCCGGTCAACGCGCGTACACGGAAGATCGCGCCGGTGAACTGCTCGCCCAAGCCCGCACGCTCGACGCCGCGGCCGAGGCCGCCCAGGAAACCGCCTACGGGGCACACCTTTCTGCGCTCAAGGCCCGCAAGGCCGGCATCGACCTCAAGACCCCCGAAGCAACCGCCGCCGCCAAAACCGCCGCCGATGCCGAGGATGCTGCCTACACGGCCGCCGCCGCCGCGTGGCGCACAGCCGCCGACAAGCTCTTCGAAGCCCACGAGATGCTCGCCGCCGCGGGTTCGGAGAGAGCCCCGACCGTGCGAATAGCCCGCGACCGTGCCTTGATTTGTTCCGGTAGTATCGCCGAAGGCGTTGGCGACCTCGAACTCATGCTCGATACGCTCAGCGACGCGGGTCAAGAGACAACACCCCTTGCGGATCAGGCCCGCGAAGAGGCGGCCACCGGTTACTACTACGGCGCACGCCTCCTCCGCGCCAGCGGCAAGCCCGCCAGCGAGTGGCGCGAAGTCTCCGGTCAGGCCCGCCAGAACTTCCGCTACCTCGCCGAGCCCGCCGACCCGGTCGGCCAACCCGCCGACACCAAGTCGGCTGATCCAAGGTCCGCGGAGCGCCAGAAAAACCTTGAACTTGTGCTCAATCTTGAGCAGAGTTCTTCGGAGGACCTCCAAGCCAAGCCGCTCCCGAAATATAGCCCCCGCCGCGGCGGCGACGGCCTCCGCGAAGGCAAGAACCCCGGCAAGTCCAAGCGGCCGCCACGCCGGAAGAGCGATGCCCGCGGCGCGGGCGGCGTCGGCGACGTCCCCGGCGGTTGGTGAGCGAGCAGCACGACGAAGTACTCGAAGGATTGACGATCTATGACACGCCACAACATCAAGACCACATCCGTGAGCGCCATGCTCGGTACTGCCGGCTGCCAACTCGCTCTCGCGGCATGCTGTTCCATGCTCACCGCCAGCGCCGCGCTGGCGCAGAGCGCGGCCCAGCCCGCCGTTCTCGTGCGACCGATGAAGGTTGCCGTGCCGACCGCACCGCGCCCTGAAGGCGAAGCGCCGCCCCCGGACCAGCCCGGTGGCGACGCCGCGCAGGTGCAAGGCGCCACTCTCCCCGCTGCCGGCGGTCCGTTCTCCAAGGAGGAACTCGCCGACCTTAAGGCCCAGTTTGAGGCGCTCCCCAAGGACCGCCAGGACGAGATGAAGGCCTATTACAAGGACCTCGGCTACGACCTTGATGCCCT
Source organism: Phycisphaerales bacterium (assembly GCA_050730675.1). GTDB lineage: Bacteria > Planctomycetota > Phycisphaerae > Phycisphaerales > UBA1924 > JBOHNM01. The sequence continues at coordinate 5,994 of JBOHNM010000162.1, read as the reverse complement.
CCTCGGCTACGCCTCCGCCGCGAATGCCGAAGCCACGCGCACGCGTGAAACCGTCGCCGCGCTCCGCGACATGGACTTCGCCCGCACGCCGCAGAACGTGTTGAGCGCTCGGTCTAAGCTCGGCTTCGGCCAGGTCCCGATGCCGAACATCGCCACGGCCAAGGGGGCCGATATCGCCCGCTGGCTCCACCTGCAGGTGATGGCCGGTGAGTGGGGCGTGCTGAACACGTACTTCACCGAGCGTTCCAAGTCGGAAGCCCAACAGGTCTACTCGCAGATCCTCCAATCACTCAACCGCGGCAACTCCGGCCTGCTCCCCGAAGAAGTCCTCGCCTTCGCCGACGCCTGTCCCGAAGACCCCAAACCCTGGCAGCTCACCGCCCTCGCCGGCATGCTTCGCGCGGCGTCAGACAAGAACAGTCCCGGCCCCATGCTCGCCAAGATCAAGGCGGGTACCGAACTCTTCGGTTCGGCCGACCCCACCAAGCGCCGCCGCACCGTTGATCTGCTCGCCGGTGCTGGGTTGGTTCAGCAGGCCTACGAGTACCTCCCGCCGCTCGAAGAAGCCCGCACCGCCGGCGATGGTGAACTCATCCTCGTGCACGGCCGCTACCGCGCCGACCTTGCTTCCAAACTCGGACCGGGCCCGGAGGGCGATGCCCACCGCGCCGGCGCCTGGGACCTCTTCACCGAGGTCGCGCTCATGGACCGCGCCTCGCAGGCCTCCCGTCAGGAAGCGATCAAGCAGGCTGTGGGTCTCATGACCCGCATGCCCCGCGCACAAGTGACGCCCTGGCTCCGCAGCGTCTTTGCCAACGACACCCTCGGCCCCGCCGCGCTCCAGGCCATTGCCCTGAGCGCCGCCGGCATCGGCGATGCCAAGCAGGACGAGGAACAACGTGCTCAGTCCGTTCTGGCACTCAAGGAAGCCGTAGATGTCCTCCTCGAACGCAGGGACATCGACCAGTCCGTGCTCCGCGTACCGATGCGCATGCTCACCGCCGCGCTTGTCACCGAGATGGAGAATGCGGTGAATGCGAAGGGCCGCCAGCGCACCATCGCCAAGGAAGCCCAGTTGCTGCTGCGCGCCATCCCGAGCAAGGCGTGGTTCGACGCCCTCGAGCCCTCGCTCGCCGTCCGTGCCGGCAAGGCGTGCATCGGCATCGCCACCATCGCCGACGAGACCGACCTGGCCCTCAATCTCCTCTCCGATGCCGTCACCCGGACGCCCGATCAGGCCGTCCCCATCGCCGATGCCTTCCTCAAGACCTGGGAAATGCGACTGGCCCCCAAGAGCGACATCGATCCCGACGCGATGATGTACTACTTCTGGCGCGAGGCTATCGCGCAAGCCCCGCTCACCCGCGGCCGCCAGCGCCGCAACCTCGAACGCCTCACCCGCCTCATCGATACGCTCCAGACTGCAGGCGTCGATGCCCGCACTCTCCCCACCCTCGCCCCGGCGTTCAAGGCTTGCCACGGGATCACCGAGGTCTACGACCCGGCCGACATCCAGCGAGTCTTCGGCCCGGTCGCGCAGATTCCACCCGCCACCTGCGCCACGCTCGCTTCCACCATGGCCGCAAGTCTCAACGGTGACTGGCGCAACCGCGCCGCACAGTCGCAGCAGGGCGTCAAGCGCACCGACACCGAGATCGCCCAGCTCGTTGACAAGGGCTACGGCATCGCCCTCGACCTCATCGACAGCGCGATCGCTCGTCGCCCAGATTCCTGGCGGTTCGCCGTCATCAAGGCCGGTCTCGCCTACGACCGCATGCAGTTCCGCATCGCTCAGAAGAAAGGCGGCGATTCAGCCAAGCAGGCCGAGTACCGCGCCCAGGCGTTCGCGGCGTTCGAGGAAGCAGCGGCCCGATACGCCAAGGCCATCGCCGCAGGCGAAGAGCGCGAGGACATCGGCGTCTACGAGCGGTGGTTCGGCGCCGCCATGGGCACCTCGCAGCTCAACTTTATCAGTGCCGACGATCTGCCGGCCGAAGGTGGTGAGGCTCCCAAGGACGATCAGGTCGAGCGGATCAAGAAGGCGATCGCCTCACTCCCACCCGATTCGGCCTTCCGACACACCAGCGACTTCGCTCGCGTCATCGGCGCCGCTGTTTCGCGCGCCGAACCCGAGGTCAAGCCGCGACTGGTCAAACAGGCCCTCCGCGTCATCGGCAATCACCCCGCCGGCGCATCCTTGCGCTCGCTTGAGGAGCTCTACCGCGACCTTGTGAAGGACGAGATCAAGCTCCGCATGGTCATCGATGGCGACGACCGCGTCGGCACCGGTCGCCAGTTCGGTGTCCTCATCTCGCTGCGTTTCACCAACTCCGTGGACCGCGAAACTGGCGGCTTCTCTAAGTACCTCCAGACCAACGCCTTCGTCCGCGTCGGCCGTCAGTACCAGGAGATCAACTTCCGCGAGAAGCTCCAGAAGAACATCGAGACCACGCTGGGCAAGGGCTTTACCGTCGAGTCGATCGGGTTCTTCGACGCCTTTATGCCCCCGCGCGGCGTCACCGAGAGCGGCCAGGACGGCTGGCTCGAAAAGCCCATGGCGTACGCCGTGGTTTCGCGGAAGGACCCCGCAGCGGATCGTTTGCCGCAGATTACCATGGAGATGCAATTCGAGGACCAGACCGGGCCGGTCACCCTGGTCGTCCCTTCGAACACTCCGCCGATTGCCGTCGGCGCGGCAGCCACATCCGAACCAATCGCTGCACGCCCATGCTCGGACCTCAAGGTCACGATGGTCTGCGACCCGCGCGATGCCCGCGACCATGAGAAAGACCGCACGATCAAACTGGAAGTCGTCTGCCGCGGCAAGGGCGCAGTCCCCGACCTGCGCGAGGCGGTCATGGGCATCGACAACGCGATCGACGGATACGAGATCGAAGAGAAAGGCGTCGAGGCCAAGCCCACAGTGGTGATGCAGGAGGGCGAAGCCTCCACTTCGCGCTGGGGCTGGGGGCAGCCCAAGCCCCCTGAGGGCGGATATCCGGAGCCCGATGCCAATGGCGTCTACCGGCTCAACGTCGAGCGAAGCTGGCTGATTACCTACACGCCGAGCGGTTCATCGCAGGGCTCGGTTTTCAAGATGCCGATCCTCAAGGACGGTGTAAAGGCGACGGTCGATGCCCGCTACTTCTCCGATATGGACTTGGTCCAGGTGCAGGGCGGCACGGTCCGAGTCGAGGGTCGAAGCCTCTACGCCACGGCTGCGATGATCGGAATTCCGCTGGTTGTGATCGCCGCGGGCATCTTCGCGTATCGGCGATTCAAGGCGAACCGCGGCTCGGCTCCGCTCACATCCGCATTCGCAATTCCGAGCCGCGTTACCCCGCTCAACACCGTCATGACGCTCCGTCGACTGCACGCGCTGCACGGCCAGACGCTGAACGAAGCCCGCCGAGCCGAATTGGAACGCGACATCGCGACCCTGGAACGCAAGTACTTCGGCCCGGGTGCCGAGCAGCCTGCTTCCAATGACCTCGGAGATGTGCTCAACCGTTGGGCCCAGGCGGTACCGGGATAAGCCCGGGCTCGCCGCCCCAAAAACACGTCCGGCGGCGTATCCACGCCGCCGGACGCACATGAGTATCGAGAAGGCCCCTGCCACTCACGGACAGTTGCTGAAGAAGTACTGCAGGAAAGTGACCAGGTCATCGACGGTCATTTGTCCATCCGCCCCGAGCGTCCCGCCGGTGGTGGCGATGTCCGCCCGCGGATCATTGCCAAAGAACGCGCTGAGGAAGTAGACCAGATCGTCGACCGTCAGTAGATGATCGGGACCGATGTTGCCGCCGAAACCGGCCAGATCCGCGGTGCAGGCGGCGGTGTAGGCCGAGTCGAGCACGGCTTGGCCGCCGGCATCTTTGGCGAACACAGCGACGAGATAGGTGTGGCCGCGAAGGAGTGTCGCGCTCACGACCGATTGCAGCGTGACCTCGTCGAGGTTGTCGTTGCAGGCGATCTCGGACGGATAGATGCAGTTGCCAAGCTCGTCGCGTGTGGGTCCACCGCCGGACGCGTCGAACACGGCCAGCACAGTGTCGAAATCAGACGAGAAGGTATTGGCGTCGAGGAAGCCGTCGGTGTCGGGGGTGATGGTGAACCAGATCGAGTTGCCCAGCGGATCGGCGGTGCATGCGAGGATGCCGTCGCCGCAATCCGTGTCGCTGGTGGCCGCCCGCGTGTCGATGGGGCCGGAGGTAAACGCTGTGCCCCCCTCGCTCGGCATCGGCAACGCAGCGACCCAGGCGTCGTTGGCCGGCGGCATCGGGCCGGTCGGGGAGAATGAGAATGCGAAGTTGACGGTACCGCGCGAGCCGGTGCTGTACCCGGCGACGCGGAAGAGGTAGACGTGCCCGCTGACCAGCGGCTGACCGCTGATCACCGACGTGAAGCCGGAGCCCGAGTCCTCGTCGTAGGTGACGTAGTTCGGATAGATGCAGACATTGTTGCCGTCGCGGGCGGCGCAGCCGGTGTACGTCGCGTCATAGATGCTCATCGTGGTGTCGAACGTGGACGTGAGCGTGTCGATCGAGCAGACGCCGTCGGTCGGGGGCGTGAAGGTCCACCAGACCGAACGCGACGTAACGGTGCCGACGGTGTTCGCCGGCGGGTCGCCGCAGTCGCCGGCGGTGGTCGCGCCCATGTTCGAGACCGAGTCGGTGAACGAAGTGCTCTCGGGTGGAATCACCGTCGCGTTCGTGCACGCGTCGTTGGCCGGCGCCGGGTAGTTGACGGCCGAGAACCAGGCCCGCAGTCTCGCAAGCCCGCCCGTGCTCGCGGCGCCGTAGCCCGCCAGGCGGACCTTGTACGTCTGCCCCGCCAGAACGTTGAAGTTCGGAATATTGCTCCACAGCGTTCCCGGCTCGAGGTCGTCGCTGCACGCATTCTGTGTGGGGGCCGAGCAGATGGTCTGGCCGCCGACACCGATCTGGATCAGGTGCCCGCAACCGCTGTAGATGCTCAGGACGGTGTCATAGTTCGACTCATAGGTCTGGAAGAGCATCACCCCGTCCCCCGGCGCGGTGAACGTCCACCACACCGGCTTTGTGGAGGCGAAAACGCACGACGCGGCCGTCTCCTGCGCGCACCCCGTGAGGTTCTGCGCCAAAGAGGTGTCCCACAGGGGCGACTCGTACGCGAGGGAGCCCCCGACATCGACGAATGTCATTGGCTCGGCAGTGTTGCACGCGTTGTTGGTCGGCGGACCGGGAGTGAACGTCAGGTGCAACGTCGCCGAAAGGGAGTTGATCGAAGTGACTGGCCCGCGGCCGTAACGAGACACCTTGATGCGCACCGTCTGCCCGGTCTTGACTCGCACGTTGGAGACCGAGGAGGCGAGATTGGAGCCGCTGATGTCGTCGTTGCAACCCATCTGTGTCGGCGCGGCCAGCGTGTCCGATGCGGAGTTGTACACGCCGCAGCCGTCCCAGACCGACAGCACCGTGTCGTAGTTGGACCCGATGGTGTCGAGGTTGATGGTGCCGAAGGTTGGTGCGGTCCAGCGGTACCAGACCGAGTGGAAAACCCCCACGTTCCCGGCCTCGCAGCTCTCCTGCGGCTCGGCGACAGCGTCATCGATCGCACTCGTGACGTTCTGTGACCAAGTGACATTGGTTCCGCTGCCGAGGTTGGTCGCGTTCCCGCAGGCGTCATTGACCTGGGTCTCAAAGTAATAGACCATGAAGTTGTACGCATTGATGATCCCCCAGCCATAGGTCGTGTCGTAGCCCGCTGTGCCGCGGTCGATCGTGGAGTGGTAGAGGTCCGTCTCCATCGCGCCCGCCGAGAGCCACGGCTTCGACGAGAGCGCCAGCGCCGCGGTCCCCGCGGCCACGGGCGCGGCCGACGACGTGCCGCCGAAGCTCGTGTAGTCGCCGTCGGTGGAACTCATGTTGTAACCCGCGGTTCCCGAGCGATCGGTCGTAAAGATCGATGTTCCCGGGGCCGTGAGGTCCAGGCCGTTGCCATACTGCGAGAACC
>JBOHNM010000161.1:0-9045 GCA_050730675.1 Phycisphaerales bacterium | reverse complement strand
CCTCACAGCCCGCGCGCCGTCGTGCTCGGCGCGCGGGTGCCTCGATCCCCTTCGACGAATTCAAGAAAGCCCGGCCCCCGCCGGGGGTACGCGGCATTGAGGGCCGGGCTTCGGGGCGGCCGGCGGCACGGGCTCGTGAAAACGTGCCGCCGGGTTGATCCGGCTCGTGCAAACCAGCGGCAGGCCGACAAGGCCCACGCGCCAGTGGACAGGCTGGTTGCGAATCCGACGCTGAGTCCACGCGACCCGGGCGCCGGTGTGGGTGTGGAGAAAGGCCAGAAGGAAGGCAGAAGGATGAAACCGGAAACAAAATGTCACTTCTGTGCCCAATGAAATCGACTTTTCGGTCAAGCCCGGCCCACGCGGGCTTCGCGCGGGGGCCGGGTGCAGGATGAGGTTGGGCTGACAATCGTGCCGGCCGCGTGGCCGCCTATCACTCACATGTGTGATGCAATGCCGCCTCGGACTTCCGAGTGCCCTGTGCCCGATGCCGAGTGCCTTCTTCTTTTCACGGACACCCGCTGAAGAACTGCGAAAGGAAGTAGACCAGGTCGTCGACCGTGATCTGGCCATCGGGGCTTGGGTCGCCGCCGAGACCGACGAGATCGGCGACAGCCAGGTTGTTACCGAAGAACTGCGACAGGTACGCGACAAGGTCATCCACCGTGATCTGGTGGTCCGCCTCGAGCACGCCGCCGAGCGAGGCGATATCGGCGGGGCCGCAGACGGACGGTTCAACGAGGCGGTGGATCAGGAGGCCTGCTGAGGGATTCTGGGGAGCAGTCCCTACGAATGTGGAATAGCAGATGTTCCCCTCGGCGAGCACATCAGATGCGCCGCCAACCACTGACCGCGCCACTGCGGTTGGTGAGGCCGGATTCGAGATGTCCAAGACGTCAATCCAGAACATCGTTCCCACAAAAGCCCTGTTGTCTGACACCCCTACAGCACGGGCTATGCCTCCGTCGGTCTGTGTCCAGAATCCAATCCGTGTCGGCTGAAGCGGGTTAGTCATATCAGCAATAGATAACCCGGGTACGGCGGCGAGGCTATCGGCGATGTAGAGATAATTGCCGTGAACTTCCAAGTCGTCCCCGCCCCAAGGCTGGGTAGTGAAGGTTGTCGGACCCGCTGGGTTACTGGTATCGAGAAAGATGGTGCTGTTGCCGCCGCTTCCCCCGCCGCCGCCAATCGTCACACCGTCCTTGGTGATCAACCGTTGCGGTAACGATGGAGTGCATGCCAGACTTCCAGGAATCGGAACAATCATGAGTGGGTTGGAAATGTCATAGTTGTAGAAGCCGCGCGCGGGGGTGCACCCGGACTCAAAGTTGTCGCCTTGGCCGGCATGTAGAACATTCCCAGCCAGTTCAATGGCGTGTACGCGGCCGTTTACGGCATTAGTACCTTGATACTGAAAGACCAAAGTTGGCGTCGTTGGGTTTGTCACATCGACGATCTGGATACCGCCATTTCCAGCGGCGAGATACACCAGATTGTCGCGCACGGCCATATGCCAGTGCTGCTGCTTCGTGATTGGTCCCGGACCGCGGTAGACTCCCACAAGGGTTGGCGTAGCGTTTGGGTTGCTTACATCAAGGATTTGAAAGCCATTCCATGCATCGGCGACATAGAGCAAGTTGCCAGCCTTGGTCATGTACCGGAGTTGCGTGGGTGAGTAATAGCCGCCGATGCGGGTTGGATTTGCAGGGTTCGAGACATCAAGGACCACCAGCCCTTGCCCATCGCACATGGCATAGGCACGGTTGCCGGACACCACAACCTCTCGGATAGAACTGTGCGCCGTGTTGTATGTGCCGAGAAGCACTGGACTGGCCAGGTTTGTGATGTCGAAGATCGCCAGCCCCTTGAGGCGTGTCCAGTTGGACGTGCTAGGCAGGACATTGATGCCGCCCGCAAAGTCCGCAACAAAGGCGAGATTTCCCTGAACGGCCACGTCACGAGCGAAGCCAAAGTCGTCGTTCGCACTCCTAAGCACCGGACTCGCAGGGTTCGTGACGTCTACGAATCGGACGACGAAGCCCGTCGATTTTTGCACTTGTATCGCCGCCTTGGTGCCATCAACAGCGATGCGGTGTCCGGTCGCCGATTCCGTGTTGGTGAGTCTGCCGACATACGTGGGGTGCAGGGGGTCGGGCTGCATGTTGAAGATCGCAATCGTCGTTGAAGTCCTCCTTGTGGCGATATATGCCAAGTCACCCACGATCTGAAAATCGCGCGCTGGGTAGTTTGTACTTGTGATCGAGTCAAAGAACGACACCGTGTAGGTGTTGGGCCCACTGAGCATCGCCATGGGCGCGGCTGGGTTCGTCACGTCGTAAGCCACGGGATCGTCGCCGTTCGCTCGGTTGTGTACGAAGAGAAGGTTGCCGTAGAAGCACATATGCTGAACCGACGAGTAGGACGGCGGCTGACCGCTCGCGACGAACTCGCGCCACGCGACTGTCGGCAGCAACGGATTCGCGACATTCACCGCAACCAGCCGGCCCCGGTCAAAGAGACCTCCCACATACGCGTAGTCTCCGCGCACGGCCACAGACTCGGCCTTGCCCGTCATCATGACAAAGCTGAGTTCTTGGACGTTCGCCTCATCCGTCATGTCGAGGATGACCAGCTTCTGACCGACCGCGGCGTAGCCGATGTTTCCGATGCGCTGGAAGTCGAGGACCGGCCCACCCCAAGCGGATATCAGGTCGAGGTGCGGCTGGCCCTGCGCACTGGCCGGCGCACAGCACAACACGAGCGCGCACAGGATGATGGTCCAACGGACGATCTGTTTCACCGGCATGGAAACTCCTCCTAAGATAGTGCAGGGCTGATCAAGCTTGGCGGCCGATGAGCTGGGGGCCCTTGAAATCGAATCCTTTCGGAACGAAGTGCGCTTGGCATGCGTCCCGCTTGTCTCGTTCAACCAAATACTCCCAACAAGCAGAAAGCGGGGATTGCCGTTAGCGGTCACAGCATCGTCGCTCCCGCCGACAGTCAACACACGCGGCGCAAGTCCGGTGGTGATGCATCATGCCCACGCCGACGGCCGCGCAACACCAATTGGAAACGACCCGTTCTTCATCACGTGACCTATTGCCCTCTCCCGTACCTGAAGGTGTTGTTCGTGAGCAACCCCACGTGGACTCTCGGCACAGGAATTGGACGCGGATGGGGCGCACGCCCCTCTAACCTACGAGGACCATTGCGTGATCTAAATGAAAATGGGTGGATTTTGGGTCGGCCGGTCGGATCGGCCTCGGTCGACGGTTTCTCGGGCGGAAGGGTTCCATTCGCAGCCTAGAGGCGGATTTCCGTTCCGGACCATTTAGAAGCGGGTTCTTGCCGCGTATTCCCTTCGGCGACAACCTCCGGAAGCGGGGGACAATGGCCGGGTGCGCTGGCGGGAAACTCGCTAAGCAACACCCGCGAACGGGGATCGGCGTGATAGTCTCAGAGAGCCAGGAGGCCAACGTCGCCGGCATCCGCTCGACGGCAGGCAGACCATGCTGAAACCGAGGGACTTTTCCGATACGCGCCCCTCCCTCTTGGTGGAGCTACGCCGCATCGCCCTCGGGATACCCGACCTGCCCGCAATTGGGACGATGGAGGATGCACCTTGGCGGCGGTTCTTCAACATGTACGCGCCGGCGGTCTACCGCGTGGCGCTGCACCGGCGGCTCCCCCCGACCGACGCCGAGGACATCGTGCAGCAGGTGATGATGGCGGTGCTGGGGCACATCGGCGGGTTTGAGTACGAGACATCGCGCGGGCGCTTCCGCGCGTGGATTCTCCGGATCACCGAGAACAAGATCAAGGACCTCGCCCGTCGGCAACGACCACGAGAACGCGGAGGGGACGCCGCGGAGGATGAGGCTGTCGGCGCGGATGAGGGCGAGGGCGTGTGGGAAGCCGAGTGGCGAATGCAGGACCTGCTCTACTGCCTTGACCAGGTGGAGGGCGACATCGCGCCGCGGCGGATGGAAGCGTTCCGGCTCTACGTGCTGCAGGGGGTGCCGGCGGCGGAGGTCGCCCGTGAACTGGGGATGCAGATCGGGCACGTGTATGTGACGCGAAGCCAGGTGCTGCGGATGGTCAGACAGAAGATGGAAGCCCTTGCGGAAGCCGAGGAGAAGCGCAGCGAGGATCGGCCATGAAGCACCTTCAATCCACATGTCCTTGGATGGCGGAACTGGACTGGGTGGACGGCGCCCCGCTCGCCGATGAGCGGCTGGCGGAGCTCGCCGCCCACGTCGAAGAGTGCGAGCAGTGCCGCGCATGGCTGGAATCGGGCGGGAACATGGCGTCGTTGGCGATCGACCTGCGGGCCGCGACGCGGGCGAGGTCGGGTGCCATGGTGGATGTCGCCGGTCCGGTGGAAAGGCTGAACGAATTGCTCAAGGGGTACGAGATCCAAGGCGAACTCGGGCGCGGCGGGATGGGTGTGGTCTACAAGGCGTGGCAGTCAGACCTGCGCCGACACGTGGCGCTCAAGGTGCTGCCGGCGCTCATCGGTGCGGTGCGGCCCGAGGCGGTGACCCGCTTCCGGCGGGAGGCTGCTCTGGCAGCTAGCCTCAAGCACACCAACATCATCGGCGTCTACGACTTCGGCGAGGCCGAAGGGACGCTTTACTACGTCATGGAGCTGATTGAGGGGCGGTCGCTGCGCGACCTGCTCCAGGAGATGCGGGCGGCGGGCGGAATCGCCACGGCGCTTGGGGTCGTGGCGTCCGCGACGGACGAGGTGGTGGCCTCGCAGTCGGAGATCAAGGAGCCCTCGCGGTACAGCCGGCGCACGGGGAGCGGGGCGGACGGTGGCGAGTACTTCCGGCGCGTTGCGGTGTGGATCGCCGACGTGGCAGAGGCGCTGCACTACGCCCACGAGAAGGGTGTCATCCATCGGGATATCAAGCCGGCAAACCTGATGCTGAGCCGCACCGGCCGGCTGATGATCTGCGACTTCGGGCTGGCGCGGTCGGTCATGACCGGACGGGATGCTTCGACCGTCACGATGCCGCGGACAATCGTCGGCACGTCTCGGTACATGAGCCCGGAGAGCGTGGACCCGTCGCTGGGACCGGCGGACCGGCGGAGCGATGTGTACGCGCTGGGCGCGACGCTGTACGAGCTGCTCACGTTCCGCCCGATGTTCGAGGCGCACGAGGAGCGGGAGATTCTCCAGCGCGTGCTGACGAACGAGCCGGCGCGGCCGCGGACGATCGTGCGGCAGATCCCGCGGGAGCTGGAGGTGATCTGCACCAAGGCGCTGTCGAAGCGGGCAAAGGACCGGTACGACACGGCCCAGGCGTTCGCGGATGACCTGCGACGCTGGCTGCTGGGGACGCCGATCCTGGCCCGGCGGCCGAATGTCGTCGCGCGTGTGGTGAACTACGTGCGCCGGCGCAAGCTGGTGTCGGGGCTGGCGGCGGCGTTGGTCTTGGCGGGGGTCGCGGGCGCGGCGTTGGGAGTCCACGCGTGGTCGGAGTCGCACAGGGCAAACACGGCTGCACTGCAGGTGAAGTCGCAGCGGGTCGGGATATTCAAGCAGGAAGCGACCGTGGCATCGGCGGAAGGGCACTTCACCGAGGCTTTGAGTTTGTTGGATCGGGCCCTCGTAGATGCGCCGATGGATGTGCCGATTCGACGCGAACGTGCATGGGTCATCCACAAGCTGGAGCGAACTGGTGAGGCCGTGGACCTGCTGGAGGCCATCTGTGCCGAAGCGCCGGAGGACTGGCGGGCACACTACCACCTCGCGTCGATCTACCGCGTGTGGACAGGCGCTCCCGTGGGGAAGCTCGATGAGCACAGCGAGCAGGTGCGCAAGCTGATGCCCGACACGGCCGAGGCGTTCTACGTGCGGTCGCTGGTCGAGAAGGATGACCGGGCGGCGATCGAACTGCTGGACAAAGCGTTTGAGCTCTCACCGGGCATGCTGGAGGTCCTGATCCAACGGGCCGCACGCAACGCGGCGCAGCGGAACTACGAGGCGGCGCTGCGCGACATGGACCGAGCGGCGACCTTGGCGCCCAAGACCGCGTCCATTCATGCCAATCGCGGCGTGGCCCTGGAGCAGCTCCGTCGCTTCGGGGAATCGGAACTGGCGTTCGCCAAGGCGATCGACCTGAATCCGATGGTCCCGTACTACTGGACCGGCCGCGCCAAGGCGCGACTGGCGGTCGGACAGTTCGACGGCGCACTCTCCGACGCAACGCAGGCGATCGAGCTGAACGCCATGGTGCCGGAGGCGTTCTTGGTGCGTGCCAAGGCGAACGCGAGCCGCGGGGCCTTTGAGACCGCCATCGCCGACTGCGACCAGGCCATCCTCCTCGATGTGCAGTGCGTGGATGGGTATGTCCGCCGCTCGGCGATTCATCACCAGTTGGGCCAATGGGAAGCGATGCTCGCCGACTGCACCTCGGCGATCGAGGTGGCGCCCGACGATCCGGCCGGCTATCAGAACCGGATCGCGGCGTGGGCCAGACTCGGCAAGCTCGAGCGCGCCATTCCCGATGTGGATCGGTATGTCGAACTCAAGCCGAACGATCCGCTCGCGCACAGCAAACGCGCGGCGCTCATGGCCCGCCTGCACCGCTTCGACGAGGCCGAGGCCAGCACCACCCGGCTGATCGAGCTGGAGGGCTTGAGCGGGGACCACTTCCACGACCGCGGTTGGCTGCGGATCGCGCTCGGGCGCGGCGGCGGCGCCGCCGCGGACTTCACGCGCTCCATCGAACTGGCGCCCAGGATCCGCGATCAGCATCTGGGGCGTGCCGCGGCGTACCGGCTCATGGGCCAGTGGGACCTCTCGCTTCAGGATTTAGACGCCGCAAGGGACGCCGAAGGCCAGACCGGGGTCCAAGCCAGGTTGTGGCGGTACCTCATGCTGCTGGAGGCCGGCCGCGCCGAAGATGCACGCGCGGCCCTGCTCGAAGCCGGTGGCACCGGCACGGACCCGTGGATGCAGAAGGTGGCCGGGTTCCTATCCGGCACGGTCACCAGGGACTCGCTCCTGGCCGACGCCGCGGGGCTGCGCGAGCGCGTGCAGGCGCACTATTACATCGGCATGAAGGCGCTCCTCGCGGGCGACCGCGAAACGGCCCGTTCGGAATTCGAGGAGTGCGCGAAGATCGACCAGGGCAACGAGCCGGAAGCGTTGCTGGCCAGCGGAAGGCTGCAGAAATTGGCGGGAACCGGTGCGGGCCGGTGAGTGGTCCGGAGGGAGCGGGGCCGTTCCCTCGGCCGCAGCATGACGGGGGTCGTGTCGGCAGGCGGAGTGAAGCGGGCTTGGCATTCGCTGCTGGTTTTTCGCCTCCCCTCCCCCTCCCAAAACCCTCCCCCCACCTACACTTCTCTCCTGAAAATGCCCCTATCGCCCGCCGCAAATCCCGTCGCCTCGCCCCCCCTCCTCGACCTCACCGTCATCGCCCCCGCCCACAACGAGGAGGGCAACGTCCGTGCACTCGTCGACCAAGTCGGCGCCGCCCTCTCCGCGGCCAATCTCCCCGGCGGTTTCGAGTTCATCATCGTTGACGACGGCTCGACCGACCGCACCCAGACCTCGACGATGGCCCTCATGCACGGCCGCCCTTGGCTCCGCTGCATCGCCATGACCAAAACCCCGCCGGGCAAGGGCAACGGCCAGTCCGCGGCCTTCTCCGCCGGCATCCGCGCCTCCCGCGGCCGCCTCATCGCCACCCTCGACGCCGACCTGCAGAACGACCCGGCCGACCTCCCGGCGATGATCGCCCGTATGCGCGAGCACGACGCCGACCTGGTCCAGGGCGACCGCTCGCACGCACGCCGCGACAACTTCGTCCGCAAGGTCACCTCGCGCATCGGCCGCTTCTTCCGTCGCCTCATCTTGGCCGACGTCGTCCGCGACACCGGCTGCTCCCTCCGCGTCATGAAGCGCGAGGTGGCCCTGTGCATCCCGCTCCAGTTCAAGGGCGTCCACCGCTTCATCCCGATCTCCGCCGTGATCCACGGATTCAAGGTGATCGAGATGCCGGTGAACCATCGCCCCCGCACCGCGGGCGAGACCAAGTACGGCCTGGGCATCTGGCAGCGGGCCCTCCCCGGCCTCATCGACTGCTTCGCCGTCCGCTGGATGAAAAAACGCCGCCGCCCGACCGAGTCCACAGAAGTGAGCATGCTCCCGATCACGACGATCGACCAGCGCCCCGCGGCCAAGGACGCGCCTCTCCAGGAGACCCGCTCGTGAAGTGGGAGCCCGCGGCCCTCATGGTCCTTTTGCTGCTCCTTGGCGTCTGGGTCGCCTACGACCCCGGGCCCAACACACAATTGCCCAACACGGAAGTGGTCAAGTTCACCATCGGCTCCGCCAAGGGCTACCTCGAACAGCAAGCCGACCCCAGCGGTTCTCCTACCTACCGAGTCCTCTACCGCAGCGGAGATATCCAGCCCGCGTCCGGTCGATTCACCAAGCAACAGCTCATCGCCACCTTCGGTGAAAAGCCGTTCGAAGAAATGACCCACCACGCCGGCAACCGGTTCTTTCAAAAACTCAACGTCACCAGCTGGGGCGGAGTCGCCTGGGTCGTCTTCGGCTTCGCCGGCCAGGCCGCCTTTTCCGGCCGCTGGCTCGTCCAGTGGTTCGTCAGCGAAAAGAAAAAAACCAGTGTCGTCCCCATCTCCTTCTGGTGGCTCTCGCTCGTCGGCGGCGTCATCCTCTTCGCCTATTTCGCCTGGCGCGCCGACCTGGTCGCCATCCTCGGCCAGACCAGCGGCGTCGTCATCTACGCCCGCAACATCCGCCTCCGCTACAAGCAGGACCGCCGCGAAGCCGCCGCCCGCGCCGCCTCGCAACTCGAGCCCAAGCCCAACCCGCAACCCGCCACGACCTGACTCCCCTTCCCTGAGGGACGGGGCAGGGGGAAGGGTTCGCGTTCTCGTCTTCATCACGCCTCGTTGCCCGTCCGCCCCCGAAATGACCGATGTCATCGATGCTCTCGGTGCCTCCGCCCCCCCCATTTGAGCTTTGAACTTTGAGCTTTCGCCTCCTCTCCCCCTTCATCC
>JBOHNM010000160.1:0-9314 GCA_050730675.1 Phycisphaerales bacterium | reverse complement strand
AGATCACCCTGCGCGAACCGCAGCGGGTGCAGCGCCTCCGCGACAACGTCGCCTACGCCCGTCAGAAGCTCAAGGCATCGGGCTTCCAGGTGCTCGAGTCCCCCACCGCCATCTGCCCCATCATCGTGCACGACACCGCCAAGGCGATCGCGATGAGCAAGCGCCTGCTGGAACTGGGCGTCTTCGTGATCGGCTTCGGCTATCCCGTGGTCCCCGAGGGCCACGCCCGCCTGCGCTGCCAGGTCTCCGCCGCGCACACGACGCAGCACATCGATGCACTGGTCGATGCGTTGAAGAAGCTGTGAGCGGTTCCGGACTCATCTCGCCTAAGCCCGGGGTTGTGTGCATTTGGATGGCGGTCCGAGGTCATCGCTTGCCGCCGCATCCCGACCAGCTCCGCGTTGACAACATTGCGGAGCTTCGTGCCAAGCGTCGTCGGCCCGGCCCGAACCGCTGCTGGCTCACCCCGGCATTGCGGCGCATGCTCCGCGAAGTCGTCGCGGGATATTGCTCAAGCCGCGGTGCCACCTGCCTGGAGGTTGTGGCAGGCCCGACAAGCATCTACGCACTCGTCCGTACGGCCGGGCCCATGTCACTCTCGGCACAACCATTGCGAACCGTCGCGACTAAGCGAGCGGCACGAATGCAAGACTGGAAGCAGACCGGTCCCATCCTGACCAAGCAAATGGATTCCTGCTCCGTCGATCAAAGTGAGATCGCTCGCTTCCGCGCGGCGTTGGAATATCTCGGGGACCTCTAGCCACGGTTCTCACGCCGTCGCCGAAGTCTTCACCGGCACTGGCGCTGCTGCGATCCGCCCCACCACCGGCGCAGCATCGTGGATCACCGTCTCGTCATTGGCGGAAAAAAGATACGTGCGCTCCAGCGCGGGCGACACGCGGCAGAGGATGTCGTGCGTGATCGTCCCCGCCTGCCCGGCGATCAGTGGCAGATGGTTCGCCGCATCGGGGTTGTTGCCGATCACCTCGACCTCCATCCCCACCTTGCACAGATGCTCGGGGACATCGGTTACGTCGAGCGTGATCTGATCCATGCTCACGCGGCCCACCACCTTCGCCCACGCCCCCTTGGGCTGCGCGGCGTTGTGGCTCTCCAGCGGCTCGATCGTGCGCGGCCGATCCGAGACCAGCCCGGTCAATCGCACTTGTGCCGCGTTGCCCAGCGCCCGCGGGTAGCCGTCGGCGTAACCCACCGGGACCACCGCGATGCGGCTCGCCCGCTCGGTCACGAACGTGCGGCCGTACCCCACCGGCCACCCGGCGGGCACATCATGCACGTGGACGATCCGGCTGAGCCACCGGACGACCGGGATCAGTCGGCGGGCCGCATCCATGTGGTCCACGTGCTCGGGGTCGGTGAACGACTCGGACCCGTAGCCGAACATCGCCTGCCCGACGCGGACCATCGTCGCGTGGAACTGGTCGGAGCGGAACGTCGCGCAGGTGTTGGCCGCATGGACGACGCACGGGGCATGCCCGCGCGCCACCGACCGCGCCAGGTGCGGCTTGATCCGCTCGATCCAGCCGCGGAAGAGCTTGGCTTGTTCTCGGGTGAAGACCTCGTCGGTGTCCGGTGAGCTGAAGTGGGTCATGACGCCGGCCAACCGCACCCGCGGGGCGTTCACCACCAGCTCGACCAGCTTCTCGGCCTCGTCCGGCAGACAGCCGCCTCGGGAGAGGCCGGTGTCAACCTGGACATGGACGGGGAAGTCGACTCCCAGCTTGCCGGCCATGGCGATCACGTCCTGGGCCTGCTCCAGAGAGTGAAGGGTCAGGTGCAGCCGGCTCCGGACCGCCAGGCGGTAGAGCACATCCGACCGGTCCATCTGGCGGACAGGCATGAGCACGAGGATGGGCGTGGGGACCGGTACATCGGCCAGCTTGCGGGCCTCGGCGACGCAGTAGACCGCCAGCAGATCCACCCCAATCGAGGCGAGGCGCTTGGCGATCCGCGGGGCCCCGAGGCCGTAGGCGTCCTGCTTGATGACGCCGCAGAGCTGGACTTTGGCCCCGCCCGTGCCATCTCGCCCGGCGAGGACCGAGCGGACAATCGCCACGTTGCGGTCGATGGCGGCCAAGTCGATCTCGAGGCGGCTGGTGGACACGGTGCACTCCGTCGCACGGGTCAGGATACGACCCTGCACTGCCGGTGGTATCGGCCCGGTCGTGTCCCTACGATGAATGGCGAGCAGATGCTCGCTTGTCCGTGGGGTGATGTGCTCATCGGGCCGGCGACCGCCTCGCTATTGCATAGCGAGACCATCCGCTTGACGACCATGACCACCGCCCCCCAAGAGAACTCACCCCCTGCCGCCCAGCCCCTCCCCGCCACCGGCGAGAACCCCGTCTCGCGCGACGGCAAGGTCATCGACCTCTTCGACACCCACATCACCTTCGACCAACTCGGCCTGACCGGGCACGTGCTGCAGGGCCTGAAGGAAAACGGCTTCGCGCACCCGACCAAGATTCAGACCAAGCTCATCCCGCCGATCCTCGCCGGCAAGGACGTATTGGGCCAAGCCCGCACCGGCACCGGCAAGACCGGGGCCTTCGGCCTGCCCCTGCTCCAGATGGTCGACAAGGGCGTGCCGTACCAGGCGCTGGTCCTCGTTCCGACGCGCGAGCTGTGCGTTCAGGTCTCCCAGGACATCAACGACCTGGCGATCCACACGCCGCTGAATTCTGTCGCGGTCTACGGAGGCCAGCGCATCCAGCAGCAGGCCGACGCCCTCAAGCGCGGCGCCCAGATCGTCGTCAGCACCCCCGGGCGCCTGATGGACATGATCGAGCGCCGGTTCCTGCATCTGAGCAACGTCAAGTTCGCGGTCCTCGACGAAGTGGACCGGATGCTCGACATCGGCTTCCGCGACGACATCCGCAAGATCCTCGGCATGTGTCCCAAGCAGCGCCAGACGATCTTCGTCTCGGCGACGATGCCGCCGGATGTCGAGCGGCTCGCACGCACCTACAGCCGCGAGCCCGAGAAGATCATCGCGACCATCGCGGGCGCGCTCACTACCGAGACCGTCAAGCAGTATTACCTGCCGGTGCAGCAGCATGACAAGAAGCGGCTGGTCGCGCATCTGCTGACGCACGAGACGCCGGACCTCACTGTGATCTTCTGCCGCACCAAGCGCATGGTCGACGAACTCGCCCGCTACCTCAGCGACAAGGGCATCGACACGCACGCGATGCACGGCGACATGGCCCAGGGCAAGCGCAACCGCGTGATCGAGCACCTGCACAAGGGCACCCTCAGCGTGCTGGTTGCCAGCGATCTGGCCAGCCGCGGCCTCGACGTCCAGGGCATCAGCCACGTCATCAACTACGACATGCCCGAGGACCCCGAGGCGTACGTCCACCGCATCGGACGCACCGCCCGCATCGGTCGCGAAGGCGTCGCGTGGAGCCTGGTGACGCCCGAGCAAGGCGAGCTGCTGACGAACATCGAGAACCTGATCAACAAAGAGATCCCGCGGCTGGAATACCCGGACTTCAAGGCCTCGCCGCCGCGCGAGCGCCGCGATGCCCCGCCGCCGCGCCCGGCGAACCAGACCAATCGCTACACGGCCAGCATCGCGCCCACGGTCCCCGCGGCAGCCACGCCCGCGCAGGTCAACCAGAACAAGTTCCCCGGTGGCATCGTCCCCAGCAAGCTGCCGCCCAACCGCATGTTCGGACGCGTCAAGACCAGCCGCTCGATGCGCGACGACCCCGGCACACCCCCGCCCGCCGCGCCGAGCACTGAATCCCCCAAGGCCTGAGCGCCGGTGCGGCCGACGGCTGGATCTACCATGGTCCAGATGCCCACCGATGCACGCCTGACCACGCTCCTCGATGTCACGCAGCTCCCCACCGCTTCCGGCAAGGAGTGGCGCGTCCACCACTACATCCGCCAGTGGGCCGCGCGGCGGCCCGAGCTTTCACTCGGCGAAGACCAGGCGGGGAACCTGCTTGTCTCCATCCGCGGCGTCCAAAGCACCGAGCCGCCGCTGTTCATCACCGCCCACACCGACCACCCGGCGTTCGTCATCGAGAAACTGACCGACGAACGCCGCGTCGAGGTCTCGTTCCGCGGCGGAGCGATGGACGTCTTCTTCGACCACACGCCGATCACGATCCACACGCGTGACAACGTGACCTTCGGCGCGATCATCACCGAGGAGTTGAAGGATGGCTCGCCAGCGGGCAAGCACTACCTCGCGGAGTTGGATCGGCCTGCGGATGCGACGGGGATGCTCGCGGTGGGAGACATCGCGACCTGGATGCTGCCCCCGGCGGAGATTGGTGACGATGGGCTGGTTCACACGTGGGCGTGCGATGACCTCTCGGCGCTCGCTGCGGCCCTGTGCGCGATGGACGACCTGCTCGCCAAACGCCGCGGGGGCGAGATGACGCTGGACGTACGTTTGCTCTTCACGCGGGCGGAGGAGATCGGCTTTGTCGGCGCGATCGCGGCGTGCAAGTTCGGCACCATGCCCAAGGGCAGCCGCGTGCTGGCACTGGAAAACAGCAGGGCGTTCGCCGATTCGCCGTTGGGTGCCGGACCGATCGTGCGTGTGGGCGACCGGCTGAGCGTTTTCACGCCGTGGCTGACTTCGGCGTGCGCGGCTCGCGCGGAGGAGCTCTTCGGCGGTCCTGCGACGCCCACAGCGGGCCAATCGGCCAAGGCGGCACCGAAGCGCCCGTGGCAGCGCAAGCTGATGGCCGGAGGCGCCTGCGAGGCGTCGGTCTACTGCCACGCCGGGTACGATGCCACGTGCCTGTGCCTACCGCTGGGGAACTACCACAACATGCCGCACCTGACAGAGTTGCAGGCCGGGACATACGACTCATTGCAGCTCGGGCCGCCGCGTGCGGCGCGAGAGATCAATCACGTTGACGACTACCACGGGTTGATCGACCTGCTGGTGGGGCTCGGGCAGAAACTTCCGAGCCCGGCTGCCGCGACGGCGCGGTTTGACAAACTCTACACCGAGCGAGCCTACGTCCTGGCCACGTGAGTGTGTAGACCGATCACGGCTTCTTTGGCGGCGTGGAGCCTGGCGCAGGGGCCGGTGCTGGTGCTGGTGCCGGCTTGTTCTTGTCTTTGTTGAACAGATTCGGCAGGTTTCCGAGGATGTTCACCGGGTTGAGCTGGTTGCCGAACTCCTCGGCCATGAGCGCCACATCCACCTCACGCGTGGGTTTATCCATCGGCCCGCGCGTGCGGACCGGGATCATCGTTCCTTCGGCGATGATGTTCGGGAAGATCTTGCCGAAACCCTTGCTGAGCTGGTTGTTGATGTTGCCCATCAGCCCCGGGGCCGCCGCGATCGTCGGGATGTACGTCACTACGTCGATCGTGTCGTTGACGAGATTCACCGAGCCCTTGCTCTTGATCCCGACGTTGCGGACGGGGATCTCGAACTTGTCATAGGTGGCCACACCGTTGCGGATGGCGATGTTGAACGGTTCGATCGGCCGCTGATCGGCAGCCTTGCCGCCGGAGAAGACTGTCGCGTCCAGGAACTGACCGAAGCTCCTGTCGAAGACGTACTCAATCTTGCCGATGTCCACGCGGATATCGCCGTTGAGCTTGCGCATGTCCCCATCGATCGGCAGGCGCAGGTTGTTGCTGGTGATGGTCGAGAATTTGCCGTCGGAGAGCTTGCTCGCCTCGGCAAAGAGCGGCAGCACCTGCAGCAGTTTGGAGTCCACGCCGTAGCTGAACTCGCTGAGCTTGAGTTCCAGCGGCTGGTTGCTCTGCACAACCAGCGCGCCGTCCTGCACGTTGCCGACAAGGTTGAACGTGGCCTTGTTGGATTGCAGACGGGCGTTCACCGAGCCGGTCGTCGGCGAGAAGTTGGTGACGGCGATATTGGCCCGGATCTCCGGCCCGAGCGTCTTCACAAGGTTGAGCTGCGGGCCGACGAATGCCCCGATGATCGCGGTGGGGAACTTGTTGGCGTTGAGCGAGAGGTCCTTGGTGGCGGCATCGAAGTTGGCCGCGCCCTCGCCATCGGCAAAGTTCTTCAGCGAGGCCTTCATCGTCACCGGGTCGCCGGTCGCGGCGGAGTCCTCGTAGACCTTGGCGACCTGCACGTCGGCGGAGAGCACGCCGGCGCTCGGTGTCGAAACCTTGCCGGTCAACCCCTGCATGTTGGTGGTAGCGGTGACTGAGCGGCCGCCGGCGCCGGACTGTTGGCGCACCAGCGCGAGCGATGGGATGGTGACATCCGCGTCAACGTTGAAGACGCCGGGCTTGAACGGACCGCCCACTGTGGCGTTGTTGACCGTGCGTGAGCGAGAGAGCGTGAGCGAACGCACCGCGATCTGTACCGGCACGGGCTGACCGATGCGCATCGAGGGTGTCTCGCCGGTCTTGGTCCCCAGCACGAACTGCTCGATCCACGCCGGCTGGGCTGTGGCCTCGATCGACACGGGCTTGGCGAGGCGGATGGAGGCCTCATTCGACTCGATCTGCACGCCGCTGACCTTCAGCGTCGGGGATGTGACTCCGAGCGTCGCGGTCATCGGCTGGCCCTTGCCCGCCTGCCCGCCGGAGAACGAGACCGTCAGGCGGTCGCCGGCGAGGCCTGACACAAGTCCGGGCCTACCGGCGAGCGTGTCCACCAGCGGCGTCGGCAGGTCGCTCAGCACCAGCGACGCCGACATGTTGCCCGCGGCCACTGCGGCGCTGACACCGCCGGCGATTGTGCCGGCCGGCTGGCCGTCGCGTGTGGCCTTGGCTTCGAGTTTGGCGGTGAGGCCCCCGGTGCGGGCGCCCTTGACCGGCGCATCGGCGAGATCGGCGAGTACGAGATCAACATCCGCGGTGAGGTCTCTGATGCCGAAGCGGGCGCTCGGCTGGTCGGCCTGCAGGCCGGCGATGTCGATCTGATCAACTGTGGCTTTGAGCTTCACCGGCTGCTCCGCGGCGGCAAGATCCGGCGCGAGCGTGTACTTGCCGGCGGCATCCTTCGACAGCGGGAGTGCGAACGGCGCGCCGAGCTTGAGCGTGACGTTCGCCGGCGCGGTCAGTCGCAGCGTCCGCGCCTGCTCGGGGAGGCCCGCGGCATTCAGCAGGCTGGTCGCGAGCGACGCCGTCGCGTTCACCTTGGCATCCAGCGCGGCAAACTGGAGCTGCGATGGAGCGATGGCGAGCGCGGTGCTGGCCTGCACGCCTGCGCCCTTGATATCGAGGACCACGGATTGACGGCCGTCGGATTCCGGCGTGAGGACCAGGTTGATGTCGGTCGATGCGCCGAGCAACTCGCGCACGACCGCGCCGACCTGTGATGCTTCGTTGAGCGCGCCGAATGCGCGGCCGAGCGACTCGACCATCGGCCCGGGGATATCGTCGGCTGCGACCGTGCCCTTGATCCGAATCGCCCCGATCGACGGCAGTTCAGCGCTCTTGGCGCCGCCAAACAGGCCGCTGACCGCCACGTCGCCATTGACCTTCGCCTGCTGAGTGCCCTGCTGCGCCGTGGTGTCGAGTGTGATCTTCAGCGGTTGGCCGGGTGCCGCGGCGGCACGGGCGTTGACCTGCGCGAGTTGCACAGGCGGCTCGGAGCCGATCTGCGTCTGGATATTGCTGATGAGCGCGCTGGCCGTGATCGATGAGGCTTCGAGGTTTGCCTGCCCGTCCTTGAGCGGAA
The DNA here is from genome assembly GCA_050730675.1 of Phycisphaerales bacterium. Classification (GTDB taxonomy): domain Bacteria; phylum Planctomycetota; class Phycisphaerae; order Phycisphaerales; family UBA1924; genus JBOHNM01. The sequence continues at coordinate 1,651 of JBOHNM010000160.1, read as the reverse complement.
CGCTGAACGACCCATCCATGGCGACTGCGCCGATACCCGCGAGCTTGGCGCTCCCGGCGGGCTGCTCGACGAAACGGCGGGCGAGGTTGACACCCTGATCGATCCGCAGCGAGAACTTGTCCGAAGACACGGCGCTGTTGGTGAACTTGACCGGCGCCTGAGCGTGAATGTTACGGCTCTCGAGGGTGAACTCGACCGTGCGCCCCGCGGCACCCGCCGCGGGCTGTGCGCGGAGTGAGATATCAACCGTCGGGCCGATATCGTCCCGCACATTGATAGGGAGCTTGGCCGCGGCAACAAACGGGGCGAGCAGCTCGGCGGAGAGCCCGCGCACCTCTGCAGATCCATCAACGCCCGCGGCGGCGAATGAGCGGAGAGCGCCCTTGGCGTCGAGCAGGTCGGTCGCGTGCAGATTGACCGCGACGGTCCCGGCCGACTGTCCGTCGAGCGTCGCGCTGGTCTGCGCCATGGCGGTCGCGTCCTTGGCCAGGTCGGTGCTCTTGATCGAAAGCTCAGCCGGCGCGACGATGAGGTTGCGCACCGGTTGATCGGCGAGCTTGGCGGTGCCCCGAATTTCGCTGAGGCTGACTTGGACATCGACCATCGCGCCGCGCAGGTCGCTGCCCGTGGGCCACGACAGCGTGTTGATCTTGGCGTCCAGACTCGGTGCCTGCGAGATATCGAGACCGCTCTTGGCGAGAGCCTCGCGGACGGCCGGTTGTTTGAGGGCGAACGCCGTGGACTTGAGCGAGACCGCGCCGGGCTTGTCGGCCATCAGCTTGCCCCCGGCGAGCGCTAGCGACAGGTCCGCCGCCGCGTTGGGCGCGGTGAGCCTGATCGTGGCGCTGCCCGCGCTGCCGTTGCCCTTGGCGGAGATCGTTGCATCGGCGCGGTCACCCAGCGCCCCGGCGAGCAAGCCCTTCTGGTTCGCCAGCGCATCGACGAGCGCCACCGGGACGCCCGTCGCGAGGATGTCGGCGTCCACAACCGCCGTGGTCGGCGTCAGGGCGCCGGAGCCGTCGATGAACTTCGACGCGTTAGTCTTGATCCGCAGGTCGCCGGGTGTGGCCGCGCCGCCGCCCGCGAACGCCGCCTTGATGTCGGCGCTCAAGGCAGGCTCGGCCCCGGCGAGCGTGTTGATGCTCGCGGTGCCCGTGGCGCCGTTCATGGCTGCGGTCGTAACGGTCTGGCCCTGCGTGTCCAGTTCCGTGTACGACACATCGAGCTTTTCGATCTTCAGCGTCGCGGCGATGCGCGGCAGCTTCGTCGCCCCCCCACTGCTCGACGGCGTGCGCGGCGCGATCGCACGCTCGAGGTTGGTGGACGAGTTGCCCTGCGCGTCGTTCGTGCGCACGAGATCGATCTTGCCGCTGATTGTGGTCGTGCCCAGCTCGTTGAGCCCGCCGATGGCTGCCCAGATGCCAAGGCTGCTGGTGACACTCAGCGTGCCGACGGTCTTGCCCGTATCGTCGAGGATCTCGATCTTGCCGACCTTGGTCGGCCCGCCCCATCCGATCGAAACGTCCGAGACTCTGACCTTTCCCTTGATTGCCTCGGCCGCGGCAGCCTCGATCTTGCCCGGCGCCATGCTCGAGGCGATCGGCGGGATGACGATGTACGCGCCGATGATCAGCAGGGGTATAGCGATGCC
>JBOHNM010000159.1:0-9381 GCA_050730675.1 Phycisphaerales bacterium | reverse complement strand
ATGTACTGCTGGTCCGTGTTCGTGCAGCTCCACCACGTGGGCATCATGTTGGTGGTGATCGCGCTGCCCGCCGGATAGACGCTGGATGAATCGATGAAGGGGTAGGTCACTTCGCCCCCCTGCGCCGATTTGAATTGGCGATGGTCGAGCGTCACCGAACTGACCGTCGTGGGCGAACCGCCCGAGCCGTTCTTCACCTTGACGGCGATCCGCAACCCGTCCAGCTCATTGCTCGCGGCGGAACGCTCGTACTCCGTCACCAACCCGCCGTTGCTGTGGCCCAAAGACCCATCCGGGTTGCCGGTGGAATCGTGCACGTAGCTGCTGTTGGTCTCGGGTGCGAAGATATTCGTCACGCACCCCATCGCGTCGCGCTCGATCTCCGTCACCCACATCTTGGACGGTGACCCGGTCGGAATGGCGTTGGTCATCACCCGCGCCTGCACCTGCCCGACCTCATCGAAGTACGCCGTCACGTAGTTGCTGTCGGGCTGGGTGACAACCGTCCGCGTCGCCCACGCCTGGTCGTAGCTCCCGCTGGCGATGTACGTCGCGTAACTCAGGCAGTTGTCGTACGTGAACTCGTAGGTCCCGTTCGATCCGCCGCTGCACCCGCACTCGCCGTTGAAGATGCCCTTGGCAATGCGGTAGTCGCTGCTCGACACATACTCCATCCACGCCTCGGAGTACGGCTTGAGGTCATCATCACTGGTCCCGGCCAAGCTCCCCGTGCCCACGTTCCGCACGCCCTCGAACCCCACGGCGAGCTTGATCTGGTGGTCGTTGCCGCGCGAGCCGTCCGAGTTGCTCCATGTGGAGATGTAGTAGCGGTAGTACTTGTTGCGGACATAGTCACTCGATCCGGCGACGGGCATGGTGACCGTGACCACCCGCAGATCGCCCGCCAGGCCGCTGCTCGTATCCGACGAGCCGGTGTAGTACTCATAGTCCACCTGGCCCACGGTGGTCGGGCTCGTCCACGACCCGCCGCTCTGGATCTCCGCCTTCACCCGCGTCAGGCGGGTCTTGCTGCCGCCAACGGTGCTGTAGGTGAATGTGTACCGCCGGTTCGAGGCGTCAAACATCTGCAGGGCGCGTCCGCTCCCGTCGTAGCCGCTGCTGATCGCCGTCACCGGGTTGCTGTCGTTGTCGACATACGCGGTGTTGGCGGCGGCGTCGGTCGTCTTCCACCACTGCCCCTTGGCGGGGTTGGCTCCGGAATTGAATCCGAAGAACGTGATAGCGGTGCCGCGCTGGTCGTAATAGGTGAACAGGTCCGGATCGCCGGAGGTGCCGACGGTCTTGTCGATGATGCCCGCGGCCCCGTTCTTGGCCTTGAACACCAGGGCGGAGGAATCGAGGGACGCGAACTCGATGTACCGGTCGGCGCCGTACACGAGATAGATCGTGTCCTGCTCGGGGTGGCCCGCGACGGCCTTGTAGATGATTTCCGGCTGTGCCGCTTGCGCCCAGTTGAACCCTTGGTGCCCGTCACTATCGCTGTGCGACCCGCTCTTAGCTTGGCGGCAGTTGTACGTGCGGCCGATGACGACCCCAGGACCTCGCGCGGGCAACGCGAAGTCGATCTCCGTAGGGCTGTAGGTGCCCGTGGCCAGATTGATGTCCCCGACCCGGCGGCCCGAGCCGTAACCCCCTCCAAAGGGATCGGCGGCGATGGCCCATCCCAGCGGCTGTGGCGACCGCAGCGTGCCGTCGAGGTCCACGCCCCGCTGTTCAAAGATCGGTCCGAGCAACTGCACCACCGTGTCGCCCGCAAGGTAGGTTGTGAGGCTCGGGTTGTAGATCTCCAGCAGGTTCCAACTCGATGCCCGCAACTTGGACTCTTCACTCGGCCCGCCAACGGCGATCGCGGGGCACGCACAGAACGCCAGCGCGGCAATGCACACGAACTTGCGGGAGCGGAGCATGAGATGTTCTCCAGGGCGAGGGCGCGTCTGCGGGCTCGCTCGGCGAGGCTAACCACTGGGCATGCGGGGCCGCAAGCAAAATCGCGTTCTCTGCGGCGCGATGACCCATCTACGTGGATTGCATTCTGTTTGCATGCCGTATTGAGCTGGAATGCGGGAATCCATGCAACACATCCCGGGGAATCCCGAACTCGGGTCAGAGTTGTACACCGTGTCTGCACCGACGCAACAAAATCTTGGTCGTCAACATTGGCGCGGACCGTGACGCGCTGGTACCTTTGCATGACGCCCCAATTCCAAGGAGCCCCCGATGCTCGGAACCACCACTCGTCGCGGCGGCCTTCTCGTTCCATTCATGTTGCTGCTGATCGCCGCCGGCGGCGCCTCCGCCGTATTGGTCGCGACCACCAGTCGAGCACCCGATACGCTCGCATCTGCCAAGAGCCGATCCGACGCCAGGACCGAAGCCGCGCGCAAGCTCAACGATCCGGTTGCGGCGGATCTCCTGCTGCGCCGCGTCGGCCTCACGCCCGAGGTCTTCGCCGCCGCCGGTGTGAGCCAGGAACAACTCGATGGCGTGCTCACCGCCATGCCCACCATCGCTCCCGTCAACGACCGAATGGAATTGCTCTCCCAGGCAACCATCAACCTCAATCAAGCCAACGAGCGGGCCGTTCGGCCGCCTGTGGAGCTAGCGCCGGGCGAAAACCCTCCGCCGACGCCCGCGCAGGCCCGCGCCGTTCTTGATGCGATCCTGGACCAGGCGTTCAGCGACGCGGCCGGCTCACTTCCCGCCGAGCGCATCGCCCAACTCGCCGCCATCCGAGTCAACGCGAGGAAAGTCAACGTCCCGGTCTATTTCTTCGTCGTCGACCGCACCGACGCCCAGTGGCTGCAACTGCGCAACGCCGTCGCCGCCAAGAGCATCGCCGACCGCCGCGGCACCACGCTCGACGCCGCCAGTGCCGGGATAGTCTCTCAAGCCGAGAGCGAGCCCGCCGTCGCCACCGCCAAGACCGCCCTCAGCGCCCACGCAGCGGCGTTCAACGAGCTATGGCGCACTCGTTTGGCGCCGCAGCACTAGCGATCAGGTTGAATTGGCGGGGCTATCCCTAGAGCGGCCGCGCGAAGAGGCGATCAATCCGCGCGAGCGCCACGGCTGCGCGGCGCTGCACGATCACAGCCTCCGACCGTTCTCCGTGTTTCAGCGCGTTCATCTTGGCCCGACGCTTTCCCTCCTTCGTCCGCGGACCCGTGGACCGCGTCCATGGTTTCAGCCGTCGAGCGGAACAACGAAGTGACGCCAACCCCGCAGACGTCAACTGATAGCTGCGGGGCACCAGCGGGACCGTCGCTGCATCCTTGTTCGTTCGTCGCTTTGTCGGTGTTTTTTTTCGATTGAGTCATGGTTCTGAACCACTTGCTGGCCGGCGATGTTGGCTTGCCTGATGGCCGTAAAGGTGTCCGGCTGCCGTGCGGGTCGGCGATACTCAGCCAGGGCGAGCATGAGCCGCCGGTAGGTGTTGCAGGCGCGGTCGATGTATTCATTGATTGCACGAAGTGACTCGATGTCCGTCTGCTGGTTGGACATGCTGGTGAGGTGCAGTATCCGGCTGTGAGTAAGGGCAAGCATTTCCTCTGCCGGATCACGTGGGTTGAGGCCTTCGACGATATCCTTGACATGCCCGATGGCGCCCGTCACCCAGGCTTTGTCGTAGAGTTTCGGTGCCAGGCGGTGGGAGAGAGAATCCGCAAACACGACGCCGCTCAGCCAACTGATGTAGTCCTTTGACGATTGGCGAGCGGTACGTTGGATCTGGATCGCGTTTCCACTAGACAGCGGAGCCCGGCTCGCCCCTTCCGGCACTATTCGTCGGCAGGGCTTCCCATTAGGCGTTGTCTTTGATCGCTTTGGGCGGCTAGTTGCCACGGTCTGCTCCTTGCGAGGCCACAACCATGGCGCCAATTCCCGCCCGCACCGCAGCCGGCAGGTGCGACCACGCTGCTACGACCGCGGCTAGTTCGGGGTCATTTGGAGCTATGACACTCGGCCCGCAAGCGAGTTTGTGGTCAGATGCGCCGCATTTTGCGCCGCCCGAGTTTGCAACCCGCGTGTTCGGCTTGGAAATCGAAGGGAGTTCGAGTCCAGTATCGCCCATTGCCGCCGGGTTCTGCCCGGCGGTTTTTTCTTTGGGGTGGTGCGATCGTCCAATTCACGCCCGGTTTGTGCCGTCATTCTGCATCGGCGTTTCGCCTGCCGGCGAGGCACCGCCCTGAAAGCAACCCCTTCCCGATGAGCAGCATGTCTTTGGGCTCACAGGTTTGCCGTCGGGGCCGATGACTTCCTGCGAGAGCATGCAGAGGTAGACACGCGTGTCGGAACGGTCGTCCACCAGGCCGGGCGTGGCTTGGCGCGGGTCGCAGTACATCATCTTGTGACGCAGGTTGAGGCAGCAGGGCTTGAGATCGAGCGGGGCGTCCCAGTTCATGCATCCACCTCCGTCTTGCGTCCGGCGGCAACGAGCACCGCACGCCGCACTACCACCGGCAGGAGCTTGACTTTGTACGCGTTGTCCGTCATGGGCTTGGCGCCCGTCGCGGCGCCGGAGCAGGCCTTGCGGAGGGATGCGTCGTCGTCGACGTTCACGCCCTTGAGGGCGGAGGCAACCGAGGGGAGATCCCAGGGGATCGGTGCGACTGCGCCAGCACAGACACGTGCCGATTTGATCGTGGAGCCATCGAGTTCGATCGCGACCGAGGCCGCGACCATCGGCCAGTCGAACGACTGCTTTTCTTTGAGCGCACAAAAACCGCTCTGCGGCCGGGCTTCGGCTGTGATGTGCGTGATGATCTCGCCCGGTTGCAACTCGGACTCGGTGCGGACACCCTTGTCCGGCATGTGGAAGAGGGCCGAAATGGGGATCGACTTGCGTGCCGACCCGGTCAGGTAGACCACGCCGTTGCAGACCGCCAGTGCCGGCGCGAGATTTGAAGGATGCACGATGTGGCAAGGACCGTCCCCGAAGATCGCGTGGAACTTGTTCTCGCCCTCAACGGCGAAGCACGTCGCGCCGCCCTTTTTCAAGCAGTCAAACTGCTCGTGCCGGTAGTACCAGCATCGCGGACGCTGCAGCAGGTTGCCCGCCGCGGTGCCGACATTGCGGACCTGCGGCGAGGCGGTGTTCTCCAGCGATTGAGACAGCACGGGCGCCGAACGTCGGATGATGTCCGACGCAGCGATCTCGGCCATCGTCGCCGTCGCCTCGATGCGGATCTCGTTGCCGTTCTGCGTGATCGGCTGCGCACCTGGCTGGCTGCGGAGCCGTTTAATATTGATGACCACGTCAGGCTGGTACAGCCCTTCCTTCAGGTGATCGACCACGTCCATCCCGCCGGCCTTGATGACCGCCAGGCTGAAGCGCTTATCCGCCACGGTGGCGGCGGCCTCATCGAATGAACGCGGTTGAGCGATTGCGAAGGGGTTCACGCGGCGCCTCCTTCCATCGCGGCCAGGACCTTGTCGGGCGTCAGCGGCAGGTGTCGAACGGGGCGACCGATAGCGTTGAAGATCGCGCACGCCACTGCACCGGCAGTGGGAATGGTCGGTGGTTCGCCCAGAGCCTTCACTCCGGTCTGGCCCTTGGACCACAGCACCGGCTCGATGTGCGGCATATCCCCGGGACCGAGCACTTTGTACCACTCAAAGTTGTCGTTGACCATCGCGCCGGTGTTGCGATCGAGCAGCTTGTTCTCGAAGAGCGCGTAGGAGATGCCTTGAATGACGCCGCCGATGATCTGGCTCTCGGCGGTCTTGCGGCAGAGTACACGTCCGCACGATTGGATCGCGATCACGTGGCGGACGAAGACGATGCCCGTCTCGGTATCGACATCCAGTTTGACGAATTGCGCGCCGTTGGAGTTTCCATCGCCGCGCTCGCCCTTGCCGGCGTTTGACGTGACACCGTCGTTGGGCAGCTTGGCGCATGCCTCTTCCCACGCCAGGTGCTTCTGCCCCTTGAGGAGGACCACGCCGTCCTTGATATCGAAGTCTTCGGCTTTCGCGTTCGCCAGCGGCGCCAGCACCTCGAAGAGCTTTGTGCGTGCGCCGAGGGCGACGGCCATCATCGTCGGCGCGGTGGTGGGAGAGGTCACCGAACCGCCCGAGCCGGGCCCCGGCGGCAGCGTCGATCGGCCGATCTTGACCGTCACAAACTTGAGCGGGATGCCGATGGCGTCGGACGTGCAGATGCCCATGCCGGTCTTCTGACCGGTGCCGATGTCCTGCGTGCCGGTGCGGCTCTCCACCGAACCGTCGCGATTGATGACCACTTCTGCTGACGCGCCTGGGCCTGCGCTCCCCCAACTGGTCGTGCCGATGCCGTAGCCCGTGCGCAGGGCTTTCTTCTGCGATCCATTGGGCTTGCGGTTGGACCAGCCGATGAGCTTGGCGCCCGCTTCGAGCATCTCTTTGTGGACGTTGCCGACGAGCTTCTGGCGCAGCTCCAGCGGGTCGAGGCCTGCCATGGCGGCAATCTCGTCCAGCATCAGCTCTTCGGCAAAGGCCGCTTGGGGGTGTCCCGGAGCGCGAAACGCCCGCGGTCCTCCGCCGTTGAAGGAGATATCGGCGTGGGTCTTCTTGGTGTCGCCGAGTTTGTAGCGTCCCGAGGGAAAAGAGACGCCGCCGCCGCCACCCGCGACGCCGACACCGCCCCAGGTACGGATCTCGCCACCCAGGATCGTGCCATCTTTCTTGAACCCCAACCGCACGAGTGTGCGGCTCGAGGGTCGGTTCCCGGTGTCGAGGTGCTCCTCGGATCGGTTGCAGAAGAGATACGCGGGGCGTTTGTACTTGGCCGCCAGCCGCGCCGCCGTCGAGATCTCTTTGCCGGGTCCGCCGAGCTTGGAACCGAACCCGCCGCCCACGAACTCGCAAACAACCTCGAAATCGCCCGCAGCCAGCCCGAGCGGACCGCCCAGACCATCACGAACGGACGAAGTGCCCTGCGTCGAGGCGTAGACCGTGGCCCGGTCGCCCTTGTGGTCCACTGCGCCGCCGTGCGACTCGAGCGACGAGTGTGTCTGCACGGGCGTGCTGTAGACGGCCTCGAGCTTCAACTCGGCGCCGTCGAGTATGGCCTTGGCCGCATCGCCGACATCCGGTTCAGTCTTGACAGAATCAGTGATGAGCGTCTTGACGGCCCCGCGTTTCCACTTGGCCTTGAGTGCCTTGACGCCGCGTTTCATCGCCAGCGGCGATTCCGCCGCCACGTGCCCGATGGACTGCCCGTGGTACGTCCCTTCCTTGCCGTTGATGACCACTTCGACGACGCCCGGGACCGCCTTGGCCGCGGCTTCGTCGGCGCTCACAAACTCCGCCGCACCCCACGGGCAACGGACGAGGGCGATGTAGAGTGCGTTGGGAAGAAAATAATCCTTGCCATACTTCGCAGACCCAGTGACCTTGGGCACGGCGTCCAAACGCGACGTGTCGTCATTCATCGACGCGCCCATGTTGCCGGGACGGTTGTTGGTGGGCATGAACGTGGGGATAAGCACCGGCTGCAATTGTGTGGTCATCGGTCACGCTCCCTTCTGGTCCATGACCGGCGGCTGGCCCGAGGCCTCGAGCGCCGCGTTGAAGATGTTGGTGTACGTCCCGCAGCGGCAGATGTTGCCGCTGGTTCCGCGCTTGATCTGCTCCAGCGTCGGCTTGGGGTTCTGGTTGAGCAGCGACCGGCAGGCCATCACCAGCCCCGGCGTGCAGTAACCGCACTGCAGCCCGTCGTGCTTGATGAACGCCTCCTGAACGGGATCAAGCTTGCCGTCGGTGGCCAAGCCCTCGATGGTAGTGATCGGCACACCGACGGCGTCCATCGCGAGCATCATGCACGAGTTGACGAGCTTGCCGTCAACCAGCACGGAGCAGCCGCCGCACGAGCCGCGGTCGCAGATCTCCTTCGATCCGGTGAGGTTGCACTGCACACGCAGCGCATCGAGCAGTGTGGTCGCCGGCTCGATCTTGATCTTGACACCTTTGCCGTTGATCGTGAGCGTGGTGTCCACGGGGTCGGGCCCCGCCATCGGCACGCCCTCATCCACGGCGCTCCCTCCGACCATTCCCGCGCTCGCGGGAACCGCCGAGAGCGATGCCGCGGCGGCCGACACGCCGAGGGTCTTGATGAACGAACGGCGCGAGACGCCGGACTCGTCAATCCACCCGGGTGGATCCGTTTGTCCATTGCGTCGTTCGGCGTCGTGGTCCGGACGTTGGTCGTGGCCCATCGTGCGATCTCCTGCGGCCGCCCGGACTGAATATACCTTGGGTTCCGACCCGGGGTGCATTCCCACCGTGAATGGGCGTCGATCAGCGAAACGGCAGACTCGCCCAACCTCGGCCGATACCATTGGGCCACGCCGCTGTAGCTCAGTTGGTAGAGCAGCGCTTTTGTAAAGCGCGGGTCGCAGGTTCAACTCCTGTCAGCGGCTTTGGAGGGCTTTCGAGGTTGGTCCGGTGGTTGCTTTAGGACCGGAGCCGACTACCCTCCAGACCTTGCCGCGAGGGCGGCGAAATCTGACTGTTCGGGCGAGTGCCGGAGTGGCCAATCGGGGCAGACTGTAAATCTGCTGGCTTAACGCCTACGGGGGTTCAAATCCCTCCTCGCCCACTTGTAAAAAGACCCCGGGTTCGCCGCCCGGGGTCTTTCGTTGATGCTCGAATTTCCACTCGTCAGAAGTGACGATTACTCCGGCCGCTGCGGTGGCTGCTGGTTGCCGATATTGATCTCGCCGTTGGCCTCTTCAAACTGACGGATGATCTGGCTCAGGCTCATCGCCAGGCGCTTGGCGCCGCGCCAGTTCAGGATCACGCGGCTGCCGACGTCGAAGACAATCGTGGGCTTGCCATCTTGGCTCGGAGACGGGAGGTTCATGCCGAAGTCCAGGACCACCTCCTCGGGCGTGGTGCTGGTGCGGATGGTGTTGGCATAGGTCGTCCGCATGCGGGTCTCGTCGATGCGGAGCTGGATCTGCTGCTGCTGGGGCTGGTCGGCCATGATGCACCTTTCTGGAGAATCCCCGACACGGGGCTGGTTTGGAGGGGCAAGCTTAGGCGGCAGCGGCGGCGAATCGAAGCCGGCGACGGTCCGGTTCTGTGCGAAACTGGCATGAAAAAGCCCCGCACGGACGGGGTTGTGAAAGTTCAATTTACTCAAGGCAGTTTGGGAAACAGATTCGATTCGATCAAGGTTTCGGGGCAGGGGCCGGAGCCGGTGCGGGGGCCGGAGCGTCCTTTGGTGCTTCCTTGGCGGGCTCGGTCGTGGCGGGCTTCGCGTCGGCGGGCTTGGCCTCGTCCTTCTTCTCCTCGGCGGGCTCCTTCGCTGCGTTTTCAATTGCCCGTGTGGTCGCCTTGGCGAGTTCCTCGGTCGGCAGCACCTTCAAGAGTTGAGAATAGAGC
>JBOHNM010000158.1:0-9464 GCA_050730675.1 Phycisphaerales bacterium | reverse complement strand
CGCGGCGGGCCGGTCGGTGAGCGGGCGCGTGTTTGTGCTCATCCCGACGCACACGACGCGCCACCTGGCGTGCTGCCTGGCGGCGCTGGCGCACCAGGCGCGCGCGCCCGACGGCGTGGTCGTTACCTGTGATAACGATTCGGCGGAGATCGCTGATCTGCTCGCGGCGTGGTGGCCGCGGGTGTGTGCGAAGGCGGGGCGGGCGATTCCGATGTGGCACACGCGCCGGGCGCACCAAGGCGAGGCTCACCTGAACCAGGTGCGCAACAACGGGCTGCGGACGCTGATCAGTGAAGCAGGCGCCGAAGGCAATGACCTGGTGGTGGTGCTCGACGGCGACACAATGCTGGCGCCCGATGCGCTGGCGCTGCACGCGGCGACGCGCGACGACGGCGCCGACTACATCATTCCATATCGAGTGCTGCTGGATGAAGAACCCACGGGGCGGATCGACGCCGAGGTGGTGCTGCGCGACGGTCCGGATGTGAAGAGAATGCTCACAGCGGCGGAGATGGAACTGCTGCGCAAGCGCCAGTCGCGCTACCGGCGGCACCTGCTCATGTCGCGGCTGGGGCTCTCGAAGCCGAACAAGCCGCGGTTGATCGGCGGGCATCACGCGATGACGATCGCCACGGCGCAGCGCGTCAACGGATTCGACGAGGACTACGTGGGCTACCGCTTCAACGACGACGACATGGCGCGGCGGCTCAACCGCCTGCGCCCGCGTCCGAAGACGGTGATCGCCTGCGACACGATCTTTGCCTTCCACATGTGGCACACGATCCGGGCTCCGGCGCGGCTGCAGGATGCGCCGGGGTGGTCGCGTTTCAACCGCAAGGACCTGCCGGTCTTCGCCGAGCACGGCATCAGCACTCCGCGGGCGCAGCCGCCGGTTCAGGTTTCGCGCGTGGGTTCGGGAGTTGTGGTGGGGGGGCGAGGCTCAGCGGATGCGCAGCATCTCGAGCAGGCCGCCGATCAGCGGCGCGCGGGCGGCGGGCTCGGCTGAGGTGATCGCGACGCCGGCGACATCGGGCAGGTCAAGCGCTTCCATCTCGCGGTAGCTGCGCGGGGGGCGCGAGTACCAGTCGCCGCCGCAATCGGGGCAATGAAAGATGTGCTTGGCGCGGGCGTTGGTGGCGGCACGCCCGCGGAATCCGCAGTAGACGCAGAGTGCGTCGTTGCGTCGGCGGGCGCGGAGCCAGTGGGCGAGGCGGCGCATCGAGTACAGAATACCTCGCACGAACAAGAACACAATCCCCCGCGTGAGGAATCGTGCGCAAAGACTGCGAGAGGGGGTCGGTCGATCGTCCCCGCCCGATAACGCGGTCGTTCGCACTCGCCAAGGGGCGAAACCGACGCTGTTGTGGCGTCAGACACGCTGGCGCGGAGCGGGTGTGCCCGGCCCAGGTGCGTGGGGCCGACGCAGCCAGCGGGACAAGTCGGGCTCCATGTAGAGCTGAGCCCGGGTGTTGTCGGTTGTGCCGAACTTGCGGAGGATGGCCGAAGCGATCAGGCCCATGAACAGCGGCTGCGGGCGAAGTGGGCGGCTGGTGAGCTCGGGATGGAACTGACCGGCGACGAAGTAGGGGTGGCCGCCGTGGCCCATCGCATCGGGTTGGGGAAGCTCGAGAAGCTGCATGATCGGCTGCGAGGGGTGGCGGCCGGAGAAGATCAGCCCCGCGGCCTCGAGGCGGTCGATGTAGCCGGGATCGACCTCGTAGCGATGGCGGAAGCGCTCGCGGACGCTCAGACGCTGGCTGTAGAGGAAATGGGCAAGGGTGTGTTCTTTGACAAGCACGTCCTGAGCGCCGAGGCGCATGGTGCCGCCGAGGCCCTCGATCTTCTTCTGATCGGGCAGCTCGCTGATGAGCGGATGGGGGCAACGCGGGTCAAACTCGGTGCTGTTGGCATCGGCGAGCTTGAGGACGTTGCGGGCGTACTCGATGACCGCGACCTGGAAGCCGAGACAGATACCTAGGTAGGGCATCTGGTTTTCGCGGCAGTAGCGGACGCAGGCGATCTTGCCTTCGACGCCGCGCGATCCGAAGCCGCCGGGGACGATCACGCAGTCAAGCGGGGCGAGACGCTCGGGGACGAGGGCGTCGGTCAGTTCAGTGGTGTCGATCCAGGTGATGTTGACGGCGGTGTTGAGGTGGGCCGAGCAGTGCTCGATGGCCTTGTCGATCGAGGCGTAGGCGTCGCGCAGGTGAGCATACTTGCCGGTGATGCCGAGGTTGATCTGGCGTTCGTGTCGCGTCGTGAGCTTGCGGACGAAGGTCGTCCAGCGGTCGCGGGCGCGGTCCTCCATGGGTGCATCCACGCGGTCGTGGAGGTTGAGGAGGGAGAGGATTTCGCGGTCGAGGCCCTCGCCTCGCATCTCGTCGGGGATCGTGTAGATGCTCGGGCGGTCGTGCATCGAGAAAACGCGCTTCATCGGCACGTTGGTGAACATCGCGATCTTCTCGCGGACCTTGCTCTCGACCTCGTCGTGGGCGCGGCAGGCGATGATGTGGGGCTGCACGCCCGCTTCCATCAGGCGCTTGACGCCGAGCTGGGCGGGCTTGCTCTTCTGCTCGCCGAGGGCCTCGGGCTTGATGACGTAGGTGAGGGCGACGAAGCAGGTGGAGCCGGGGCCCTCCTCGAAGGCCAGCTCACGCAGGGCCTCGATGTAAAAGCCGTTCTCGTAGTCGCCGACGGTGCCGCCGACTTCGACGAAGACGACATCGGCGGCTCGGGTGCCGTCGCCCTGCACGGCGAGTTCGCGGATCTTGCGCTTCACCTCGCCGGTGACGTGCGGGATCATCTGCACATCGCGCCCGAGATACTCGCCGTGGCGCTCGCGGTCGAGAATCTGCGAGAAGACCTGGCCGGAGGTGGTGAAATTCTTGCGGGTGAGGTCCTGGTCGAGCATGCGCTCGTAGGTGCCCAGGTCCATGTCGCACTCGGTGCCGTCTTCCAGAACGAAGACTTCGCCGTGGCGGTAGGGGTTGAGTGTGCCGGCGTCGATGTTCAGGTAGCCTTCGAGCTTCATCGGGGCGACGACGAGGCCCTTGTCGCGAAAGAGCTTGGCGACCGAGGCGGAGAAGATGCCCTTGCCCAAGCCCGACATCACGGTGCCGAAGACGACGATGTACTTGTGGAAGCCCTTGCGGTAGCCGGGAGGAATGGGGGAGTAGAACTCGGTGGCTGACGTGTCGGCAACGCCAGCGAGGATGCCCTTGGCCCCCGCATCGTCGGGCGTGTCAAAGCCGGGATGGCAGTCAATGGGCGAGAAGGCCGTCCGCGTGGGTGGGTTACGCGGGGCGGCCGGACCGTTGGGGCTCGGCTGGTCGGGCATGTGGTGATCTTATTCACAAGCGGGTGGACAATGCAAAGCGCACGGAAGAGTTCCGCGCGCGGGTACCCTCCGGTGACGGGCGATCGACCCTCGCGGACGATGCGTTCGGCACATCGCCGCCCCGGTGCGGCCCGGAGACGCGGATGAACTTGTCCCTGCTGGCTCGGGTTTTGTCGATCGGACTGCTGTTGGTGGGTATAGCCCAGGGCCAGGAGGAAGCGCCTCCGACCAATCCGCCGCCGGCGACACCGACGACTACCCGCGGCACCCAATCCCGGCGTGAGCCGCCGCTGAACTGGCCGACCCACCGGCTGTTCGACCATCAGCACCTGAAGATTCAGGTCGATATCCCGGATATGGAGGAGGCCAAATTCAGCGCGACCGCGACACTGACTGCCGCGGCCATCGCCGTGGAGCGGAACGTGCTGGAATTGGATGCGCGCAAGACCATCAAGGTGACCGGGGTCACCATTAACGGCCATGCGGCGGAGTTCTCGCAGGATTTGGCCGCGGGCAAGCTGCGGATCACGCTGTCGCCCCCGGCTCAGCCGGGTGTGCCGCTGACGGCGGAGATCGCTTACACCGCAGAGAAGCCAGGCGCGTCAGGTAATGGCTTGAATTGGCTGAAGACACGGGCAGGGCGCGAGTCATGGGGGGCGCTGGTCTATTCACAGGGTGAGCCGGATGCCAACTCGTACTGGTTCCCATGCCACGACTTCCCCAACGAGAAGCTGACCACCGAGATCATCGCGACGGTGCCCGCGGACTATCTCGTTGTGAGCAATGGACGTCTGCTCGCGCACGAGGTGCTGCCCGGAGTCAACGGCGATTCCGTCGGTCGCGGCAAGTGGCACTGGCTGCAGGACAAGCCGCACGCGGCGTACCTGGTGACGCTGGTGGTCGGCAAGTTCGATGTCGCGGATCTGGGCGGGCCGGACTCGGCGCGTCCGGGGCTGCCGATGAGTGTCTACAGCTATCCGGGGTCAAAGGAGGATGTGGAGAAGATCTTTGCCAACACGCCCAAGATGGTGAAGCTCTTCGAGGAGGTCTTCGACGAACCCTACCCATGGGACAAGTACGACCAGGTGATCGTCCGCAACTTCCGCTGGGGCGGGATGGAGAACACCAGCGCGACGACGCTGTCGGACTCGGCGGCGATCGGACGTGCGGGCTCGAATGACGATCTCATCTCGCATGAGTTGGCGCACCAGTGGATGGGCGACCTGCTCACCTGCAAGTCGTGGGCGCACCTGTGGTTGAATGAAGGATGGGCGACGTTCTGCGAGGCGCTGTGGAACGAGAAGGTGAACGGCGAGGACGGGTATTTCCGCACGATCACCGAGTCGGCCGCGTCGATCATCGGGCGCGACCGCGGCAGCGCGCCCGACGCGACGCCGATGGTCTCCAACCGCTACAGCGATCCGGACGACAACTTCAACAAGGCGGCCAATCCCTACGGCAAGGGCGCGCTGGTGCTGCACATGCTTCGGGAGCGGCTCGGCGACGAGACGTTCTACAAGGGCGTGCGGCTGTACGTGGACCGTTTCAAGTTCAGCGAGGTGGAGACGGACGACTTCCGCAAGGTGATGGAGGAAGTCTCCGGCCAGAGCCTGGAACGGTTCTTCTGGCAGTGGTGCTATCGCCCGGGGATCCCGCGTCTGAACGTCGATGCCATGTGGGACGAGGCGACGGGCAAGCTCAAAGTGCGCGTCGAACAAACACAGAAAGTAGACAAGCTCAATCCGCCATTCGCGTTCAAACTTGGGATCAACTGCGACCTGCCCGACGGCCCCAAGATGGTGTACATGGATATTGATACCCGCGTGGCGGAGGCGACTTTCGAGCTGCCCGCGCGCCCCAAGATGCTGGATGTGAATCCGCGACTGACCGTGCTCGCCGAGACAAAGCTGGTCGGCGAATACGGTCCCAAACCCGCCAACGAGCAGGGCCGATGACGAGCGCTCGCGTTGACAACCTGTTCACACGACCGCTGGAGAAGGGGCGAGTGCTCATCGCGCCGTCGATCCTGTCGGCGGATTTCGCCATCATGGGCGAAGAGTGCCGCGGCGTATTGGCAGCGGGTGGAGATCTGCTGCATGTGGACATCATGGACGGCCACTTTGTGCCCAACCTCACGATGGGGCCGGACTTGTGCCGGTGCGTCCGCAAGGCGCTGCCGCAGGCGTTCTTAGATGTCCATCTGATGGTGACGGACCCGGCGATGTTCGTCGAGCCGTTCGCCAAGGCTGGTGCCAACCACCTGACCTTCCATGTCGAGGCCGTGCCGCCGGAGCAGATCGGGCCGCTGGCGGACCGCATCCGGTCGCTGGGGATGACCGCCGGTCTGGCGATCAACCCTCCGACAGCGCAGGAGCGGATCCTCTCGCATGTCGGCAAGGTGGACTTGGTGCTGGTGATGTCGGTGAACCCCGGTTATTCCGGGCAGGTGTTCATCGAGCCGGTGCTGGAGAAGACCCGGGCAGTTCGACGGCTCCTCCAGCCGGATCAGCGGCTGGAGATGGACGGCGGGATCAAGCCCGACAATGCCACGGTGGTCCGTGAGGCGGGGTGCGATGTGCTGGTGGCCGCCACGGCGGTCTTTGGGCAGCCGTCGGAGCGCCGAGGGGCGGTGATGGGGTCATTGGCCGGAATTTCGCGTTGAAACCCCGTTTGACTCGCTGATTTTCCACCGTGATTCAGGGCGTGTTAGGGTTAGTTGAATCTTTGCTGCGGGCCACGGGTATACTGCCAGCCGCCATGAACGGCGGGACGCGCGGAAGTGGCAACAAAGTTGGGCTTCGTTTGGTCGGAGAGCCGATCACTGCGTGTTGCCCGGAGCAGGATGCTCGAACGGGAGCGGCTGGAGCCGCTTGACGGTGCGTGGTGACGGACGCCACGGGTTCAGGACATCGCCCATGACCAAGATCGCCGGCCGGACGTGGACGGAAGTGAAGACGCAGACGACGCCCCGCAAGGCCGCCATCCCCGAAGGGCTGTGGCTGCGTTGCCCCGACTGCGGCGGCATGGTCTACCGGAAGCAGATGGAGAACAACCTCCACTGCTGCCCCGAGTGCAACCATCACTTCCGGATCGGTGCCGTCGAGCGCATCCGCCAGCTCACCGATGCCGACACGTTCGAGCCCATGTTCACGGGCCTGCGCCCGACCGATCCGCTGAAGTTCCGCGACGTCAAGACGTACCGCGAACGAATTACCGCCGAGCAGATCAAGAGCGATCGGATGGACGCGTGCCTCGCCGGCACCGGCTTTATCAAGGGCCGCGCCGCGATGATCGCGGTGCTGGACCTGCACTTCATGATGGGCTCGATGGGCTCGGTCGTGGGCGAGATGGTGACGCGTTCGATCGAGACCGCCACCGAGCGCGACCTTCCCCTGATCATCGTCAGCGCCTCAGGCGGCGCCCGCATGCAGGAGAGCGGCCTGTCGCTCATGCAGATGGCCAAGACTTCGGCGGCGCTGGCCCGCTTCGACGAGGCCGGCGGCCTGTTTATCAGTGTCCTGACCGACCCGACCACCGGCGGCGTCACGGCGAGCTTCGCGATGCTCGGCGATGTGATTATCGCCGAGCCCAAGGCGCTCATCGGCTTCGCCGGTCCGCGCGTGATCCAGCAGACCATCCGCCAGGAACTGCCCGAGGGCTTCCAACGGTCGGAGTACCTGCTCGATGCGGGCATGGTGGACCGGGTCGTGGCGCGGACGCAGCTCCGCAATGAACTGGGCCGGTTGATCGACTACTGCGGCAAGTGACGAAGTGACTTCGGCGGTGCCGGCGGCGATGCGCGGGGTTATCCTGCGCCCGCCCGGCGCGGCACACGCATGGATGCAACGAGCCAGAGAACTTCGATCACGACAGGGCCACGCGGCTCGACGGCGCTGCACGGTGTGCTTGCGGGGGCGATCTCCGGCCTCCTGCTCGTGCTGTCGTTCCCGCCGACGAGTTGGGGATGGCTGGCGATCTTTGTGCCGCTGGCGCCGAGCATCTTCGCGCTTCTGGTGGCGCGGCGCGGCGTGAAACCGTTGTGGCCCGCGGTGTGCGTGGGGCTGGGGGCGCTGCCGGCGTGGCTGTGGCTGCACCGGTTCATGTGGGCGATTACCGGTTTGGGTTTTCCCGCTCACGGGCTATATATGGCGGTCTATCCAGTGCTGTACGTGTGGCTGCTGGCGCGGCTGGCCAAACGCTCCGAGCAGCTCGCGTGGCTCATCGGTGTGCCGATCTTCTGGGTGGGGCTGGAGTTCCTGCGCGGCGAGATCGCCATCAATGGCTACCCGTGGTGCTTGCTGGGACACCCACTGATCGACTTCGTGCCCGCCAAGAAGATCGCCGCGGTCTTCGGCGTCTACGGCGTGTCGATGCTGGTGCTGCTGGTGGTGCCGCTGCAGTCGTCGGTGCGGGCGCTGCTCGATCGGCACAAAGGGGTGCCGCATGCCCCGCGCACGGCGCCGTTGACAGTGATCGGTCTGGTTGCGCTGCTGCTGGGTGTCGGTTACGTCTCTTCGACTGAACCTGGACCCGGGACTGTGAAGTTGCGGCTGGTGGCAATCCAGACCAACCTGCCGCAGAGCAACAAGATGACGTGGAAGCCGCAGCAGCAATTCGACGACTTTGAGTCGTGGCGGGCGCTGACCAACAACGCCGCCGCGGCACACCCCACGCCGGACATGATCATCTGGCCCGAGACGATGTTCCCGGGCGCTGGGCTCGACCCGGCATCACTCCAGGCTCAGCTCGACAACCTGCGGGCCCAGGGCAAGCAGGGCTCGACCGACGCCATGGTCTACGCCAACGCGCTCCTGCACGATCAGCAGGCTTACGGCGTGCCGCTGCTGGTCGGCGCGATGGCGTTCGACGGGCTCCGGTTCGAGGCCGGCGCCGACGGCAAACGCATTCCCAAGTTCGATGGCAAGTTCAACTCCGCCGTCATGATGCGCGCGGGCGTGATTGAGGCCAGCCGGTACGACAAGATGCACCTGACCCCGTTCGGCGAACAGGTGCCGCTGATGTGGCGTTGGCCCAAGCTCCAGCAGGCCGTGGTCGGGCTCGGGGCATCGGGGATGGCCTTTGACCTGAAGGCCGGTACGACGCCACGGGTGTTCACTGTGGCCGGACACGGCCCCAACGGACAGGCTGTTCCGGTGCGGTTCGTCGCGCCGATCTGCTACGAAATCACCTTTTCAGAAACGAGCCGCGATCTGGTCTATCACGATGGTGTCCGGACCGCGGACATCATGGTCAACATCAGCAACGACGGGTGGTTCGGCAGCCAGAGCGGCGCCCGCGAAACTCACCTGCTCGTCGGCCGCTGGCGCTGCGTGGAACTCGGGGTGCCCATGTTCCGTTCGGTCAATACGGGAGTCTCGGCCGCCATCGACTCCGAAGGAAAGCTGCTGGTCTCGGGTGTCGATGGCCGAACTGAGAAGGCGTGGGTGGACGGAGTC
Source organism: Phycisphaerales bacterium (assembly GCA_050730675.1). Lineage (GTDB taxonomy): Bacteria > Planctomycetota > Phycisphaerae > Phycisphaerales > UBA1924 > JBOHNM01. Next base: position 671 of record JBOHNM010000158.1, on the reverse strand, counting down.
CTGACCCACGAGTTCCTGATCGACCCGAACAATCCGGGAACGATCTTCGGTCGCATCGGGAACGTCTTTGGCTGGGTAGTCTTCGCGGCGGCGTGCATCCTGGGGTTGGTGACGTTCCTCCCCCAGCGCAAGCCGACCTGAACCGGTGGAACCGATTCGAGGAATGACATGCGAAACAAGCAATGGGTGGCCGCGGCGTCCGCGGGTCTGATCGGTCTGGGCATTCTGGGCCTCGCCTGGACGTCCTACGGAGCCGAGCCGGACAAGGACACCAAGAAAACCGAACTGCCGAAGTTTGATCCGAGCAACGCCGTCGCCGTGCAGCAACTCCGCGAGCAGGCCCTCAACGTCCTGAGCACGGCACTTGAGAGCGCGGTCGCCGAGGAGCGGGCCAACGCGATCGAAGCCCTGTTGCCCGCCGCGCAGCGGGCTGAGCCGGCAATCCGCAAGGGCCTGCGGGACGTGACGCCGGGTGTTCGCGCCGTCGCCGCCATGGGCGTCGGCAAGATCAAACTGAACCGTCTGATCGAAGAAGTCCGGCCGCTGCTGGACGACAACTCCGAATTCACCCGTATGGGGGCGATTTTCGCGTTTGCCAAGTGCAACGTCTCAGTCGATCAAAGTGCGCTGGCCGGGTACTTGCTGAACGGCAAGAACGCACGGATCAAGGC
>JBOHNM010000157.1:0-9588 GCA_050730675.1 Phycisphaerales bacterium | reverse complement strand
ACAGGGCTCAACGGTCTCGGAGCGCTCGCCGATGCGGATGGCCGGTTCCGTCGAGGGTGCGCCGACGCGCTTGAGTTCAACGGACTGGGCGGGGACGCGGACGGTGTTGCCGGCAATGGTCCACAGGGCTGGGCGAGCGCGGCCGACGCCCTGACGCAGGAGTTCCTGCATCAGCGGGACCATGAGCGGCTTGGCGGGGAGGTCGGTCCACTTGAGGTCGAGTGCGCTGGTGACGACGATGATCTGGCCGCGTGAGGCGGAGGCGGTGTCGGCATCGCCGGGGCGGGCGGCCCAGACCAGGGCTGTGCCATCGGCGGCGGAGAGGAGCTTCACGGCTGCGCCGTGCTCGGGGCCGAGCGGCGGGAGAATCTTGAAGAGGGTGACGGGGCGGACGAGTTCGTCGAGTTCGGTGCGGACGGGCGCGAGCAGATCGGCATCGGGCGAGGGGATGGAGGCGCTGGCCGTGAGTCGGGCGCGGTCGTCGGTGGCGTCGGAGGCCGAGCGTGCGAGGGCCAGGCGCGTGCCCATCGCGGTGTCGAGGGCCTCGGGCCAGAGATGGACGGTGGCGTCGGCGGGGGGGAAGACGACCAGGAGGCCGCCGCCGTCCACAAAAGTGCGGAGGCGTTTCCAGGCGTCGGGATCGAGGGCCTGGGGGGAGAGGACGACCGCGGCGTCCATGCCTGCCAGACGCGAGGCGTCGAGTGCTGCGGGGTCGGCGTCGATGAGTTCGAGGCTGGAAGTCTCGACGGGGCGGAGGGCGAGGGTGAGCCACTCGCCGGGCTTGAGGGAGTCGGCCGCGCCGGTGCCGGCACCGCTGCCGCGGGCGGAGGGCTCGGCGATGACGGCGACGCGCAGGGTCTCGCGGGTCTCGACGGGGTAGCGCCAGGTGTTGTCGGGGGTGAGGGCGTCGGCATCGATCTCGGCGATGATCACCGAAGCTCCGGCGGCGGAAGCGGACGGGGTGTCGAGGGCGAGTGTGGTGGAGGCGCGGCGCTCGCCGGGGCCGAAGCGGACGGAGGCGGGTGCGGGGGGCGTGGCGGTGCCGTCAGGGTGCTGGAGGCGGACGCGCAGGCCGACAACGGCGGGGTTCTGTGTTCCGGGTCCGGAGCGGGCGAGTTCGACGGTCACTGTCTGCGAACCGGGACCTTCACCGGGGATGAAGATCTGACGGAGTGCGCGGACGCGTGAGAGGGTGATGTTGTCCACGCCTGCGGCTGGTGGAGAGGCGACGAGGCGCACGCCGGGAGGGAGCTTGGCGAGGGGCTGGCCGATGTCGGCCGCGCCGGTGTTGAAGTCGGTGAGGAGGGCGATGAAGTCGCGGCCTGTCCCCCCGGCGGTGGTGACATCTTTGCGGGCGGCGCGCGATTCGGCGAGGGCTTGGCCGGCCGCCGCGAGCGAACCGGGAAGATCGCACCCGGCATCGGTGGGGGGGAGTTGGTCGATGATGCGGCCGAGGGCCGCAAGGTCGGTTGAAGCGGGGACGACGAGTTTCTGGAATGGCGAGCCGAGGGCGATGAGACCGGCGCGATCGCCCTCGCCGAGTTGCGAGAGGATGAGGCGGGCGTCGGTCTTGTGGCGTTCCAGCGCGAGCGCCTTGTTGGCGTTGACCTGCGAGGAGAGGGAGTTGTCGATGAGCAGGTAGACGGTGCGACCACCGACGGTCCGGGCGGCCGAGCCGAGGAGCGGACGGGCAAGAAGAACGCCGAGGGCCGCGACGAGGAGGCAACGGACAGCGAGCAAGAGCCACTTTTCCAGGAGCAGGCGCCGCCGGGTGCGCTTGTACGCCTCGAGGACGAAGCGCATCGCGCCCCACTCGATGGGTTTGCGGCGACGACGCATCAGCAGGTGGATGATGATCGGGATGCTGATGGCGGCGAGGCCGGCGGTCAGGATGGCGGAGTGGAGGAAGGGCAAGGGAGATGGAAGGCACTAGGGACTAGGCATTGGGCACTGGCAAACGCAGAAAACGGAAAGCTCAAAGCTCAAAGTACAAGGCTCAAATGTGCGTCAGCCGGACTTCATCTTCTTCATACGGGCCTGGCGGTAGGCGAGGAAGGCGCTGAGCGGTGGGCCGAGCCAGTCGTGGGTGGAGATGACCATGTAGTCGAAGCCGAAGGAGCGTGAGGACTTTTCGACGGCCTCCAGGTGGCGTGAGATCGCTTCGAGGTATGCGTCGCGGATGGAGCGCGGGTCGATCTTGAGTTCGGGCTCGCCCTCGAGGCCGATGAATGGGGCCTCGTCCTTGAGGTCGAACTCGCGCTCGGCCTTGTCGAGGACCTCGCAGAGGATGGCATCGTGGCCGCGGAACTTGATGCGGGCCAGGGCGGCGCGGATCTTCTCGGCGTCCTGGAAAAGATCGGAGATGATGACCATCAGGCAGCGGTGGTTGAGCTTGCCGAGGACCTGGTCGACAACGCGCGGCAGATCGGTGGGCTTTTCGACAGGTGACACCGACAGCGCGCCGACGATCTGCCGCCACTGGCCCATCTGGCTCGAGAGCTTGACCATGCGCCGGACCTCGTCGGCGAAGACGACGAGGCCGACGCGGTCGCCCTGGCGCAAGCAGATGTATGCGAGCGCCGCGGCGACGGCGGTGGCGTGGTCGAACTTGGACCAGTTGGCGCGGCCGTCGGGCGAGGTCTTGCGCCCCGCGCCGGAGGCGTCCTCGAACGAGCGCGAGCCGTAGCGCATGGAACCGGAGGAATCGACGAGGATGACCAGGTCGAGGTTGGTCTCCTGCTGGTACTGCTTGAGGTGGAGCTTGTCGGTGCGGCCGTAGACCTTCCAGTCGAGGTGACGGATGTCGTCGCCGGGGACGTACGGGCGGTGCTGGGCGAACTCGACGGAGTAGCCCTGATAGGGTGACTTGTGAGCCCCGGACATGACGCCCTCGACGATCATCTTGGCGCGGAGTTCGAGTGAGGCGAGCCGGGCGAGGGTCTGCGGGTGGAGGTAGAGCTGGGCATCGGCGGGCGCGGGTTGGCGAGCGGCACCCGCGGGCGTCGAGGGGCCGGAGGTCGGGTTTGGATCGGAGGTGGCCATGAGGGGCAGGCGCGGAATCGGGACGGTACAGCGTATCGGACGTTGGGGGGCGGTGCATCGTTCGCCCGTCGTTGCAGATCGAACTTGGGTAGACACCTCGAACCGGCGTTGGTTGCGGCCCGTAGGCCCAAATGCCACCTTTGTCGGGGTCGTGATCGCAGGAGGGCATGTCGTGAGCGAGCAGCAGTCTGAGAAGCCGAGGCGTCCGTTCTTCCAGCGCGTGTGGCGGGAGTGGGTGATGCCGCTGTCGGTGACGTTCATCGTGCTGGGCACGGTGCGGTCGGTGGTCGCCGACTGGAACGATGTGCCCACCGGCTCGATGGAGCCGACGATCCTGCCGGGTGATCGCATCTTTGTCAACAAGCTGGCGTTCGGGCTGCGTGTGCCGTTCACCGATCAGTGGGTGACGCGGTGGGGCGCGCCGGAGCGCGGCGATATCGTGATCTGCTTCAGCCCCAAGGATGGCACGCGATTGGTGAAGCGTGTCGTGGGCATCCCCGGCGACACCGTTGAGCTGAAGGACAATGTGCTGCTCGTCAACGGCGCGGCTTCGCAGTATGGGCTGCTGGATGTTCACACCATGGACCAGATCGAGGCGGGGCGACGCGGCATGTCGCGCTTCGCCACCGAGACGCTCAGCGGGCGCGAACACGCCGTGATGTTCTCGCCGTGGGTGCCGGCCAAGCGATCCTTCGGCCCGGCAACGCTCGGCACGGGCGAGTACTTCATGATGGGCGACAACCGCGACAACAGCGGCGACTCGCGGATCTTCGGCGTCGTCCACGAGGACATGATCCAGGGCCGGGCCCTGGGTGTGGCGCTCAGCTTTGATTCCGAGCGCGGGTGGTCGCCGCGCTGGGACCGGTGGGGCTCGGGGGTGAAGTAAGCGGTCGCGCTAAACTTGGTGATGGCTGAGAACAGGCCGAATCCGCTCGGGATGACGTGCGCGGCGTACGTGCGCGCGTGTGCGGAGGCAGGAATCTCTGCCGCACCCTTGGCGGTCGAGCGGTACACGCGGCTGTTTCGAGATGGGGTGACGCACCAGTCGAAGCTGGCAGTGACGGTGCCGTCGGTGGTGCGGACGCAGGTGTCCGAGTCGGGCGAGGGGACCGTGCTGAAATTCTGCCAGCGAGTGGCGGGCGCGGAACGCCCGAGCGCGAGCGGTGTAGCGGGCGGCACGGCGCTGGGCGTGCTTGAACGCAAACCGGAACTTGAGACCGAGAGCGTGCTGATCCCGATGATCGGGAAAAAGCGCGTGCGGTCGTACACGCTGTGCGTCTCGTCGCAGGTGGGGTGCGCGATGGGGTGCGGTTTCTGCCAGACGGCGCAGATGGGGCTGCTGCGTTCGCTGACGCCGGAGGAGATCGTCGCCCAGTGGTTCGCGGCGCGGCACCTGGTCACGCGACCGGACCCTGAGGCGGAGATCCGCAACATTGTGTTCATGGGCATGGGCGAGCCCATGGACAACATCGATAATGTGCTCGCGGCGATCGACGTGCTGACCGACAACCGCGGGCCGGGGATCGCCCCCAGCCGCATGACGATCTCGACGGTGGGGCGGATCGACGGGATCCGGAAGCTCGCGTCGCGCGTGAGCCAGCCCGGATGGCACAGGCTCGCGCTCGCCGTGTCCGTGAACGCCCCCAATGACGAGGTGCGGTCGAAGCTCATGCCGGTGAACCGTGCGTGGCCGCTGGCCGAGCTGCGGGCGGTGCTTCTGGAGTGGCCGTTCTTTGCCGGCTCGCACCTGTGCCTGGAGTATGTGCTGATCCCGGGCGTGAATGATGAGTTGCGGCATGCGGACGAACTGGGCGCTTGGGTGATGGGGGATGAATTCCGAGGTGATGCCGACGTGCAGCGCTACCCCGGCCTGCCGCTGCGCGGCCTGGTGAACGTGATCCCCTACAACCCGCGGCAGAATTCGCCGTGGCCGGCGCCGACCGAGGAACTGGTGACGACTTTCATGGAACGCCTGATGGCCTCGGGCGTCTATGTCAAGAGGCGTCGCACCAAGGGCCGCGACACGATGGCCGCGTGCGGGCAGCTCGGCAACCCGGAGATGCGGCGCAAGCCGCGGGCCGAGCCGGTTGCCGCGGCGGAGTGAGATCCGCAAGAACGATCAAGACAGGTCGATTCGGGCAGCGCATACTCCTGTCAGATGAGCGATCCGATCAGCAAGACCTGGCGCGAGTATCACGAGCGGATCAACCGCGTGGTGGTCCACCTGCAGGGGCGGCTTGACGAGGCGGTGAGCCTGGAAGAGCTCGCCCGGATGGCCCACTTTTCGCCGTACCACTTCCACCGGATCTTCCGGACGATCGTCGGCGAGCCGCTGATGGAGTATGTGCGCCGGCTGCGGCTGGAGCGAGCGGCGCTACACCTTCGCACGACTGATGATCAGGTAATCCGCATCGCGGCCGCGGCGGGTTACGAGACGCACGAGGCGTTCACGCGGGCGTTTGTCGCGATGTTCGCGCACCCGCCGAGCGAGTTCAGAAAAGACCGGTCCATCCGCATCATCGAGCGGCCGTGGCCGGCGTTCAACACAGGAGATGGAAGCATGATGCCGAAGTTCCAGGGTTTTCGCGACGGCGCACCGGTGCGCGTGGTGTTTCTGCGGCACGTCGGGCCGTACGGCTCGGGGTCGATCGCACAGACGTGGGAGAAACTCTGCGGCTGGGCGGCGCCGCGCGGGTTGTTCAACGGGCCTGTGCGTGTGATGGGGATCGGTCACGATGACCCGACGGTGACGCCGCCGGAGAGGTGTCGGTACGACGCGTGCATCACGGCGCCGGAGGGCATCTCGGGCGAGGGTGAGATCGGCGTGCAGACGATCGCGGGCGGGCGGTTCGCGGTCTTCACGCACGTGGGGCCGTACGCGAAGCTTCCGGAGTCGTACGAAGCGATCTACCGCCAGTGGCTGCCGAGCGCCTCGTGCGAGCTGCGCGAGCAGCCGCCGGTGGAGGTGTATTTGAGTCATCCCAATACGCCGGATGCGGAGAAGGTGACGGAGATTCTGATTCCGGTGAAGTGACGCGGAGGTTGGCTCAAAATGGTGCGGGCTCTTCGTCCGGTCCCGCGAAAGGCGAGTCAGCGAGCGGCGCTGATTCCTCACGGTCGGGGCCCCCGCCATCGCGGTGACCATCCACGGGGCCTTGCTGCTTGCCGGCGTGCCAGCCTGTGCTGGCGCGCATCGGCTTGGGCTCGGGCGGAGCGGCCTGCGGGGGCGGCTCGGGAAGGTTGCGCGGCGGGGGCGTGTACTGGTAGCTGTCGCCGTCGGACGAGTAGTTCTTGAAGCGCGTCGTGGTGCTGTCCCACGTGAGCTTGACGATGTCCGTCGGCCCGTTGCGCTGCTTGGCGATGATGATCTCGGCCAAGCCCAGCTTTTCGGGGTTGTTGGCCTTCCAGTCCTCGTCCTGGATGTGGTAGTACTCCTCGCGGTGGAGAAGGAGCACGACGTCGGCATCCTGTTCGAGCGAGCCGGATTCACGCAGGTCGCTCAGGCGCGGCTTGTTGCCGTCGCGGCCTTCCGGACCGCGGTTGAGTTGCGAGAGCGCGATGATCGGGACGTTCAGTTCACGGGCGAGCGCCTTGACGCCGCGGCTGATGGCGGCGACTTCGACTTGGCGGCTCTCGCGGGCCGCGCCGGGGGCGGTGAGGAGCTGGAGGTAGTCGATCATGATCGCACGCACCCCGTGCTGGGCGACCATGCGGCGGGCGCGGGCGCGGAGGGCGGTGATCGTGAGGCTCGGCGTGTCGTCGATGAAGAGCGGCGCGTGTCCGAGCTGGCTGACCGAGTCGAGCAGGGTCTTGTAGTCGGTCTTGTGCAGGTGGCCCGAACGGATGTTCTGCGAGCCGATGCCCGACCAGGACGAGAGCAGACGCTGAGCGAGCGCGCTCTTGGACATTTCGAGACTGAACACGCCCACCGGCGTCGGCGCCCGCACGGCGTGGATGCTTCCCGGCGTGTCGGTGCCGAGGGCCATCTGCTCGGCGATGTTGAGCGTGAAGGCGGTCTTGCCCATCGAGGGGCGGGCGGCGATGATGATCATCTCGCCCTTCTGCATGCCGCCAAGCAACTCGTCGAGCCGGCGGAACCCGGTGTGGACGCCGCGATCGGCGTGCTTGCCCTCGTCGAGGTCCATCAACCGCTCGTACTCCTTCTGAAGGAGCGCCGAGAGCTGCTCAAGATCGGAGATCTGCTCTTCCTGGGCGATCTCGAAGATCTGCTGTTCGGCCTTGTCCACGAGCATCTTGGCGTCGTCGTCGGAGATCTGGCCGGCGTGGTAGGTATCGAACAGGATCTGCCCCGCGGCGTCGATCAGGCGACGCAGGCGGTGTTTTTCCGCGACGAGCCGCGCGAAGTGGGGGGCGTTGACGGCCGTAGGGACGGCCTCGGCCATGTCGATGAGGCCGCGCTCGCCGCCGATCTGGTCGAGCACGCCTTTGTCGCGGAGCGCTTGGAGGAGGAGTACGCGGTCGACGGCGTTGTGCTTGTCGTAAAGCTCGATGAGGACGCGATAAGTGATGCCGCGGCCGGTGTCGTAGAAGGCATCCGGCGTTTTGAGGATCTGGAGGATGTCGGGGATGACGCGCGGGTCGAGGATCATCGACCCGAGCAGGCACATCTCGGCCTCGACGGAGAACGGCGGCTCCTTGTCGAAGAGCTTGCCGATCGGCTCGCGCGGCAGCGCTGAGCGGCGGCCATCGCGCGGGGCAAAGCGGGAGGCGTCGAAGTGTCCGTTGGCGTCGGCCATGTGGGTAGCGGAGCGTAGCGGTTGGGGTGTTGGGAAAGGCGAAGTCCACGCGCCCGATATCGCCACTCACGCGCAAGCTGTCAACAGACAGCCGTAGGACTGTCCGGTGGCGTCCAAGCTTGGCATCGCTGTGACGGAGTTCGTCCGTACACTCGGCCATGGTCGATCCGGCCCATCCATCCTCGGCGCTGACAGGGGTTTGCAAGTTCAAGGACTTGACGCTTCCGGAGCGTTTGCCCCGCGATCCGTTCGGCACGCTGGTGGAATGGCTGGAACTGGCGGCCAAGGAAAAGGTGCAGCCGAACCCCAACGCGATGTCGCTGGCGACGGTCGGCATGGACGGACAGCCGTCGTGCCGCATCGTGCTCTGCCGCAAGATTGACCCCGATCGGGGGTATCTGGTCTTCTACACCAACTACCTCAGCCACAAGGGGCGGGACATCGCGGCCAACCCGAAGGCGGCGGTCTGCTTCCATTGGGACGACCTCGACCGGCAGGTACGGATCGAGGGGATCGTGAGCCCCAGTCCGGCCAAGGAGAGCGATGCGTATTTCAACGGTCGCCCGCTCCTGTCGCGCGTGGCGGCGTGGGCGAGCGCCCAGAGCCGGCCGCTGGATTCGCGCGAGGTGCTGATCAAAAAGGAAGCGCAGGCGCGGGTGAAGTTTGGCGTTCCCCCCGATGGATCAGAGCCGACGCCGGACCCGCAACTCCATGTGCCGCGGCCGGACTATTGGGGTGGGTACCGCCTGTGGGCGACGCGCGTCGAGCTTTGGCTCGGCCACACCAACCGTCTGCACGACCGCGCGGTCTGGGAACGGGCGCTGGCGCCGGATCTGGTCGATGGTGTGCCGGGGTTCGCGGGCGGCTCGTGGCGGGCCACGCGCCTGCAACCATGACCCGCGGCAAGGAGCGTGGATGAACGTGCTGCTGGTGGCTCTTGGGGGTGCGCTCGGCGCGGTGGGTCGTTACGGCCTGGTGCTCCTGCTGCGGCCGCACAGTCCCGGCTGGCCGTTGGGCACGCTCATCGTGAACCTGATCGGCTGCCTGGCGATCGGTGTGATTGGCGGGGCGGGCCAGCACGTGCTCTCTCCACGGGCGGATAGCCGAGTTTGGGCGTTTGCAGTGATCGGCATTCTCGGCGGGTTCACGACTTTCAGCAGCTTCGGGCTCGAGACGGTTGAACTGGTGCAGGAGGGCCGCATGGCGAGTGCCGTTGCGTACATCGCGCTGAGCAACGTGGTGGGGCTCGGGCTGGCGTGGGCGGGCTACGTGTTGGGAGTGAAGTTCGCTTGAGCCGGCAAACGGTTGAAGTTGACGTTCTGATCATCGGCGGCGGCGTCGCGGGGCTGTGGCTGCTTGCGCGGCTGCACGCAGGCGGGCGGCGGGCGATGCTCGTCGAGCGAGACGCGCTCGGTGGCGGACAGACTGTCGCGTCGCAGGGGATCATCCACGGAGGGATCAAGTACGCGCTCACCGGCGCGGCATCGGCGGCATCGCGAGCGATCGCCGAGATGCCCGGCGCATGGCGTGCGGCCATGGACGGGCGGGGGATGATCGATCTCGGGGCCGCGCGGGTGTTGAGCGAGCGGCAATACCTGTGGACCACCGGCGGGGCGCTCTCGCGACTGGCCGGTGTGGCGGCGAGCAAGGTGATCCGCACGGGTGTGGAATCGCTGAAGCCCGAGGCCCGCCCCGCGTGCTTTGTGGGAGCGTCGCGTTCGGTGGACGTATACGTGGTGGAGGAGCAGGTGCTGGAGCCGCGGAGTGTGGTGAGTGCGCTGGTCGTCGC
>JBOHNM010000156.1:0-9668 GCA_050730675.1 Phycisphaerales bacterium | reverse complement strand
GTGTTGATGTGGTGATTCTTGATGCCACTATGCCCGGCAAAGATCCAATCGAGGCCATGAGGGAACTGGCCTCGTCATACCCGGAAGTGAAGACCATCGTTTACAGCGGTTACAATCAACCGGAGTTTGTTGATCGTGTCATCGACGCTGGCGCGTGGGGGAGTGTTTCCAAACACGACAATCCCGATTGCGTCATTCGCGCGATCTCGGAAATAGTCAGGGGTCGAGTCGTCTTCCCAGGTCGCGGTCGCTGACGGAAGTCAACATTCCAGATGGGCGTTCTTGCCGGGCGCAATCCATGCTCGTTCACTGTTTCATGGCTAGCAAACCGCGTGTCGCAGACTCCCATTCCCTAACACCCGCCAAGAAAAGTTCTATTGGTGTTCTGTCACCCCGATTCACGCATAAAGCCCCGCAGGTCAAGGACTTGCGGGGCTTTTGTTTTTGAGAGTTTGAACTCTCACTCTTTGCGCGTGTTCCCGGCGTAGCGGCCGTCCCGCTGGGCGATGACGGGGCCGGCGCCTCCATTGTGTAGCATTCATCGCATGAGCTTCCACCACTCCTACGACACGATCGGCGCGGTCCTGCATATCCATGCGATGATCAATGGGTTTCTCATCGAGGCCGTCGAGGACGTCCCGGATTCCCGCATGACCGAGCAGCCGGGCACGATCGTCAACCACCCGGCGTGGACGCTGTCGCATCTCAACGCGTACGCAGGAGTGTTGCTGTCGATGCTCGACGACCCGAGCGTGCCCCCCCCGACGGCCGACGCCGAGATGGAGCGGTACGGGTATGGCACCACACCCGTACCCGACCGCGCCGCTTATGCGACCAAGCGCGAACTCCTTGACCGGTTCAGAGACCGGAACGCGCGACTTGCTGCGGTCGTCGCCGAGAAGCACTCAGACTGCTTCCCGAGGCCCTCGCCGGAGAGGTTCCACCCCCACGCGCCGACCATCGGGCACATCGCCATCACGCTGCTTGTGGCGCACCCGCCGCATCACCTGGGCCAACTTAAGCAATGGCGCCGCGCCGCCGGAATCAGGGAAAAAGCTTAAACACGGGTGGGGTGGCAAGAGAGAAGCTGTCCGACGTTGGCGACCTGAGTGTGCTGATTTCAACAGACAAACCGTGGCAGAAGTGGATTGCAAAGTCGCCCGCACTCGAGCGTCCACACCCTAACGCCCTCCAGGAAAAGTTCTATTGGTGTACTGGCACCCCGATTCAGCAGGCTCGATGGCCTCGGCAAGTGCCGAGGCCATCGGTGTTTATGGCAGATCCTGACCGTGTCTTCCCAGCACAAATCTGTTGAGTAAGCTTGCACTCTGAGGCGAAAGGGTGTGCCGACGCTCATCCGCCGGCCCGGCATGATCAAGCACCTGCTTTGCATCACTCGAACCTCCATTCGGGCGGCTAACCGATCGTTCTGGGCAGGAGCGGTGAATGCGTGCACCCCGATGTACTATTCGAGGAAACGGTCGACTTTCTATCCCGACCGCAGAACGAAGGAGCAACCCTCATGCGAAGGATCATCGCCACGCTCGCCGTCACTCTGGGCACGACGCTCACGGCCTGCCACACGCAGCCAACGCCAGCCGCCGGCTTATCGATCCTTGAGGCCGATCCTGGCTTGAGGAGCATCGTCCTGGTGCACGGCGCATGGGCTGACGGTTCTGGTTGGCGAGCTGTGCGCGAGGTGCTGGTGCGCGACGGATACAGCGTCAGCATCGTTCAGCATCCCCTGACATCGTTTGATGAAGACGTGGCGGCAGTTCGACGCGTGCTTGCGCTTCAGGATGGGCCGTGCCTCCTCGTCGCGCACAGCTATGGCGGGGCGGTGATCACTGAAGCGGGGAATCATGAGAACGTCGTCGGATTGGTGTACGTCGCGGCACACATGCTCGACGTCGGCGAAAGCGAAGCGCTCACCGGGAAGAAGTTCCCAAGTGCGCTGAGCACGTCCGGTGCGATCAGGAAGACCACCGACGGCTACCTGTATCTCGATCCCGCACAGTTTCACACATACTTCGCCGCGGATCTCTCGCAGGATGATGCATCGTTCAACGCGCACTCGCAGGTTCTCATCCACGGCGACAACTTCGACGCGGTTATCAAAACGCCCGCGTGGAAGACGAAACCGACATGGATGATCGTGGCGGGGAGTGACAAGACGATCAATCCGGAGCTTGAGCGCTGGTACGCTGCACGGGCCAAGAGCGACACGACGGAGCTTCCCGGCGCCAGCCATTCGGTCTACATCTCGCGTGCGCCGGAAGTGGCTGGTGTAATCAAGAAGGCGGCCATCCGACTCGGGAGCGCCAAAGCGATGTCGCACCCATAACGCCCTCGCGCGGGGCAGCGAGAGTCATGGCGTGAGGTCGCCATGACTCTCGCTTGCTCGTGCGGGCGGCAGAGTATTTTGTAAGGTCCTGTCGCAGTCTTCTTTTGCATGAAAGGATGGCAACATGGGCGAATACACAGCCGTGACCAATTGGAAACGCGACGGCGCGACCTTCACCGACAACCGCTACAGCCGCGCACACCTCTGGCAGTTCGATGGCGGAATAGAAGTGCCCGCATCCTCGTCGCCGCATGTCGTTCCGATCCCAATGTCGGTCGCTGCGGCGGTGGTCCCGGAAGAGGCCTTCGTCGCCAGTTTGTCCAGTTGCCACATGTTGTGGTTTCTGTCCATCGCCGCCAAGCGCGGATTCGTGGTCGAAGGCTACTGGGATGCGGCGGTCGGGGTTATGGCCAAGGACTCATCCGGCAGAATGTCGATGACACTCGTCACGCTCCGCCCCGCGGTCGAGTTCGGCGGCGAAAAGCGCCCCACGGTGGACGACCTGGTTGCCTTGCACCACGAGGCGCACGAGCAGTGCTACATTGCCAGTTCCGTGCGAACCGATGTCCGGTGCGAACCGATCCAGCAGCACATCGACCGGAGCAGGGGAAACGGCGAAACTGGGGGCTCGATGAACGCACGCAAACGAGTAGCGCTGGTGACCTGCGAAGCCCTTGCCAACCTCTATGAGGACGACCGCCTGCTGGTGGCGGCGCTGGGAGACATTGGTGTTGACTCGACGCCGGCGGTGTGGAGCGACGCGAGCATCGACTGGACATCGTTTGATGCGGTGATCATGCGCTCGCCGTGGGATTACTTCAAGCGAGCTGCTGAGTTTCGCGCCTGGCTCGATGGGCGCTTCGCTGAGGATGTACTCATGTGCAACTCACGTGAAATCCTCGACTGGAACTTCGACAAGGGTTACTTGCAGGATCTCGCTCGGGCGGGTGTCGCGATCGTGCCCACAGTTTGCATCGCGCAGAATGACGCGCCAGACATTGTCGCCTTGGCGCGCGCCCGCGGCTGGAATGAAGTCGTGGTCAAGCCGACCATCGCGGGCGGCGGCTACGGCTGCTATCGCTTTCGCCTCGAGGAGTTCGACCGCTACGCTGCTGACATCGCCAGGACGCTCGAGGATCGCGGCGTGCTCGTGCAGCCTTTCTTGCCCGAAATCCAGAGTGGCGGGGAACTGTCGATGATGTTTTTCGACGGTGTTTTCAGCCACGCTGTTTGCAAACGCCCCAAAGCCGGCGACTACCGCGTTCAGTTTCAGTTTGGCGGCAGCAACGAAAACATGCAGGTGAGCAACGACCTCGTTGTGCAAGCGGGTCTTTGCGTTGCGAATGCGCCGGGGCTGCCGGTTTATGCGCGCGTCGACGGCGTGGCCACAGGAGGAAAATTTCTCTTGATGGAGCTCGAGATTTTCGAGCCGCTGATGTTCTTGTCGCGCCACCCCGAAGCGCCGGCTCGCTTTGCACGCGCGATTGAGAAGCGACTGCACACGCCGCGAGGGTGACGGGGCAGACGAGGACGAGGGCCCCCGTTCCAGCTAACCAGCACAACCTGATCGACCAGTCCCTGTCAAGCAGCACAGACCCCTATGCGGGCTGCGCGAGCAGCGCATCAAGCTGCTTGTACCCGGCTTCCATCCCTTGCTCCATGCCCGAAGCGACCGCGCCGTCGCGGGCCTCCTTCGAGACATACACCTGGGTGATGCGCATGGTGGTCACGCCGCTCTTTTCCGCGAACTCGTGCGTCTCCACCTGCGAGCCGATCGGCTGACCGGAGCCCAGCACCATGATTTCGGTGTGAATCATCCGCTCGTGCAGGACAGCCTCCGTGAACACGCCGTGGAGCGTCATGACCGGATCGGCCTCCTCGCTCTTCCACGCGAGCCTCAACGCGCCAGCTACGCGGGCCTCACATTCGCAGACGCTCACGGTCCATCCCGGGGGAGGCAGCATCCAACGGCGCATCCTGTCCGGAACGAACATCGCCTCCCACACGAGCCGACGCGGGGCGTTGAACGTGCGGGTGAGGACGATGGTGGTGTCGGTGGGGGTGGAGACTTTCAAGCCTGCGGGATTCATAAGTGTTCCTTTGCCGGGGCGCGGCGGGTTGACTCCAGTTTCGATTCGAGTGACGGTTGTTGTTCATTGATGCGTGCGAGCGATTCGTTTGGCGCACAGCATACCGCCGAGCACCGCGCACGGCAGAGCGGTGAGGGTCACACCGATCGCGAACCAGTGCGGCCCGAAGTCCGCTTTGTTCCAGTTGAGCAGGACGAACAGCACGCTCATAACAGTCTCGATGCCGCCCAGCACAACGACGTGCCGCATGGGCCGGGCCGGGGCGAGCCGGGCGGTGAGGAAGCCGCCAACGAAGGCGAAGACGACACGGTTCGTGAGCGCGAGCGCCCACAGATGATCGGCCATCGGCTGGAACATCGGCGGGAAGATTCCAGTGGCGCGCAGCGCGGCCTCGATGGCCCCCACGAGCACGATATTCGCGAGAACGCCAGCGAGCACAGCGCCGACGCTGCGCAGCACGCGCCGCCGGGGATGTGTGGCGTGTAGGGAGTGTGTGGTTGTGGCTGATTCGCTCATGGTTCGCATTACTCCTTGCTCGCGTCGTACCGACGCGGGGGACGCGCCGCCGTCGGCATGGGCAGGGCGTGTCTAGTGACGGCGTGTTCGGGCTGATTCTTCGTTCTTCATTTCATCGAGAAGCGAGTCCAGAACTTTGAAGCGGGCCTCCCAGTTCCGGCGGAACTGCTCGGTCCAGAGCATCGCGTCCTTGAGCGGCGCTGCGCGCAGGCGGCAGAGGTGCTGCCGCCCGACGACGCGGCGGCGGACGAGTTTGGCCCGCTCCAGCACGCGCACGTGCTTGGTGGCGGCGGGGAAGGTCATCCTGAGGGGCGAGGCGAGTTCGCTGAGGTTGCGCTCCCCGCCGGAGAGTTGACGGACGATCGCGCGGCGGGCGGGGTGGGCCAGGGCGTGGAAGACGAGGTCCAGCCGGGGTGATCGATCTACTACCATATGGTTTAGTATACCATATGGTTGTACGATGTCAACCACGAAAGGCCCGAACTCCAACCCTCATCATGAAAAAGCCCCGTCGCGTGACGGGGCTATACGAGTGCATTCAAGATGCCGAAGCACGATCTGCCGCTTTGTGGTTGAGAAAAGGCGCGCAAGAATCGTCAAGAACCACTCCGGCCAGACGCTAGGATCAGTCGACTCCTGTGGAAAGCAACCTCGACATTCATTAAGGAGGCATCGTGACACTCGTTCGACTGGCTTCACTGATCGGCGCTGCGCTGCTGGTCATGGTCTTGAACGTCGCCATGAGCATCCTGTACATGGTCGTGTACAGCTACCTGATCAATCCAGGTCACCCCAAGGCGTACTACGAGGAGCACATCAAGGTCGCCGCCCCGTATTGCAGCATCGTCGCCGGCATCCCGCTCATGTTTTTGGCGGGCCTTTGGGTCGCCGGCTGGGGCGGAGCGGGGGACGGTCAGCTCGGGGTCAAAGCGGCGCTGGTGGTCTGGCTGGCCTACGCGATCATCGACCTCGGCGTGCTGCTGGCGGCGGGGATGACCGCGAAGATCGCCGTGCTGTGCGCCGTTTCGCTTCTCACGAAGCTGGCGGCTGCTTACGGGGGCGCGATGGTCGCAGCTCGCAACGCCGCGTAGAACACGCCGCCTGGCCAGGGCTGAAGCGTCGTTTCCGAGATGACGAATCACAGGTTCGAATCTTCTTATCGCGCGAGATCATCGACATGGACCCGGCCGCACTGACACGGTCCTTGACATACATTCAGGCCAATCTCGATGGAAACCTTTCATTGGAAGCGCTCGCCGCGGTCGCGGGTTGCTCACCGCCCTACTTCGCGCGCCGATTCGCCGCCATGATGGCGGAGACGCCCAAGCAATACACATCGCGCCTTCGCCTGGAAAGGGCGGCGCTGCGGCTGGTGTTGCTCGAGGACAGCATTCTCGATATCGCACTGGATTGCGGGTTCTCAAGCCATGAGACATTCACCCGCGCCTTTCGTCGGCAGTTTGACATCGCTCCGCATGCGTTTCGCTGTAAAGGAAGGTTGCCCGCGGCGGCCGAGCAGGGCCTGCCGCATCGTGCCCATGCCGCAAATCCGATGTCGCTTTCGAGCACAGTCGTGCGCACCCTGCAACCGATGTCGCTGGCATTTGTCCGCCACACGGGTCCGTACGAGCAGGTGCCAATCGGCTTGTGGGACACCCTCATCGATTGGGCACATCGGCACGACATTCCAGCGCCGTATGTCCTGCTCGGCATCGCTCACGATGCGCCAGGCATCACGAAACCTGAGAATCTCCGCTTCGACGCGGCAATCCGCATTCACGGGGAGTTCCGCTCGGGAAAGCGCGGAGGGGTCGGCCATCAGCGGTTGGCGGGTGGTCTGTTCGCGCTCACCACCAGCGCCGGACCGTTCACTTCGCTCCCGACGGCGTACAAAGAAGTCTTCAGGCGGGTGCGGAGCGACCGGTCGTTGGCTTGCCTGGGCGTGCCGTGCCTGGAGTTCTACCGCGTCAATCGCGTCGTTGCTGATTTAGCGATCGTCAACACGGAAATTGCCATTCCCGTGCGACGGCGCCGTTGAGTCACAGCCTGCAAACCACCCCAGGAATAAGCGGGTCGAGGGCTGGACTGACCGGCAATCGCCCTTCCAGAAAACGGTCTTACCGTGCCCGATCAGCGTGAGGCCGGGACGGTGAGCACGGGTGCCTTCAGGCTCGATGATGCTTCGTCCAGACGGAGACCGATGAGCGTTCGGAGGAAGACGAACGCCTGTTTGCTGCGCGCATCCCGCCCATCGATGTAGAACCACCAGTCACGGTGCATCACCGCAACGGACGCGTGGGCGGGGCGCTCTTGCGAAGAGTGGATGATGATGAAGTCGTGGCGTGCGGTGCTTGCGGTCGCCAGGGCAAGGCCGTCTGAAATGTGTTCGGTCGGAACATCCACGCCCGCCGCCGCCGCCCCGATGATCTCGAGCGCCGAAGGAGTTTCGAAGTCAATCCCGTTCGCCTGCGGCGACCCCACGAAGAACCTGAGCGGCACGGCAATCGGACCTCGAGCTTCGCGTGCGGGGTGGATCCCAAGCGTTTGGAACAGGTCGCTGATTGCCGGTGAATCCTCCTCGGAGTAGTCGTGGAGAAGCACTTGGAACTGTCCATCAGCCATTCGAACGATGTCGAGCCTGCCCCGCTCTCTCAAGCGGACGTACAGCTCCACAAAGCGGGCGAACGCCTCTCCGCTTGCCGGCTGCGACGAATAGAGCGGATTGACCATCCCGTTCGCTCGTCGCACCAGAAGTTTGAGGACCTCAACTTCATCGGTGCTCATGCGGCTCAGGAGCAGCACCTGCTCCGCGCTGATGGGGGCCAACATCCGCTCGATGAACCGCTCGCCGCGCACCGGCACGTAGGAGATCGTCGGGTTGTCCTCGTACATCGCGCCGGCGCTGAAAGGAACAAGGTTCCCCTCGTATCCGCTGCGAGGACCGATACCAACGTTGGCGCCGACGGATGCACCGACTCGCAGGCTGGCCGTAACGCTGGACACGGCCAGCATCCCAAACGTTTCGTCGTAGCGCTGGCGGACGATCATCGAAAGGGTCTGCTGGTCCTCGGTCGCGTTGATCACTTCGTTATAGGCGGGCCGGCCATTGCTCAGAGCGGACGGGCCGACTCCTGCGCACCCGGAAAGAGCCAGCACCGAGAGCAGGAGCGCGGCCGCGCACTGCCACAAGGCCGCGTTGAAGGCGGGACCGGGCGCGATGTTGCGTCTGGAAGGGATCATGGCTTCGCACTTTGATAACCACCGAAATATGCTACGGGGGACCAAGCCGGGCTCACGGGCGGGAGGGGCGGCGGAGTCAACCCTTCGCCGAGCGCATCAAAGGGCCTGGTCGAATAGACCACTTGTCCCCCCAAGACTGTGAGCACCGCCTGGATGTCTTTGATCTGCTCCTCCGGCACGGACATGTAATCGGCGGAGAGGATGGCGAAATCAGCGAGCTGCCCGGGGGCAATCCGACCCTTGACGGTTTCTTCGCCGCTGAACCACGCGCTGCCGACTGTGTACAGGCGGAGCGCCTCTTCTCGGGTCAGGCGGCTCGCCTTGGGGTAAATCTCCATCCCGCCCATGGTTTTGCCCGAGACCATCCAATAGAGCGAGAGCCACGGGTTGAAACTGCTGACGCGCGTCAGATCGGTGCCGGCGCCAATCGGCACGCCGCTGTCGAGCAGTTTTCGCAGCGGCGGTGCCGTGGCCGCGGCAGCTTTTCCGTAACGCTCGGCGTAGTACTCACCCGCGAATGCCATCCGATTCTGCACGGCGATTCCGCCGCCGAGTTGTTTGATGCGTTCGATGTTCCGATCCGAGATGCCCTCGGCGTGGTCGATGATCCAGCGACCCTTGAAGTTCTCCGCCTTGAATACGGGCTCGAAGACGTCGAGCACCCTGGTGATCGTGGCGTCGTAGGTCGTATGGATGCGAATGGGCCAGCCGTTGCGCACCAGGTGCGTCGTGACGGCGGTCAGCTCCGATCGCACCGCCTCGTCGGAGAGTTCCGGGGCCGGGGCCATGAAGTTCTCGTAGTCGCCCGCGGCGTGAACCAAGTTCTCGCCCCCTCCCTCGTAGACGAACCCGAATAGCCGTGCGGCGGCCAGGTTCACCCCGGGCTTGACCGTGGCCGTCCATTTCTGGTAGTCGCTCAGTTCCGTGCCCGGTATCTGAGCAAACAGGTACATTGATACCCGGAGCGGAATCCTGTCTTGTTTGGCAAGCGTTTCCGCCCCTTCGTAATCCTTCGGAAACACGTGCCCGCCGCCGCCCGCGTCCACCACGCTCGTCAGCCCGAATCGGTTGAGTTCCCGGTACCAATGCACGTTGGAGTTGGCCTGATCTTCCGCTGACATTTGCGGAAGCTTGCCCACGGCCTGATAGAGGATGATGGGACGGGGCTCGGCGTGCAGGATCGCCCCCCCGCCCTCCAGGAACTCATAGCGACCACCGGGAGGCGCTTTGGTCTGCGGTGTCAGTCCCATCGCCTGGACGCCTGCGCGGTTCACGAAGCCTTGGCTGTAGAGGAACAGCACCAACACAGGTGTGTCGGGGGCCGCTTCATTCAACTCCTGTACCGTGGGCAGTCGCCGTTCCTTGAACTGGTACGGTGACCAACCGCCGACGACGCTGACCCATTGTCCCTTCGGGGTGCGCTTGGCTTGCTCGCGGATCATCGACAGGCCGCGTTCCAGAGAGTCCACACCGTCCCA
>JBOHNM010000155.1:0-9707 GCA_050730675.1 Phycisphaerales bacterium | reverse complement strand
GCGCAATGGCGTCGTGCAGCGTCTGTGTTCCGAAGGGTGCACCGGTCGCTGCGTCGGCGGATCGGCGTGACTGGCGTTGACCTGGGACCCGAGCGATCCGGCGGCAAGCTCACCGGTCGCCTGGCAATCCGCGTGCACGTGGAGAACAAGCCTCTTCTCGCTTCGATTCCAAAGAGGCGACGCCTGCCCGATCAGATCTCGGGCGTGCCGGTCGATGTGGTGGTCAACGTGTTTCGGTCGGCGGCGTGTCCTGCCAACGGCGCCAAGTACCGGATTCGGCGGGACTCGCTCTTTGGCGGCATCGCTATCGGCCCATGTGATACGGCCGACATGGGAACACTCGGGATCGTGGTGGTTGACGGTGACCAGGCCGAGCATGTCCTGACCTGCGCCCACGTCGTCAACGACCAGCTCGGGCTCGACATTGTCCAGCCGCATGGTGTCAACGCCGCCAACTTGATCGGCAAGGTTATCGACAGGGCCTGGAACAGCAACATGGACGCGGCGGTGGTGCGTCTGAGCGGTGCGCGGGTTGCCGGCGCAGGCGTCCTCGGCATCGGAGCCGTGGACGGTGTGCCGTTCGATGTGCCCCAGCACTGGAAGGCGATCCCGGTGACGTTTGCCGGCGCGTGCAGCGGACGGCGAACGGGTGTCATGATGTCGGCATCCTTTTCTGGAGAAGTTCAGACGCCGTCGGGGACCATGACGGTCGTGGATCATCTGGTGATTGAGTCGAAAGACAGTGATCCGTTACCGATGGGAAGGCAGGGGGATTCCGGCGCGCTGGTGATCTACCAGGGACAGGCCATCGGGCTGGTGTCGGCGGTCTCAGATGACCCGAGCGGAACCGTCCTGGCCGCCCGGGTCGTCCCGATCCTGAAGAAATTCGCCATGCGGATTGCTACGTAGCCATGTCCACGCGCACACCCGCGTACCCACCCGAACGACACGCCAGCGTGTCACTACGTCCACGCTGATGAGTATTGGGTGATTGGTCGGTGCATGGCTCATCCAATATTCGTCTTGACAAGCAATGCCGGCCGCGGTCAACTCCGCTCGACGCGCCGCGGCGATTAGCCGCGGTGGCTGTCGGCCTGTCTGGTGGACCGCGCCCGCCTGCGGACGGCCATCACCGCCGTTGATGTGAATCGACCCAAGGTACACTCAATGAATCTAGCGGACATTGCTGAGCAATTTGCAGACGGCCGAAATTTTTCGTCGCCCCGCTACAGTTCCGGACGGGCATGGGAGATGCTTGCGGACGTCGTCGGCGACCCGATCCAAGCCGACTGGTGCATGGCCTTGCTGCTTGCCGACATTCTCGTGCAGACCGAAGAGTTCGAGGACGCCCTAGTGACCCGGCGGCTCGATCCGCGGGCAGGACCCGATCGCGAGATATTCCTCGTAGCGCACCCCCAGGGCGCCGGACACATCCTGGTGATCGCTGATGGGGGACTTCCGCCAAAGGAGTACTTGGATTTCGACACGCTCGCGGTCGGGAGCGCCGCGTTCGATCGAGGACTGTCGCGCTGGGACCGCCTGCGGAATCGACGGCCGCTTAGGGATCGCATGGGTGTGTCACCCAAGGTTCGAATGGACACGGTCATCGCGGGGCTCACGCCCGGCGACTTCAACCGGCGGTCGCTCGCACAGTCCAACATCGTCTTCGTCCACCGACCACCCATAATCCGCACCAGCTGTCCCAACCCGGCGTGGTCGGTTGTGAACTCGGGTGGAGCTGCCGGGTCTGCAACCGTCGGGTGCCTCGTGCGCAATTCCAGCGGCCGCAAGGGCGTGACCACGGCGCGGCACCTGATCGGGACCGGCGCGGTTGTCGGCACGTATGTCGATGTCAATGGGAACCGGGGCAAGGTCGTCGAGGAGGACGTGATCACCGATTCGATCTTTGTGGAAGTGTCCGCGATCGCGCCGCCTGCCGCGGCGACCGGACTGAACTGGTGCCTCTCGGGTACGGCGCCGCGTCCGTACGCACCGGCAACATTCCATGGCGCGACATCCGGTACGCAGACGACGGCGATGAGTGCCGCCGATCCTGGGCTGCTTACCTACTCCCCATACCGGCAGGCGCGCATCTATACGGCGCCCGTGACCAACCCGGGTGACTCCGGGGCCGCGCTGATCGAAGACAGCTCCGACATGATCATCGGCTTTGCGCACGAACGCACTGCGCCCGGCGCGTACGTCGAGTGGTCGTCATGGATCTGGGCCGATTCGGTCGTCCAGGCGCTGCGGCTCAAGCCCTACTAGGGAGTTGCTCATGTCGATTCTCGATACGATTCGTAGATGGCTCCAGCAGGAACAGATCCACTGGACTTTGGTTCCAATCGCTGCTCCGGCGGGACTGCCTGTTGACGCCGACCGGCGAGCCTGCGGGATACCCGTCGAAACGGGCACGTCGTACCTCAAAATTCACATGCGCTCGATGTCCATTACTGCCACCCGGCGGCTTTGGAACGTCTTCCACGCCGCGCTCTACAGCCAGGTGACGCTGGGACTGCGCAACGGAACAAAGGCAGAGATTCAAGCGGTGCTTTCGCCGGACTTCTTTCGCAACCTTGACCCGCGACGCTTGCAGAATGTGCTCATGATCGACCGGACAGTCTTTGGACCGGTCCCGTACGCGGGCGGATCGTTGACCACGCGCATGGGCGTCTTCGCCGTCAAGGACGCTGACCTAGCGACTCCGTTCCTCGGAGCGGTGACCAGCTTGGCGAGTGCCGCGGGGGTCGCGTACGTGGCGATGGCGCAACCGTTCATCGGTCCCATCAAGGAAGCGATCGAGCTGCTCGCCGGCGCTGCCGACGCCACCTCTCTGGAGATCGCCCTGGATCGTGAGAACTCGCCCCCACAGACGGGGTGGTTTGCGTTGGTCCGGCTCCCGGCGGGTTCAGTCACGCCCGCACAACTCTCAATTCGCCCGGGGAACATGGAGCTGCTGAAGGATGGCAACTCAATCCCCGGCACTCCGTACCTCGTGTACTCGGTGGACGCGTACATCCGGCGCAGCGACTGGCACCAGATCGAGGAATTGAAGTTGGTGTACGAGGAATTCCGGGACGCGGTCAACCACAGCAATCAGACGCTCGCCGAGCAGGTGGTCAAGCAGTTCCGACGGCGCGCCGTGGTCTGCGCCGAACTGCTGCCCAGTCACGCCGACGAGGTCGCCAAGGCCGTCGAGGCCGAATACAAGGCGGCGTTCCCCGGCGGGGCGGTTGTGAATCTGATCGACTCCCAGCAGCGTCATTTCAAAGACCTCTCTGTGAAGTTCTCCGATCCAGCAAAGTCGTCAAGCGACGCATCGCAGTCGAAGAAGTGAACCGGGAGCTACCGATCTAATGTACGCTACGACACCTCTTCGGATGGCCCCATGCCGACCAATGTGAAACGACGCCGCGGGGTTCGTTCCGCCAGCACGGGATCGAGGCTTCGTCACGCGAAGAAGACCGATCTTGACCGCATCCACGGCGGCATCACCGGACGCCTTTGGCGGGCCATCGACGGCAGGTACACCTTCCGCGGCATCTCGGACACCACGGGATTCAGCCACGAGTCGGTGCGCCGCTGGTTCCAGGGAATCAACACGGTCGCCGTGGTCTTCGTCGCACCGTTCTGCCGCGCAACGGGGGTCAGCATCGAGTGGCTGGTCACCGGCCGTGGAGCCATGAAGCAGAAGAAATGACAGCAGCATGGAGCCGCCTCAATCGGCCACGCTTGGACAATCGGCGGAGTGGCGCTGGGCAAGACAGTGGTGTAACGTCCCGGCGGCGATCGGCACCCATGGGCAGCGGCACCGTCATGACCGCGTCGGGTTGACCGAAAGCTGATGGAGGTCACCAATGACCTGGCGGCAGAAGGCCATGTGGTTCATGCTCGGAGCTTTGGCGGTCGTCGCCGTGCTGGCGGCGTACCGGACGCTGCGCGGCTCACGCCCGCGTCCAAACCTGGACGCATGGCCGTTCCGGTAGCCCGAGCCGGTCGACGGCCTGGAGGCGTCGGCCCAATTCGGTGAGCGACCAAAGGCCGTCGGCCCGTTGACAGACTCCCCGCTCTGCGAGTTCCCGGAGCGTGGCGCGGACGTGGTTGAGACCGACCCGCTGATATTCGAGAAGGATCCTCCGGCGGAGCTGGCGGGCGGTGGCGAGTTCGGCCAGGTGGCGGACAACCAAGCGGCGGTAACGCCCCGCCTGGACCCAGCCGTGCACGGCCCAGAAGGATGGATCGTCCGCGTTGAAGGAATTGGAAGAGGGAAATGGGGTGGTCGAATGGGAACTTGGAACAGACGGTGTCTCCCGCCGATCAACTTGATGGAGCAGTTCGGCCGCCCACGCTTGTCCGAGCGGCGAGAGCGCGTACACGCGAGCTTGCCGGAGAGTGGGGGTGAGGCAGGCCACGAGCCCTGCCCGCAGCAGGCGCATCAGCACGCCTTCGATCGTCTTGCGCGGCAGCCCCGTCCGCTCGCGTACTTCCCGTGCGCAGCGCGGCACGCACAGGGTGCGGAGAACGGTTTCACGGGCGGCCACGCTGACCGTCCGAACGCTGCCTGTTCATGCGGACGAGCGCTTCGTTCAGCGCCGCAACGATCGTCCCCGCCTGGCGCTCCAGATCGCGCATCCGTCCCAGCGCATCGAGCGCGAGCCCGGCGTTGCCGGCGTGCGCGGCCTGGCGGGCGATATCCAGGGCGCGGTCGAACCCGCTGACATTGTCGTTGGCGGCGACCAGCACCTCGGTGACGGACGCATCGAGCGGACGGCCGACGCGGTAGCCCAGATCGGCGAGCACCAGGATGGCTCGCTTGTAACGCACGGCCAGCGTCCGCGGCGTGCGAGCAAGGGTTGCGAGGAGCGGCGCGACCGCCTGATCGATGCCGTGGCCTGATATCCGCACGATCAGCGCGTCGATCTGTGCCTGAAGGCTCGCGGTGGGAAGGGTGTTGCTCCAGTGTTCGGACGGTTCTCCGTAGCCGTGAGGATCGACGACATTCGGAGGTACCTGGGCGGAATGAGCCGGACCATTGGACGCTCTCCGCCACGATCCCCGCGAAACGATCGCCGCGACGACCGCGATCAACGCCCCGAGCCCGATCAAGCGGGCGAGCGGGACCAAGACCGTTCCGGCGATCAGCGAGCCGGCGTCGGTTGCCGAGAGACCGGACACCAGCGCGACTACCGATGTCGCAACCGAGGTCCAACGGCCAAGGCCGACCGATCTCAGTAGGTCGTAGAGGACGACGGCCAGGACCAAGAGCAGCACCAGCCAAGCGAGCGGGCCGAGCTTGTCGAGTGAGAAGTCCCGCTGCCGCGCCATCACGCTCGCGCCGATCGCCATCGCGATCCCCACCGCCGCGCTGACGGCGTTGCCGGCCCGGCCGTGGAAGCGCCGGCCCAGCGAAACGTGGACCAGCCCCGTGAAGAGCACCAAATAGATGAGACCGTCGATGACGGCGGGGTACTGCTCGTACCACCGCGCCAGCGACAATGCCTCGATCAGATCAAACTCCGACATGCCCCCCAATGGACCCGCGCGTATTCACATGGTTGGAGACGGATCGGCCTGCACCTTGTGCACCCCCAAGCCCTTGGGTTCACCCCTTCTGCTTCAGAAAAGAGTCTTGGCCTTAATCTCATTGATGTATGGATGATGGTGACAGCGGTGGCGCACAGGCCGCGGCATGACAAGCTTGAAAAGCCGGTTGTGCCTCACACTGGTACGTGGCCACAACCCTTCTAATGCTCGAGTCAACCAATCGTCTGATCGATGCGCTCCAGACCATTCCGCGGAAGATGTGCGACGCGATCCTCCGCGGGCTGATCTTCGATTACAAGAAAGTCCCCGACTCGATGGCCGGGTGGTACCCGGCTTGCGCCCGCTGTCGCGGAATGCCAATTGATCAAGCGCAACATTCAAATAGAACTTCGCTCACTCTGTTGTTCGATCGGCACCACTCGACCAGGAGCGCCGGGCACCGAGCACAAGAAGGGATTCCACGGGCACATCAGCGCACGGCTGTAAACCCGGCAGGGGCACCATTACTTTCTGCTCGAAGCCCCGACGAATCACTACTGCCCAGTGAGGGCCGATCGGGCGTCGCACATTTAGATATGTTGACGACTGCACAGGGGTGACCGAGACATGAACCATTCCACTGAGAAGATCGATATCCACCACATGACCGAGAAGCTCGCCTACGAGCTGCGCAGGATCCCGGACGACCCGGCCCTGCTCCCCGACCAACGCCGCACACTGCTCCGGTTTCTCTCCGATGCTCGAACCGGCTGCTTGCCCGGCAAGCGCGCCGGCCGCAAGCTGTCGGACGGAAGGTGTCTCAAGATCATCTCGACCATTCGACGCTTTGGGATGTACGTGCGCGTGCCGTTCGAGGATGTCACCGTGCCGCAGATGCAGGAGTTCATCCTCGGATTGGAATCCGGCCAGGTCCCCAAGCTGATCGCGTTGGGGGGCAATGTCCGCTACACACCCGACACGGTCCTGGACTTCAAGAAGATCATCCGGCGGTTTTACCGCTGGCTCTTGGGCGACAGCGTTCCGTTCAAGGACTTGACATACTGGTTCGACACGCGAGAACAACCGCCTGAGCTCAGGGTCTTTGACCTCGACACCGCCAATCGGCTGGCGCAGCAGATCGGTGTTCCCCAGGGACAGGCCCTGGTGATGGGGCTCTTCGACGGAGGCTTCCGCGCTGGCGAGTTCTTCAACATCAGGCTCTCCGACATTCGATTCGCACCTGATACCGACGGGACCTTGACGTGCTTCGTGCGGGTCCGTGTGAGCAAGACCAAGCCGCGCACGATCTCGCTCCCGATCGCCACCGAAGCAATCCGCTTCTGGATCGAGCGGCACCCGGCGGGGGGACCGCTGCTCACCGACGGCACCATACAGGCCAAGGACCCTTCGGCCACCCTCTGCACGTGGAGCTACGCCTACTGCCGACGCTTGCTGCGTGAGGCGGGCCGCGACGAGATCGGAGAACGCCTGTACTTCCATCGCTTCCGGCACGCCTCGGCGACGTTCTACGCCCGGCACCTTACCGAATACCAGATGTGCGCTCGCTACGGCTGGACGATGGGCAGCCGCGCGGTTCGAAGGTACGTGGAGGCGAGCGGCATCCTTGCCGAGGACACCGCCAGCATCATGCGACGGACTATGGCCGCCGCACCGCCGCGAATCCCCATGACCGTGCAGCCCGCCCCATCCTCATTCTCGCGTCCGCTGGGGGTTTCAACGGTTGGACCGATTCCCGCCGGTGCGCGACCGCCAATCCGAGCTCCGCCGACGCTCACGCTCAACTCCGAGGTTGATCTGTATGACCAATGAACCCACCCCATGGAATATGTACAAGCAGGACAGAGTCAATGCGATTGAAGAGCGGGGCTACACCGTCCGCGACAACGACCCGCGCGACAATTGGGTGCAGGTGGGGAGGTTCGGCCCTGAACAAGCCAACTCCTACCTGTCTGCAAGTGTCCAGTTCTTTCAGGAGCCGTCGCACTACGGGATCAATGATGGCCGGATCTCGCGCATGGACATCCGCCGGTACCACCGCCCGACCTGCCGAGAACTCTTCGATCGCGTCAAGAGTCGGGGCACCGCGGTGTTCGCGTATGACCGTGGCGACGACATTGATCGACTGTCGCTCGACAAGCAAGCTGAGAAGTTCTACAAAGACTTGATCGACCTGCTGAACTAGCAACGCCCACGATTCACCGGGCTGTATGTCCACTCCTGCACCCCTTCGCTACTCCGACAATGAGCGGTGACGATCTCCCCCTCGAAGTGCGACGGAAAGCGTGCTTCGCCACGGTCACGTGCGCCAGACAATCCGCGGATCAACAAACCGCTGGCCGTCACGCACTTGCGGTGTAAGGCCGTGGAGTGTCGAACGAGGGAGACGGCATTCTGGCCCGCTGACGAGTTCTGTGCGACGATATCGCATGTTTCGACCGCGCGGCATCGCAGTGCCCGTCACAAACGCGGGCCGCTGCGTAAACTCAGTATCCGGCGTTCTTGTGGTACAGGACTGAATAGGCGTTGAAGGGTCGAGGAGGCACCTGGTTATGAGCGATCAAACGAATGCGCAGAGCGACCCTCGGCCGGCAAATGAGCTCTTTGCGGCAGTCATCTTTACAGATATTGTCGGCTCGCGAGGAAAGAGGATTCGTCGCGGCGATCCTGAGGCGGCAGCCTTGTTGAAGCAACACAATGGAATCGTCTCGCACGTTCTCTCGACAGAGCCTTGCGGCTCAATCCGCAAGTTCACAGGCGATGGCTTTCTCCTTCAGTTTGAGTCCCCCGCGGCGGCGGTTCGTGCCGCCCTACGACTTCAAGTTGCGATCGCGGCCGAGGAGTGGGGCCCCGAAGCAGTCCGCGTGCGCATTGGGGTGGACTGCGGGATGCTCACGGTGATAGACCCCGGCGACGGCTTGATCGACATCTGTGGACTCGCAGCAGACACCGCCGCACGGTACTTGGATTTGGCGATCCCCAATCAGATACTTGTGTCACAGTCGATTCACGAACACGCGCGCACCTCTGTGCGCGATGTCGTATTTTCGGGAAGCCGACAAGAAAACGGAGGCAAGGGACATCCCATTCAGTGGGCGAATCACGGCCCGTACAACTTCAAGGATTCGGACGACGTATACGAAGTGTTTGAAGTTGGCGTCGTAGGTATCGCTCCGATGTGCGCGCCCCCGGCTGGGACAAAGGGATGGCCGGTCAAGAGGGGGGGCGGTAATGGTACGGAATCGGCTGCCGCGCCTTCCCTGACTGACGGGCATGGCGGTGGTGGCGTAGCGGTTGGCGAAACCCATGCGGAGGCCACTCTCGAATTGAAGGGGCATATTGCCGATTGGCCCCCCGAAAAGCTGCAAACGCTGCTCCGCCATGTTGATGGTCTGATGGACGACGGGATACCCGTCACTTTCAAACGCATCGTCCAGGGGAGCGTGCTATTGACGATCCAGATGACGCCGGCTCAGGCTGAACGTCTGCGTTGGGCAATCGAAGCGGGCGAGTTGGCAGAAGAGGGCGTTCTTCGTGTGCGAGAAATCAATTTCGATGCGACCGAAACCACGTCTGGTCGTGCTCGAATCCAACCCTCTCGAGCAAGGGGGCCCCGAGTAGACCTCGCACGAAATGGTCTTGAGTACAAAGTGGCCAACCTCAACTCGTGCGAATTGGGCCGGACTGAGATTCGTCTTGCCGAGCATGAGATGCCCGGTCTGATGGCTCTGCGCGGGCGTTACGCGGGTAAGAAACCCCTCAAGGGTGCTCGCATCCTCGGCTCCCTGCACATGACCGTGCAAACGGCCGTCCTGATCGAGACGCTGGTCGAACTCGGCGCCGACGTGCGCTGGGTGTCGTGCAACATCTTCAGCACCCAGGACCCGGCCGCGGCCGCGGTCGTCGTTGGGCAACATAAGGGCGGCACGATTGAAGATCCTCGGGGGACACCCGTGTTCGCCTGGAAAGGCGAGACGCTCGATGAGTACTGGTGGTGCACGGTCGAGTGCTTGGTCTGGCCGGACGGCAAAGGCCCCTCGCTGATCGTCGATGACGGCGGCGACGCCACGCTCTTCGTGCACAAGGCGGCCGAGTACGAGAAGGCAGGCAAGGTACCAGCGTTCAATCCCGAGAAGGACCCCGAGGAGTGGGGCGTCATTCTCAAG
>JBOHNM010000154.1:0-9899 GCA_050730675.1 Phycisphaerales bacterium | reverse complement strand
CGCCGAGTCCGCCCAGAAGAAAGACGGCGAGGTCCACCCCGAGACCCTCATCGCTCTCGCCCAGTCCCACCGCGCCCTGGCCAACCTCACCCTCGCCGAAGCCGCCGAGCTCGGCGCGCCGACGCCGACCATGCAGTCGGTCAGCCCCGTCACCGCCAGCGAGGCCAAGCGACACCTCCTCGACGCCGGCCAGTACTTCACCGAGCACCACCACGCCGTCATGGTCCGCAACTACGCCATGGCCTCCTCATCTTTGTGGAGCGCCGCCGAGTGCTACGACGAGGCCAGCGACTGGAAGGCCGCCTCCGACGCCCTGGGCGCCTACCTCAGCGGCGCCAAGCAGGACGACCCCCGCATCCCCGAGGCCCGCTTCCGCCTCGCCCAGGTCTACCGCGCTCAGGGGGAAATGGTCGCCGCCGCATCCCTCTTCAACCAGATCATCAAGGGCCGCGCCCGCACCCTCGGCGTCAACGAGGGCGCCCAGCCCACAGGTGTGTGGGCCGACCGCAGCTACGTCCCCCTCGCCCAGTGCTATCTCTCCGACAAGGACCCCGCCAACGACGCCCACGCCCTCGAACTCCTCGAGCAGGTCGTCAGCGGCTCCCTTGTCGCCCCCCAGGCCGACGAGTACCGCGAGGCCCTCACCGAACTCGGCGAAGCCTCCTACGCCAAGGGCGACTACGCCGTCGCCATCTCCCGCCTCGACGAGGCCCTCCGCCGCTACCCCGACCACCCCCACAAACGCACCGTCGTCTTCAAGCTCGCCGATTCCAACCGTCTCAGCGCCCAGGACATCGCCCGCGAGCTGCGCACGCCCCTCCCCCTCGCCCGCCGCGCCGAGCTCGAGGAAGCTCGCACCCGCCGCCTCCGCACCGCCGGCGAAAAGTACCAGGAACTCCTCGACCTCACCGCCGCCGCCGACCAGCGCCGCCTCTCCGAGCTCGACAAGCTCTACGCCCGCAATGCCATGTTCTACCTCGGCGATGTGGCCTTCGACGTCCGCGACTACACCGGCGCCATCGCCGCCTACGACGCCGCACGCCAGCGCTACGCCTCCGACCCCGCCGCACTCGTCGCCCTGACCCAGATCGTCAGCGCCTACGTCAAGCAGGAGAACTGGAAGGCCGCCGAAACCGCCAACGAGCGGGCCCGCCAGCAACTCCGCACACTTCCCGACGATATCTGGGACAACAAGCGCCTCATGCTCCCCATGGCCAAGGAGCACTGGGAGCGCTGGCTCGAAGCCAAAACCGTCCTGGAGCAGCGCACCCAGCGCGCCGGCGCGCCCGACACCCCCGCCCACGACTAGGTGCCCGCCCGCCACCTCTGCAGTCTTCCGCCCTCAACGACCGAAACTCCTCCCCGCAGGAGCATTCGACATGGGGCAGGACGCCTTCTCATTCGACCCACCCCCGCCCGAGCCCGTCGGCGGCCCCGGGCCCGACGCGCCGCCCGAGCAGTGGATGCCGCGCCTGTCGCGTCTCCTCCACCGCCAGCACGAATCCGCCCGCCGTCTCGACGAGCTCTCACTCCGCCAATCCGCGGCCATCGACGCCGACGACACCGATGAGCTCCTCCGCATCGTCGAGGACCGCGAGCCCGTCGTCGAGACCATGGTCGCCATCAACCGCGAGCTGGAGCCCTTCGCCCGCCGCGCCGGCGGCCTCTTCGCCGGCCTGAGCGCCGCCCAGCGCGCCGAGCTTGAGCAGCAGGTCGCCGCCGTCGATTCGTTCCTCGCCCGCGTCAACGAGCGCGACCGCACCGACCGCGAAAAGCTCGAGATCGCCCGCAGCGTCATCGCCGCCGAGCTCGCGGCCACCCGCGCCGGCCGCGGCGCCGTCGCCGCCTACGGCAAGCCCAGCACCCCGCCCGGTGCCCGCTTTCAGGACCGTCAAGGCTGACCCCCACCATGACCGCCGCACCCGCCATCCCAAGCACCATCGGCGCCATCCGCGAGCTCAAGCCCTCGCCCCTCCCCACCATTGTGTCTCCGACCGGGGGACCGGGCATCTCGCCCGCCGACCTCGGCCAGCTCATCGAGGCCTTCAACGAGGTCACCGGCCGCCTCGTTAAGACCCACGAGGACCTGCAGTCCCAGGTGCTGCAGCTCAAGACCGAGCTCGAAGCCGCCAACGAGCAGGTCGAGCGTTCCCGCCGCCTCGCCGCCCTGGGTGAAATGGCCGCGGGCATCTCCCACGAGGTCCGCAACCCCCTCGGCTCCATCCTGCTCTACGCCCGCATGCTCCAGCAGGACCTCGCCAAGCAGCCCCCCAGCCGCACCATCGCCGACAAGATCGTCGGCGCCGTCCAGCGCCTCGACGCCGTCGTCGGCGATGTTCTCGCCTTCAGCCGCGAGATGCGCCTCCGCCCTGTGCAGCTCGACGCCCGCGAAGCCCTCGAATCCGCCCTCGAAGCCTCCCGCGGCCCCGGTCCCGAGTGGGAAGGCCTCGAAGTCGCCGGCCCCACCGGCGACGAAGCCATCCACGCCGACCCCGGCCTCCTCCAGCAGGCCCTGATCAACCTCATCCGCAACGCCGTGCAGGCGATGGCCGGCGAGGACACCGACCCCACCGCGGCCCTCCGCCGCCCGCGCCGCCTCGAACTCGAGGTCGCCCACTCCGAACTCCGCCTCGAAAGCGGGTCCGTCAAGCCCATGGTCGCCCTGCGCGTCCTCGACTCCGGCCCCGGCGTCCCCGAGGCCATGGCCGAGCGTCTCTTCAATCCCTTCTTCACCACCCGCGCCGCCGGCACCGGCCTCGGCCTCGCCATCGTCCACCGCATCATCGACGCCCACGGCGGCCGCATCAGCCTCCGCAACCGCATGAACTCCACGGGCCGCGTCACCGGCGCCGCCGTCGAGATCATGCTCCCCTGCCCCGTCCCGGCAACCGCCATCACCTGACACGCCGGCGTGTCAGGAGCGGGGGGAGGCGGGGCAAGCAACGCGCAAAATCTGACGCTCCCGCCACTCCCGCGCCGATATCGCGTGTGCCACGCCAAGGAGGGCGCCCATATGAGCACGGTTCTGGTTGTTGACGACAAGGAAATGCTCCGCGACAGCGTCGGGACCACGCTCCAGCGAGCCGGTCTCGAAGTCGTCATGGCCGACGGCGGCCAGGCCGCCCTCGAGATCATCGCCCGCAAACGCCCCGACGCCATCGTCACCGACCTCAAGATGCCCGGCATGACCGGCATCGAGCTGGTCGATCACGCCCGCAAGATCGACGACGAGCTGCCGATCATCGTCATGACGGCGTTCGCCACCGTCGAGACCGCCGTCAAGGCCCTCAAGACCGGCGCGTTCGACTACATCACCAAGCCCTTCGAGGGCGATGAACTCATCATCGCCGTCAAGCGGGCCATCGAGCACGGTCGCCTGCTCAAGGAAAACACCCTCCTCCGCACCGGCCCGCGCCCGACCCCCTCGGCCCAGACCCCCGCCGGCCCCACCGGCCTGGGCCGCCTCGTCGGCGAGAGCGCCGCGATGCGCCGCGTCAAGGAGCAGATCCTTGCCGTGGCCGAGAGCAACGGCACCGTCCTGGTCTGCGGCGAGAGCGGCACCGGCAAAGAGGCCGTCGCCCGCGCCATCCACGAACTCTCCCCCCGCGGCAGCGAAGCCTTCCTCGGGATGAACTGCGCCGCCCTGAGCGAGAGCCTCCTCGAGAGCGAACTGTTCGGCCACGAGCGCGGCTCGTTCACCGGCGCCGACAAGCTCCGCAAGGGCCGCTTCGAGCTCGCCGACCGCGGCACGCTCCTGCTCGATGAGATCAGCGAAGTCTCCACCCGCATCCAGGCCAAGCTCCTCCGCGTCCTGCAGGAACGCACCTTCGAGCGCGTCGGCTCCAGCATGGCCATCGGCTGCGATGTCCGCGTCGTCGCCACCAGCAACCGCGACCTGCCCAAGAGCGTCGCCAAGGGCGAATTCCGCCAGGACCTGTTCTTCCGCCTCAACGTCCTGCCGATCCACCTGCCGCCGCTCCGCGACCGGCTCGAAGATGTGCCGGCGCTCGCCGAGTACTTCTGCCGCATCATCTCCGCCCGCGACGGCCGCCCCGCGGTGAAGTTCGATGTCGACGCCTTCGGCGTCCTGCGCGGCTACTCGTGGCCCGGCAACGTCCGCGAGCTGCAGAACATCTGCGAACGCGCCGTCGTCCTCAGCCGCGCCAGCGTCGTCACCGGCGAGCTGTTGCGCCCGTGGCTCAGCCAGTCCGCCGCCATCGCGTCCCCGGCCGCCTTCGTTAACGGCACCATCGCCGAGGCCAAGCCCCTCTCGCTCCACACAACTGACTCCAACGGCACGAGCGTGGCGATCACCGACCGCATCCTCGACGACATCGAGCGCGACGCTATCATCTGCACCCTCAAGCGCTTCAACGGCCACCGTCAGAAGACCGCCCACGCCCTTGGCATCGGCGTCCGCACCCTCGGCCTCAAGCTCAAGAAGTGGAAGACGCTGCAGCTCGTCGAAGCGACGCTGTGAGTGGTGTGGAGTCTGTGAGCAACCGTCAGCACAAGCCACTATCTCCGCTGATCGCCACATCTGAATCCAGCCTGCGAAGCAGGCGCAAGAGCCTTGCCCCGGGCGCGAGCCCGGGGTGACTGGCCCTTGAGTCCCCAAGCCCGCGAAGCGGGCGGCAGAGTCCAAGCAATCGATGCACACGCTCCGCGCCGCCCCCTCCACCCGCCCCGACGCTCAAAGCCGCGTCGGAGCGGGGCACCCGGCTTGGACCTCCAGAGGAATGGGTTGATGGGGGACAGAGCGTAACAACGTGTCCGCAGCGTGGGCAGCCCTGGGGATCCTCCGGTGGACGGACGGGGGACAGGCGGTGCATGGTTGACTCATCGGCGTGGCTTAGACGCCCTAGTTTCACATTCTTCAAATGGGCACACTGATGTGTCAAAATTTGCACAAATCTGCGAAACTTGGCGATATTGCTGGGATTCCACATGCACATGCGGGCTGAGAAACGAACTCCTCTGAACGGCCGGTTGTCTTCTCTGCGGGTGCCGGGAGCACCCGCGCTTAGCCCTGTCGCGGCGTGCTCTGCGCCCGGCCAACAGTTAAGGAGATTCGTGATGCGTGTACTAAAACTCATAACAGCAACGGCGTTGGCCCTCTTGGTGCTCGGGGGATGCGCGAGCATGCCCACGGGCGATTGGTTCCCTGGCTACCACTACCCGTCTACCAATCCCTACTACGCCCCCACCGGGCGTCCCGACATGCCCTTTATCATCCCCATCTACAATCAACCGATTGGGGAAGAGGAGCCCACCATCGCCTTTTCCATCGAAGTCGGCACGGTCTCGACCGGCGCCACCACGCGTGAGTATGTCGTGACATGTCTTGGTGGCACTTTGAACAACTCCCCGTTTCACATCACGACGATGAAAGACGCCACGGACGCGTTTGACACCATCATGAATGCGTACGGTCTCGATACCGATTCTTACTACACATCCGGGATCACGGCGATCCGCGCCTGGATCACCGGAAGTTGGACGACGCCCGAGGCGTTCTACGGCATGCACGGCTCCTGAACATCCGCCGGCGCAGGCCACCAGCCTTCGCCGTCCCTTATGGACAGCATGGGTGTGGTACGAGCAGCGTGCGGGATGACATTGAGCATCGCGCTGGGTGGTTGCGCCGACCCGTGGCACAGCGTGATTCCGATGCAACCCGGCGTGCTGTACGAGGCCGGCAAGCCGCCGCGAAACGCGAGTGTGTTCGTGGACACGGCTGTGTCTTGGGAGCTCTCCGTGCGCGAAGACACGTCCCCGGCGGGAACCCCGCTGGGGACTTGCGACTTGACGTTGCTGGGTACAACGCTCCGCGATCTGACTGCGTGGGGTACAGGGCCCGGTCTTCCGCACGATGTCGTCATGGGCTCGGGCGCCCTCCGAGGCGTTGGCGGGCTTTCATGGACGCGGGATGCAACGCACCCCGATGGCCGCATGATGCTTGGACCGACCACGCTTGGTTCGCCCGACAGGGTTCGCACCGTTCCACTCGAACGATTTCCGCAGACCCGCGCCCTCAGCAGCCCGCCGATGCGCACGGTCGAAGAGCGGGAGGCCTGGCTCGCCCGCCACAACCTGCAGCCGCAGACACCGTTCGCTGACTGGGCTGGCGACACCGCACAACACAAGCTGCAAATGCAGTTTGAGATGCAGACCAACTGTCCTGTCGTGCCCGTCGAGATCGACGGCCGCAGAATGCTCGCCATGCTCGACACGGGCGCGGGTTTGCCGTTGATGCTGATTCGGTGGACAGGGGACAAGCCGCTCGCAAGGTGGCAACAGACGAACACCGTAAGCTGGAACGGTCCGCGGACATACGCGCGGGCGCCCGAACCTGTCGCACTGACGGTCGGTGGGCACACGGTCAACGTCTCGGCCGACTACGCGCTCGATCCTGATGAGTTCCTGTTTTTGCCTTGCGACGTGGTGATCGGCTGGCCCGTGCTGGCTCAGTGGTCGTGGTCGATCGACTTCGAGGAAGGGGTCTTCCGGTTCGTGCCATAGTGGCGGGAAGCATCAGACTCCGAGACCAGCAAAGGGCTTTACGATGGCCCCTTTCCTCGCCACTACTTCCACGAACCGCTCCAAATCACCCCTCTCGATAAATTGGTACAAGAAAGCTTTCGCTTCCTCCACCGATCCAAAGCTGTGTCGATGCCCCCAGACGCCCAGCGCGCCAACGCGATAGACGGAATCGAACTGGCCAACCGCAATTTCAATTCCCTTGCGTTTCATGAGCAGAAAGCCCTCCGCCGCATTCCACTTCTTGGAGGCAACGAAGTTCTTCTGCCGTGCAGCAGATCGCTCGGCCGCGTTCTTGTGCGTGGAGGCAGTACCGACCCCGCACCCTGTGCCCGGAATGGGACCGCGCCGTGGTGTCGGCCGCCAAAGCGTGATCCCCACCGTCGTGCCATAGACTCCCCCGATGCCAAGCTCCGGCAAGAAACCAACCAAGCGCCTTGGCCGCAAGCGGCGGCTGGCGGGGTGGTCGCTGCTGCTGATCTGCGTGCTGATCACGGGTGTGTGCCTCGCATCTGGGTGGTGGCATTTCGGGTTCCTCCACTCAAAGCTGACTTTGAGTGCCAACCAAGGTCTGTTGGGGGTGCGCGTTGTCCGATCCGACGCGATTCCGTGGGACTCTCGAGGTTGGTATCGCTTTGGCGGATTCGGACCCTACTGGCGGTGGTCTGCGCCCGATGCGCCCCAGAACGAAGTCCCTCCTGTGCGGGGCGTCAACTTGAGAGTTGTCGCATGTGAGATGCAGACTCTCTATGACAACAGTGGCTCGGTCATCGGCCGGGCGCACCAGGTGTGGATTACCCTGTGGGCTCTTGCCCTCGCCTCGTTTCTCAGCGGTGGCTTCCTCCTCTGGTCCGCCCGCCGCGCCCGCCGCCGTGCGATGTCGGGCGTGTGCCTCAAGTGCGGCTACGACCTCTCCGGACTCGCCGCGGGCAGCCCGTGCCCTGAATGCGGCAAAGGCGCGGCCGCCGCGCAGTAGACTTCACCCATGGGCCCGTGGCCGTTCAACCAGCGTCGGCCGCGACTGCGCCGCTTCGGCAAGTGGCTCGGGCTTGTGGTGGTGATGGTGTTCCTCGCGGTGGAGGTCGCCAGCGTGTGGTGGGCGGCGTGGATCGAATGGCGTCATGCCGACTACCAGGCGCCCGACGCGATGATCGGCGTCGCCGGCGGTCGTGTCTATGTCCTCTGGCGGCAACCGTGGCGGGGCGGCGGATGGTTGGCCCGCACGGGCTCGAACCATGAGGGGTTTCGTTGGGGTTGGCAATGGGAGCGAATGGCGTACGGGGGAACGACAATCACCGACGGCGATATCCCGCTGTGGCCGCTCGGCGTGGCGTTGGCCTCGGCCACGGCCTGGCTCTGGTGGCGCGACCGCCCCTCGCGGCGGCGGAGGCTTGCGGGGCAATGCATCAAGTGCGGGTATGACCTGACCGGTCTTGGTGGCAAGCCGTGCCCGGAGTGCGGCGGCGATCCCGCTCACCGGTAGACTCGCGCATGGGTATGTGGCCCTTCGACCAACGGTGCCCGCGACTGCGCCGCTTTGGCAAGTGGCTCGGGCTTGTGGTGGTTGTGTTGATCGTGGGGGTGGACGTCGTTAGTGTGCGATGGACGACGGGCGGGATGATCTGGAGGGGAACCGGACGGGGGAAT
Source organism: Phycisphaerales bacterium (assembly GCA_050730675.1). Lineage (GTDB taxonomy): Bacteria > Planctomycetota > Phycisphaerae > Phycisphaerales > UBA1924 > JBOHNM01. The sequence continues at coordinate 1,712 of JBOHNM010000154.1, read as the reverse complement.
GTGCTGGTCCGCATCTTGTGGCTTGAAGGCGGTCAGATGGGATTGCAGCGCCTGGAACTCGGCTTTCCCGACGCGAATCCTAACTCTTCGTTGCGCACCAGCTTTTTCGGTGTGACCAAACACGAGTTTCGCCACAGCATGCGATGGGATCGAGAGCCGCCACCATACGGCAGCCGCGGTGGCATGGTGGTTATCCCACTTTGGGCTCCGGCGATGGTGGTCGCAATACCTTCGGCTTGGTTGTGGTGGCGCGACCGGCCCTCGCGGCGGCAGTTGCTCACGGGACACTGTTCCACCTGCGACTACAACTTGGCTGGCCTCGGCCGTGGTCAACCGTGCCCCGAGTGCGGCAAAGCGTCGGCCATTCAGTAGACTTCACCCATGCGCCTATGGCCGTTCAACAAGCCCCGCCCGTGTCTCCACCGCTTCGGCAAGTGGCTCGGGCTTGTGGTGGTGGTGCTGATTGTCGCGGTGGATGTGGCGAGCGTGTGGTGGGGTTGTTACTTCATGCCGGCGGTTCCGTCGCAAAACAATCCGATGATCGGAGGCGAGCTTCTTCCGGGAGGAGTTGACTTCCGCTGGCCCACCCCGTGGGACCCGGAGAAGCTCCAGTTCACCGGCCCCGTGCGGCAATACGTACTGAGCCGCTTCAGATGGGATTTCACGTGGGACCGAGAGAACTATCCGGGCGTTACCTACACCAAGATCTTTGTGCCATTGTGGGCTCCCGCCCTTGTGATCGCGGTTCCGACAGCCTGGCTCTGGTGGCGTGACCGCGCCTCGCGGCGGCGCATGCTGGCGGGTCAATGCGTCAAGTGCGGGTATGACCTGGCGGGCCTTGGTGGCAAGCCGTGCCCTGAGTGCGGCGGCATTCCCGCTCATCGGTAGAACTCCGCACATGGGTGTGTGGCCATTCAACAAACGCCGCCCGCGACTGCGCCGCTTCGGCAAATGGCTTGGGCTTGTGGTTGTGGTGCTGATTGTCGCTGTGGATGTGGCGAGTGTGTGGTGGTACGGAGCAATCACGATCTACTCGGTTTGGAGTCCTCCCATCTCCATTCGAGCGACCGCCTACGCATTGAGCGTTCACGAGGGTCGGGTTGTTGTCAGCGGGCACGGCTTCGGCCACACTTCAGAAAGTGTGGCGATCGGAGCGAACTTTGAATCATCATCCTCGCGACTCTTGTGGCAATTCCAAGCATGGCGAATGAATGATGCCGCCGGCACTCCCGCTCAGGCCATTCCATTGTGGGCGCCAGCTTTGATTCTGGCTGTGCCCACCGCCTGGCTCTGGTGGCGCGACCGCTCCTCGCGGCGACATGTGCTTGCGGGGCAGTGTTCCAAGTGTGGGTATGACTTGACTGGTCTCGACGGCAAACCGTGCCCGGAGTGCGGGCAGTCCTTACGGCGGACGTGAAGATGCCGCGGGTGTGGTGGGAGTGTCCCATCGTGAATCCCTTGCATTGGGTGCCCCGACCCGCCGCGGGTCGGGCGAGCGTGAGGAAGCCGTCGAATTGTTGTGACGGGTTGAGCGTGGTTGGGCATTCGGATCGAGCGAGCCGTGAACGATGCTCGGGAACGCACACTCCGCGCCGCCCGCCCCAACGCTCCAAGCCGCGTAGGGGCGGGGCACCCGAGGCAAGCAAGCGGGGACCATCAAACCAAAGTCGAAACGAAGCGGCGGGTGAACCGGCTGACCCGCTCACTTCGTT
>JBOHNM010000153.1:0-9955 GCA_050730675.1 Phycisphaerales bacterium | reverse complement strand
GATCAAGGCCCAAGCGGCGTACCTGCTTGGCGAAATCGGCAACAAGTCCGCGGCCCCGCTGCTTCGCGAGGCCCTGAGCAAGCGGGTGGGCCGAACGGACCCCAATGAAGACAGACTGATGCGGCTGCAGATCAATGAGGCCTTGGTCAAGCTCGGTGACGATGCCGCGCTGGATGAACTGCGGATCGCCATCTACCCCTCCAAGTCCGAAGACCTCGAAGCCGCCGTGTTGGCCGCCCAAATCCTCGGCGTGCTCAAGGATCGGGCGTCTCAGCGCAAGCTCATCGAACTGGTCGAAACGACCGTCCGGACCGAGAGTTCCCGGGCTTCCCAGATGCCACCCGAGGTCCGTCTGGCCGCGGCTGGGGCCTTGGCCCGGATGGGGCAGATCACGGGCGCCGTCGCCGTGGCCGACGAGTACCGGTTGAACCCGGCCCCCGCCGTGCGGGCTCAGGCCGCCGTGGTGTATGGCGATACCCACAACCGGCCCCAACTCGGGCGATTGGCAGGGATGATCGACGATCCCGATCCCGCCGTCCGGCTCGCGGTGGCCGCTGCCATTCTCAAGATCATCGACGGAGACCCGGTGGCCAAGTAGGGGATGAGGGTCTTGCGGTCGGGGGAGATTTGCGGAACCGGCGGGCCGGAGCGGATCGAACCACAAGTGCCGGAGTTTGGGGAAGTTGACACGGCCGCGGCGTTCGGGTAATACACTCTCTTTCCGGCCCGGGGGCCGGCCGATCCGGGCGGCGTCGCTTGAGTCGGAATGTTGCAGGACCATCCGCGGCAAGGGCCGCGCTCGTGGGTTTGACGGCTCGCCAGGAGACCCCAGTGCACGTAGTGACCAAGATCCTGATCGTTTTCGGTGCGATTCTGAGCATCTTCCTGGCCGCCCTGACCATCGCCTTCGCGTCGAGCGCCGACGCGATCCGCGCATCGGTGGCGAGCGAGCAGGCCTCGGCCGCCGCGGCCAAGGCCCAGCAGAACGAGATTACCGGCAAGGCCGCTCTCGATCTGGCCAAGGCAGATGCCGACAAGTCCGACCTGGCGAACAAGATGAGTGCGATGCAGACGCAGCTCAGCAATGCCCTCAACGAGCGTTCCAAGAACCTCGCCGACCTGAGCGAGGCCAAGCTCTCACTCGACAAGCTCAAGGGACAGCTTGCGGGCCTTGAGGCCGCGGCTCAGCTCAACGCCCAGACGCTCAAGGCTGTCAACGAAGAGCTTGTCACCCTCCGTGAGAGCAGCCTCAAGGGCACTCTGCGTGAGACGCAGCTCGTCGAGCGCCTCAACGACGTCGAGAATCAGAAGCAGGTGCTGGACCAGAGCGTGCGTGCTCTCCAAGAGCAGCTCACCGAGACCAAGATGGCCCTCGAGCGCCAGCAGACCGGCATCGCTGGCGACCCCAGCGCTCCGCGCGTCAACGTCTTCGGCCCGCTTGTCAGCGCCCGTGTCAAATCCGTCAATTCCGCCGCCAACGGCAAGGTGCTGGTGGTCATATCCGCCGGTTCGTCCAGCGGTCTCAAGAACAACCAGCTCCTCGATATCGTGCGTGACAAGGACTACATCGGCAAGCTGACCATCACCGAGCTGAACGCCAATGAGGCGAGCGGCTTGGTCGACACGCTGGGCCGCAATATCTCCGTGCAGGCGGATGACGTCGTCCTCAGCCGCCTCGGCGGCTGATTTCCCCGTCCTGGTTCACTCACGCGATCGATGAAAGGCAACACATGAGCCAGTACGGAATGCAGATGCCCGGCGGCCAGATGCGCCGCGGAGCCAGTCTGAACATCTATACCGGGATCCTCTTCCTCGCCGTTGTGGCACTCGGGGCCGCGTGCATCTTCATGTACTTCGCGGCGTCGAAGATCGGCAAGGACGGCAGCGCCTTCGGTATCCAGCAGGCCCCCAAGGGCGGCGTCAGCCAAGTCAAGTTTGGCAACTGACCCGAGCGTTCGTCCGCACCGGGGGGTTTCCCGGGCCTTATGCGGCGCGGCGTTGTGCGGGCGCGGCGGGGCCGTCTGGGCGCTCGGCTACGTCTTCCTGCGTCAGCACGAGCATCCCACCGTTCTCTTCCATCGCCCGCAGCCGTCGCTGGTAATCGTCGCGCAGGCGCGAAACCGACGCACGCAGATCCCGTACACGTTGTTCATCGCGGAAGACGGCGGCCACGACATAGAGCATGCTCGTCACGCACGCCGCCGCGATGCCGCCAACCGTCAGCCAAAGGGTGAACGGGTCCATGTTACGTAAATCGGACCGATCAAAGCCCGCCTTGATCCCGTACAATGGGCTGATGGGCGTGCTGCGCCGGTTTCCGCGCTTTCTGTGGAGCGTGATGCTCTTAGCGGTCGCGTTCTCGGGCCTTGCCGCTCTCGCTCAGCCCGCCGGGTCGGTGAAGTACGGCGAAGAGAACAAGCCCGCAGCCGCCCCCCAGCCGGCTGCCGTCGCCAACCAGATCGACATGCAGGTGACACACTTTGGTGTCGGTGACCGCGCCCGCCCGGGCGACTGGGCCGGCATCCAGGTGCAGCTCATCAATCGAGGCGCGAACTTTCCCAACGTGCTGGTGCGCATGGAGATGGTGGATGCCGACGGCGACATCGCCCAGTACTCCGCCGCCATTACCGCCAACCCCGGCGCCAAGCAGTCGATCTGGCTCTACGCCCGCCTGCCTTACGACGTGACCGAGCGCCAACTGGTCTTTGCGTGCTACGAGGCGATCGAGGGCGCCCCGGGCCAGGGCGTCGCGGGCGTCAAGCCCGGCAAGCTGCTCGGGCGCGTCGTCTACGCGCCGCGCCGCACGTCCGAGCGCACCAGCGCCGGCATCGCGCTGGTCGGGCGCACATCAATGGGCCTGGGCCTCTACGGCCTGCACGATCAGAGCACCCAGCACCTGCACCTCGGCCACGGCGTAAGTGAATTGGTCGGCCTGGCCCCGCCTGAACTCCCCGACCGCTGGTTCGGCTATGCCGGCTTCGACACAATCGTGTGGGGTGCTTCCGGCGCCGAGGGCGAGCCGACGGACCTCACCGAGTCCCAGGCGGCGGCCATCCGTGAGTGGGTGCGCCGCGGCGGTCACTTTGTCGTGGTGCTCCCGTCGGTCGGTCAGACGTGGCTGGGGACCAACAACCCGCTGGCGGACATCATGCCGCGCGTCAAGGCCATCCGCGAAGAGGGCGTGAACCTCAACGCCTACCGACGGCTGCTGACGGCCAAGAATACCGTACTTCCCAGCAGCGTGGTGGTGCACACGTTCGAGCCGATCGGCGGTGCGGCCGTCGGCGAGGCGGACAAGATCCTCATCGGCCCCGACGGCAAGTGCATCGTTTCCCGACGCAACACGGGCGTCGGCGCGGTCAGCGTCATCGGCATTGATCTCTCCGGTCGCACCCTCGCGGCCCTCGACGCCATCCAGCCCGACATCTTCTGGCACCGCGTGCTGGGCCGCCGCGGCATCCTCTGGTCCCCCGGCGAAGTCGCCGCCGCCGTCCGCAGCAACAACCTGCCGCCCTCGCGCACGGCCGCGCCGCTGGACACGGATATCGCCGGCATCATCGACCAGAAGGGCGCTTCGGCCATCGGCGTCCTGCTGGCGTTTCTGGTTTTCGTGATGTACTGGGTGGTCGCGGCGCCCGTGGCGTTCTTCGTGCTGCGCCAGCGCGGCCAGTCACAGCACGCCTGGCTCGGATTCGTGGTCGCCATCGGACTGTTCACGGCCGTCGCGTGGGGGGGCGCCACGCTCATCAAGCCGCGCAAGTACGAGGTCAGCCACGTCACGCTGCTCGACTATGTCTATGGCCAGAACGTGATGCGGGCCCGGATTTTCGGCTCCGCCCTGCTGCCGACCTACGGCGACGTCAAGCTCGCCGTCGGCACGCCCGACGACACCCGCTTCAACAACGGCTTGGCGGCCTGGGAACCACCCGAGTCCGGGGGCGGATCCACGCACCTGTACCCCGACTCGCGCGGGTATGTGGTCGATGCCCGTGCCCCTTCCTGGGCGATCGTCCCCGCTCGCTCGACGGTCAAAAGCATCCAGGCCGACTGGGCCGGCTCCGCGAGCGAGAAGTGGAAGATGCCGCTGCCCCTCAAGGCCAAGGACGCCCCGGCCGATGCCGCGCCGGTGGTTTCGCTGCGCAAGCTGGAGATCCCCGTCGAGCGGCGCAACTACCAGGCCGAAGGACTGATCAAGAACGAACTGCCGTACAACATTGAGAGAGTGATGGTCATCTTCGTGGCGGGGCAGTCACGGCCGCAAGCGGCGCCGGGGAGCGCCGCTCCAGAATCGCTGCGAGAGGCGCTCCGCGACAGGCTCCCATTCGAAGCGTTCGCCGCGGTGCTCAAGGGCTCGTGGGCCCCGGGCGCAACGCTCGACTTGGGCACCATCGCCTCGGACGCGCAGGCGGACGCCAACGCGACCGCCCGTTTCGATGACTCGCTCAAGACGCTCGCCGGCACCGTGCGTGGTGGCGGCCAGATGGGCATGGGTCTGGCCGATTTTGTGCCCAAGGATTTCGAGGAGCGCATGCAGGCCGCGGCCCTTTACAACATCCTCAAGACCCCGCCGCGAAACGGCAACGGCACCGAGCCCATCTTCCTGCGCTTTGCGACCCAGACGTGGGACCTTGGGCGCTGGTTCACGCAGCCGTGCATCATCGTGCTCGGTTTCGTGCGCGAGGCCCCTTCGCCGGTACCGCTGACGGCCGACGGCGATGCCCTATCCACCAAGGGCCTGACGATGATCCGATGGGTGTATCCTCTGCCCGCCCAGCCGCCGTCAACGGTGGAACCGGCTGCTCCGGGCGACTGAATCCGCCCCGGCGGGTTGGCCGCCGGGGGAAATGGTTGGGAGTGCGTGTTCGATGCCGATGATCGAGACCATCAACTTGTCCAAGCGCTACGGCGAGTTTGTAGCGTTGGACAATCTGAACCTGAGTATCAACGCCGGCGACTGCTTCGGGTTCATCGGCCCCAACGGCGCGGGCAAGACGACCACGATCAAGATCCTCGCCACGCTGCTCAAGCCGTCGAGCGGCCAGGCGATGATCGATGGTCTGACCGTCGGCTATCAGAATCGCCAGATTCGACCGGTGATCGGCTACGTGCCGGACTTCATGGGCGCGTACCAGGACATGGTCGTCCATGAGTACCTGGAGTTTTTCGCCGCCTGCTACAACATCCACGGCCAGGCCCGCAAGAAGGTCGTGCAGGACGTGCTCGACCTGACCGACCTCAATTACAAGTCCACGGCGGAAGTCAACAGTCTCTCGCGCGGCATGCAGCAGCGCCTCAGCGTCGCCCGCGTGCTCCTGCACGACCCCAAGGTGCTGTTGATGGACGAGCCGGCCTCCGGCCTTGATCCCCGCGCCCGCATCGAGATGCGTGAGCTGATGAAAGAGCTCAAGCGCATGGGCAAGACCATCATCATCTCCAGCCACATCCTGCCTGAACTGGCGGAGATCTGCAACGTCGTCGGCATCATCGAGCGCGGCAAGCTCCTTTATTCAGGCTCGGTCGCCGAGGCCCTGCGGCGCGCCCGCGTCGGCCTGATCGTCAATGTCGCCGTGACCGACCGCTTCGCGGATGCCGCGGGTATCCTCAGCAAGCTCGCGGGCGTGAGCAAGGTCAACGTGCAGGAGGGCGCCGGCCCGCAGCTCAACGGCAAGCCGGTGCCGCTCATCAGCATCAACTTCGAGCCGACGGCGAAGATGGACGTGACGGACATCCCCAACGTCCTGATCAACCAGGGCTTCCGGCTCTGCCAGTTCACCGAAGAGGCGGTGAACCTCGAGACCGCGTTCATGCGCCTGACCAAGGGGTTGGTGCAATAGCGTCCGGGTTTCGACCCTGGTCGATGTACACTTGCGTGCTAGTGCTCGCCGTCGTAGTAGAACTGCTCGCGGGTGATTTTGTCGCCCTTGACGGTGTAGATGCCGACCTCTTTGAGCGTGATGCGTTTTCCGGTGGCCTTGGGCGTGATGTCAAGGGTGAAATAGACCGCGAACTGGTCGGGGTTCGCACCGTTGAAGAACGGTCCGGCCACCGTCTCCCCATTGAATTCCTTGTCGGAGACCCAGTCCTCCGACTTCTTGATGACCGGACCCTGGCCGTGGGTCTCCTTGCCGTCCCCCTCGACCGAGACGATGTCGGGCGCGTACATCGTTCGCATCACGTCGAAGTTCTTGCCCTGGTTGCACATGTCGACAAACTGCTTGGCGACGGTCCGGATGCTCATGGCGTGCTCCATTGATTGAACGGTGGTCCGGCAAGCTCCACACGAGATCCGATGTTACCTGCCTCGGGAATGGGACGACACGGGCCCTGCGTGCCGCGAGCCAGACGCCATTCGCCGGGTTTCAACCGCGCCGGAACCGGCCAAAGGACGCTCCGTTGCGCAATCTGGGGGCCGTTCCCGGGGTTCGGACTGGATTTCCGCCCCGGCGCATCAATGAATACTCCTTCATGGACGCGTTCTGCGTCCGCCTGGTCCTTTCCGGAGACCCTGATGAACCGTCGAAACCTCGTGCCGGTGCTTGCCTTGGTTGCCTCGCTGGTGCTCCCCGCCGTGGCGCAGGAGACGCCCCGCGGCATCTTCGTGCCCTACCCGTATACCCCGCGCGTCCCGCAGGTGGACGACTACTTCGGCACCAAGGTCGCCGACCCGTACCGCTGGCTGGAGGATGACAATTCGCCGCAGACCATCGCGTGGGTGCAAGCGGAGAACAACCTGACCTTCGCGTATCTCGCAGGCATCCCCGAGCGTGAGGGCATACGTCAGCGGATCACCAAGCTCTGGAACTATGAGAAGTTCGGTGCTCCCGGCAAGGAGGGCGGCAAGTACTTCTACTCGTACAACAGCGGCCTGCAGCCCCAGGCGGCACTCTTCGTCGCCGACAAGCTCGACGCGCAGGGACGCATCCTGCTCGATCCCAACACCCTCCGTGCTGACGGCACCGCGGCCCTCTCGGGCACGGCCGTGAGCGACGACGGCAAGCTCATCGCCTACGGCGTCGCCGATGCCGGCTCCGACTGGAATACCTGGAAAGTCCGCGACATCACCACCGGCAACGACCTCCCCGACGAGGTGAAGTGGGTCAAGTTCTCCAACGGCAGTTGGACCAAGGACGGCAAAGGCTTCTTCTACAGCCGCTTCGATGCTCCCGAGGAGGGCAAGGCCCTCACCGGCAGCAACAAGTTCCAGAAGCTGTACTTCCACGCGCTCGGCAGCGGTCAGGACAAGGATGTGCTCATCTACGAGCGCAAGGACCAGCCCGATTGGGGCTTTGGCGGCAGCGTGACCGATGACGGCGGGTACCTCGCGATCAACGTCAGCGAAGGCACCGACAAGCGCAACCGCTTCTACTACAAGAACCTCAAGTCCGGCGGCGACGTTGTCAAGCTCTTTGATGCACTCGAAGCATCGTACGACTTCATCGACAACGCCGGCCCCGTCTTCTACTTCCTCAACGATCTCAAGGCCCCGCGCAACCAGGTGATCGCGGTCGATACCTCCAAGCCCGCGGGTCAGAACACCACAGTCGTGATCCCCGAGTCCGAGGGGACGCTCGTGAGCGCCACCCTCATCGGCGGCCACTTTATCTGCAACTACTTGAAGGATGCCCGTAGCGAGGTCAAGGTCTTCTCTCGCGACGGCAAATTCGTCCGCAGCGTGGACCTGCCGGGCATCGGCACCGCCTCCGGCTTTGGCGGCAAGGCGAACGACCCCGAAACCTTTTACACCTTCACCAGCTACACCATGCCGCCGACAGTCTTCCGCTACGACGTCGCGACCGGCCAGAGCACCGTCTACAAGAGCGCCAAGGTGGACTTCAACCCCGCCGACTACGAGACCAAGCAGGTTTTCTACACCTCCAAGGACGGCACCAAGGTGCCCATGTTCATCACCTCGCGCAGGGGCATCAAGCTCGATGGCAACAACCCCACGCTCCTCTACGGCTACGGCGGCTTCAACATCCCCATGACCCCCGGCTTCAGCGTCGGCAACCTCGTCTGGATGGAGATGGGCGGTGTGTACGTCGTCGCGAACCTGCGTGGCGGCGGCGAGTACGGCGAGGATTGGCACCAGGCCGGCATGAAACTCAAGAAGCAGAACGTCTTCGACGACTTCATCGGCGCGGGCGAGTGGCTCGTCAAGAACAACTACACCAGCAACAAGAAGCTGGCGATCTTCGGCGGCTCCAACGGCGGCCTGCTCGTCGGCGCGTGCTCGACGCAGCGGCCCGACCTCTTCGCCGCGGCCATCCCCGCCGTCGGCGTGATGGACATGCTCCGCTTCCACAAGTTCACCATCGGTCACGCCTGGCGCAGCGACTACGGCTCGTCGGAGAATGAGCCCGAGTTCAAGGTGCTCAACGGCTACTCGCCCTACCACGCGCTGCTGCGGGCTAAGCCCGGCACGCGCTTCCCCGCGACAATGGTGACGACCGCCGACCACGACGACCGCGTTGTCCCCGGCCACTCATTCAAGTACGCCGCGGCATTGCAGGCCGTCCAGGGCGGCGAGGCCCCGGCCCTCATCCGCATCGAAACCCGCGCCGGCCACGGCGCCGGCAAGCCCACGGCCAAGCGCATCGAAGAGGCCGCGGACATGTGGGGGTTCCTCTTCAAGAACCTGAACATGGACCCGGCACTGGCGCCGAAGGCGGCTGAGGCTGCTGCGGCTGCGAAGTAAGCGACATTGATCAAGCACGAACCAAGGCCCGGTCGAGTGACCGGGCCTTTTTCATGGACCGGTTTGCGGAGGAGCAGCGGAGCGTGCCTTCGGCGAACCGAGCATGCAAACGAGCGTCGCCGCGCCGGTCGCGATGAACAGCCGCCAGGGGAACGCGAGCTTGAAGGGTTGCCAGTGTTCCTTGGTCCAGCCATTCAACCCCGTCCACCATGTCCACACCTGCGGCGTGAGAACCAGGATGACCAAAAAGCCTGTGGCCAATGCCGCAAGGCAACTCGCAACATTGCCCCGGCGCGTAAGCAGCGTTGTGAAGTAGACCCCCAGCAGCCCCGAGTACGCAAACGTCATCACGCTGAGCGCGAATTGGATGATCGATTCTCCGCTGGACGCCTGCCAATGGACGCACAACGCCGCAAACCCTGCCAGCACCGCGCCCCAGACGGCGACACCCGCCCGTCCAACGCGCAGGTAGTGACGCTCGCCGCGCCCGGGCAGCAGCGGCCGGTAGAAGTCCGAAACGACGGTCGAGGCCATGGCGTTGAGGGCCGACATGGTGCTGGTCAGCGAGATCGCGAACAGCCCCGCGAGCATCAGCCCCTTGAGGCCGACGGGCATCTCGCGCAGGATGAACTCCGTGAACACAAAGTCAGCCTTGGCGGGCTGGTAGCCCGGTGCTCCGACGCCCATCACATCGGCGCGCTTGTAGAAGATGAACAGCAACAAGCCGATCACCGAGAACAGGAGCACTACCGGCACGCTGATCGCCACCGCCGAGACGACCGACTGCGAGCCCTTGACAGCCGATCGGCAAGTGAGCATCCGTTGCACAAGATCCTGGTCGGTGCCGTATGCCGCCGTCATGAACAACGAGAATCCGAACACCGCGGTGAACAGTGTGTAGGTCTTGGTGAGATCGATGGAGAAGCTCAACAGAGTGAGTTTGCTGCCGCCGGCGGTCTGCTCAGCGGCGAGCGTTTGCACGATGTCTCCGGGTCCAAGCGGTATGCGGTGCAGCAAAACGACGATGGCCGCAACCGCCGCGCCCAGGAAGACCACCGACTGGATGACATCCGTCCAGATGATGCTCTTGATCCCGCCGACAAAGCAGTACAGCACCGAGATCGTCGCAAGGATCGCGATGGCGGCGATCACCGCCGACGCGGGCGGAGCAAATGTGCCGAACAGGATGACCGTGAGCGGGAACGCCGCGGCATACAACCGCGCTCCGGACGCGAACACGCGCCCGACCATGAACATGCC
>JBOHNM010000152.1:0-10009 GCA_050730675.1 Phycisphaerales bacterium | reverse complement strand
GCGGTAAGGGCGCGCAACAATGCCTGCTCAGGCCGCCCTGTTCGGTCATTTCCAGCGGAAATCATTCGACGTTGATTGGCGCTGACGCTGGCCGCTTGGACTTAATGCGCGCCGGCCGCCGCGCCCTTGGCCTTGCGCGTCAACAACACGGCGAGCGCGGCCACCACCAGCACGATGCCGATCACCGCAAAGGTGTCGCTGAATCCCATCACCAGCGCCTGATGCTTGACGGCCTTGCCGAGCGCGACGATGGCCTGCTTGTGCGCGGTGGCGGGGTCGGAGACGCCGTGGGCGAGGAAATAGTCCGTGGTCTGGGCGATCCGGTTGCGCACCTCCTCGCGGCCGAGCGTCACCGACTGGCCGATGATGTTGGAGTGAAACTGTTCGCGCTTGGTGATCACGGTGGCAAGCACCGCGGTGCCGATCGCGCCGCCGAGATTGCGCAGCATGTTGCTGATGCCGGAAGCCGCGGCGGCATCCTGCGGCGCGAGATCGCCGGTGGTCACCGAACTCAGCGGCGTCAGCACCATGGCCTGGCCGATGGCGCGCACGATGTTGGGAATGAAGAGCTGGTCGCCGGCATAGTCCGGCGACATCGCCGTGTTCATGAAGCAGCTATAGGCGAAGATCGCCAGGCCGGTGAAGGCGACATAGCGCGTATCGAAGCGCTTCATCAGTATCGGCACCAGCGGGATCAACAGCAGTTGCGGCAGGCCCGTCCACGCCAGCACGTTGCCGATCTGCTCAGCATTGTAGCCCTGGGCCTGGGCGAGATAGGCAGGCAGGATATAGACCGAGCCGAACAGCGCGAAGCCGACCATCGTCAGGGCAATGGTGCCGAAGCCGAAATTTCGGCTCTTCAAAAGCCGCAGCCGGATCAGCGGCTTCTCCACCGTCAATTCGATCCAGACGAACAGCGCCAGGCTGACGAAGGCGATCACGGCGAGGCGCTGGATGAACGGGGAGGCGAACCAGTCGTCCTTGTTGCCTTCCTCGAGCACGGTCTGCAACGCCGACAGGCCGATCGCCATCGTGAAGATACCGGCCCAGTCGCCCTCTCTCAGCAGCTTGAGCTGCATCGGCTGCCGCTCCAGCGTCAGATAGAGCGCCGCGACCATGACCGCGGTCGGGATCACGTTGACGTAGAAGATGGTGCGCCAGCCGTAATTCTCGGTGAGATAACCGCCGATGGTCGGGCCGATGGCGGGCGCAAAGGTGACGGACAGCGCGAACAGCGCCAGCCCTACCGGCTGCTGCGATTTCGGCAGCTTGGTCAAGACCAGCGTGAACGCCATCGGGATCAGCACGCCGCCGGCAAAGCCCTGCAATCCGCGCATCGCGATCATCGAGGGCAAATCGTGGGTAAAGGCGCAGGCGACCGAGAACACGGCGAACAAGGCGGCGCTCGCGATCATGTAGCGGCGGAACGAGAACACGCGGCTGAGAAAATCAGTGAGGGGGATCACCACGATCTCGCCGTCGGGGAAAGCGGCCGCGGTTTGTGATGGATCGAGGCTGGTGGTGATCGATCCGGTGATGGGGACGATCACGGCGACGTTCGATCTGGGAGCGGCGACGGTGTATGCGTGCGAGTTCCTGGACGAGGAGACGCTGATCGTTTTTGGCCCGGGGGGTGAGGTGCGGACGTACCACGCGCCGTGGACCGAGCCGGCCGAGCCGGTGAAGGTCGGCACGGGGACGTACAACGTTGTTTCGGGGGCCTCGCCGACGGGCGTGGTGGTGCGCGGCGACGAGAGCGGTCAATTGACGATGTGGCGTCGCGGCGTGGCGGAAGCGAAGGAACTGGCGCCGGCGGGTGCGCGGGTGCGGGATGTGTCGATCACGCCGGACGGATCGCTGATGGCGGTGGCGATCGAGACGGGGCGGGTGCTGGTCTACAGCCTGCCGGAGGGGCGGCTTGTGGCGACGGTGCGAGTGCCGGGGGGAGCGCCGTACAGCGCGGCGATTTCACCCGACGGACAGCAACTGGTGGTGAGCACGCTCGATCGCCTGGCGAGGCTGGTTGATTTGGAAGGAAAGGTGCTGGCGGAATTCAGTTCAGATGCGACGCCGATCCCCGAGGTGATGTGGCTGCCCGACGGCTCGGCGTTCGTGGTGGGGGGATGGTTCAGCGTCGATATCTGGTCGGCGGACGGGAAGACCAAGCTGCGGTCGCTGGTGGCGCACGCGGGGGACACGGCGAGGGTGGTTGCATCGCCGGACAGCAAGAGCCTGCTGACTTCGGACAACACGGGCGTGGTTCGGATCTGGGAGACGCGGCCGGGGGCGGCGATGCGGAAGCTGTACCCCACGGGCGGGCGGCTGCTGGAGCCGGCGTGGTCGGCCGACGGCAAATTTGTGGCGGTGGCGGGGTTTGACCCGCTGATCCGGCTGATGGATGCGAAGACGGGGGAGATCACGCGGCGGTTCGAGGGGCTCTCGACCGAGGCGCAGACGGTGGACCTCTCACCGGATGGCACGCTGGTGGCGGCGGGGGACAAGACGGGGCTGCTGCTGGTGTGGAACCGCCAGACCGGCGAGCGGGTGCTGCGGGTGGAGAGCCCGCAGACCGAGCGGATCGGCAACACGTTGACGTGCGTGAGGTTTTTGCCCGACAACGCGGTGATCGCGGGGAATATGGACCGGTACGTGCGGATCTACGAGACCGACGGGCGGCTGCGCAAGACGTTCGACCGGATGGGCGCGGTGCCGGGGACGCTGGCGGTTTCGCCCTCGGGTGAGCTGGCGGCGGCGACGCCGGATACGGGCGGGGTGCATCTGTTCAACATCAAGAAGAACGAGGACCTCGGATCTGTGCCAGCGGGGACGCGGCCGTGGGTGGTGGGGTTCGCGCCGGACAACCGCACGGTGGCGGTGGGGAACTGGGACGGGAGCGTGGTGCTGGTCGATGCGGTGGAGAAGAAGGCGATCGGCACGCTGAAGGGGCACGACCGGCTGGTGTCGGGCGTGTCGTTCTCGCCCGACGGGGCGCTGCTGGCGGCGTGCTGCTACGACGGGACGATCAAGATCTACGACGCGGCGGAGCGGCGCGTGCTGGTGACGCTGACGGGGCACGCGGGGGTGGTGCGGTCGGTGTTCTTCAGCTCCGACGGGCGGTACCTGGCGTCGGTCGGTGATGACGGGGTGCTGGGGCTGTGGGACCTGAAGTACTACGAGCGGCACATCGAGGGGAACCGGCCGGGGCGCATGGCGGCGACGAAGCGTGCGGAGTAGGCCTGGATGGCCACAGAATCTTCGTGGACCGGCCTGTTTTTTGGATTAGACTGGAGTGAATGGGAGTGCTTGCCATGCGCCGGATTGCACGCGGGTCGATGTACGTGGTGATGGCCGTCGCCGGGAACAGCGCGGCGGCGCAGGCGCAATCGGGGACCAATCTCGAGGCGTGCCGGACGTATTTTCTGACGCCTTCGGCGATGAGCTGGCCGGATGCGCAGGCGTTTGCGCGGCGGGTCGGGGGGAACCTGGCGACGGTGCGCAATGCGACCGAGCAGGCGTATCTCAACGGTTTGTTCCTGACCGGCGCAACCGCGAACGAGGCGTTCTGGATCGGGTTCCACCGCACGACGCCGGACGGCCCATTTGCGTGGCAGACCGGCGACCCGCCGACGTACACGAACTTCAACCCCGGCGAGCCGAACAACGCCTGCGGGGGCGAGCCGGCGGCGGTGATGAACTGGTACATCAACCAGAACCTCGGGGGTACGCCGGGGCAATGGAACGACACGCCCGACAACGGGACCGATGCGGCGTGCACGAACGCAGGGGCGCGGCCGTACCGTGGGATCGTGGAGGTGGCGGGGCATGTGGCGGTGTCACGCCCGCCGCAGGACGCCGCGGTGTGCCCGGGCGGGGCGAGATCGTTCATGGTGGAGGCGGTGGGGATCGGGCCGTTCGTGTATCGGTGGGAGTATCAGCCGGTGGGGGCAGACTTCTGGATTCCCCTGCACGACGGGGTGTTCGGCGCGCGCGGCAACGTGGACGGGTCGCAGACAGAGATGCTGCGGCTGAGCGCGATTCTCCCGACGGATGCGGGGCTCTATCGCGCGATCGTGACGACGGTGACCGATCCGTGCGGCCCGTCGGAAGTGACGGGGCCCGCGGCGATGCTGACGGTGTCGTGCTTCACCGTGGCGGACGTCGCGTCGTTGGGCGGGGCGACCGAGTGCGATGGGGCGCTCACGGCCGACGACGTGATGGCGTTCCTTGCGGCGTTCTTTGCCAACGACCTCGAGGTGGCGGACGTAGCGCGGCTCGGGGGCGCGGCGGGCCGTGACGGGCAACTGACGGCCGACGATGTGGTCTTGTTCCTATCGGCGTTCTTTGCCGGGTGCGTGTGAGGCGGGGCTCGCCGGGTGTCGCCGCACTACGCTGTGGGTATGGCCCGTTGCCGCGTGGACAGCACGATCGAACGCAAGACGGTGGGGGAATTCGACTTCCCGCTGGGCGTCTACCCGGTTGAGGAGATGACGCCGCGGGAGGGGTACACGCTGCAGTTCGAGTCGGCGGATGGGGACGATGTCGGTGATTCGGAGGGGACATGGGAGGAGTGGCCGGACCGGTACGTGTTCGATATTGTGATCCGGCATGGGCGGTTGGAGTCGCTGGTGCGGGCGCTGCTGGCGATGTTCCCGGGGCGGATTTTCCCGATTCTCGACGTGCTGGGGAACGACGCGTACCGGGAGATCGATCCGTACGTGGCGTATGAACTGGTGGGGCAGGAGCGGTTCACCGAGTGCCTGCGGCGGTACCGCGGGTGGTTCTTCGAGGATGGGCTGGTGGGCTTCGGGTGCATGGCGGAGGAGCCGTTTTTGTACCTGTTTGTCGATGAGCACAAGATCATCACCGTGCGGGCCGAGACGCACATGAAAGAGCGCGTAGAGAAGGTGCTGCAGGCGTTCGATCTGAAGGAGGTCGAGCAGATCGCGGGAGCCGACGCGGCATTGCACGAGCATCGGAGTGTGCTGGAAACGCCGGACGAGCGGCCGGACTTGCTGACGGCCGACGAGATCATCGAGGAGCTGCAGGACCAGTGGGGGCTGGAGTTGAATGTCGATGGGGACAAGAACGTGGATGAATCGGGGACAGACCTCGGAATCACTCCATGGCGCGTCATGATTCGAATGGTGGGCTCGAAGGCTGAGGTCAAGTACGCCGAGGCGGTGCTGTCGGCCCCGACGCTGAACGAAGCCCGGTCGATGGCGGTGGAGGCTGTGGAGGAACTGGCGCTTCCGGAACATGCCGAGGAGATGCTGGACGACGATCAGCAGGTGGATTTTGACATCATCACGGCGGATCGGCTGGAAAACGATGATGTTGCCCATGCCCTGCCGAAGGGGATCAAGCTCCCGCCGGCCAAGGATCTGGTTACGCAGGAGGTCTGGTCCTGCCGGTGGTTGGAGTAGTTTCGCCGGCTGCGGGGCGGCATGAAAACCCGTTCATGGAAGCGGGACCCCCGGCCGCGGGGCCAAAATTTGACCCCCCCAACCACAGGACGGGTCAACTCCCGATGCGCACAAAAAGAGGGTGGAACTGGGTTTGCGTTTCATCCGCACGGTGGGTATCTTCACCGGCCTCGCACCACGCCAAGCTCGTGGCCGGTTGCGATTCGGAGGTTTTGCATGGCTTTGTCAACTCGTTCTTCCGCCCGTGACTGGCTCCTTGGCGCCGCAACTCTTGCTGCGATTTCGGTGGTCTCGGTTTCACCCGCCGCGGCGCTCGCCGCCGGCGCGGGGACCGATGTGCCGGTCGCGCAGACAACTACCGGCGCGCTGGAGCGCTGCGAGAAGCTGCTCGCGGACAACAAACTGGTGGAGTGCCGCGCGGCGCTGATCAGCATCCTCCGCAGCGACAGCCTGTCGGCGGCGGATCGCGAGAAGACGCTGAGCCTCATCGAGCGGGCCGACCGCCGGATGAAGATCCTCAGCACCGACGAGTTGACCCTGCAAAAGGCGCAGCTGGCGCTTTCCGAGGGCGATCTGCGTGACGCCGAGCGTTTCGCGATGGGCATGAGCCCCAAGGCCAAGCCCGAACTGGCGACGCAGGCCGATACGCTGCTCAAGACCGTGGCGGACCGCAAGGCGGCCGTCGCCCCGATGATCCCGGGCTTGCTGGTCCAGTCGGTGGCGGATTTCCAGGCCGCCCGCTACGCCCAGGCCAAGGCCGGGTTGAACGCCGTGGCCCGTGCGGGCGTCGTTCTCTCGACGGCCGATCAGCGAACGCTCGACACATTCATGCTGCGGATCACCGACCTCGAGCGAACCTCGGGGAAGAACTTTGATGACGCGGCCATCTCCGCGGCGATGCTCCAACCGGGCGTGATGCGGCCCGCGCAGCCCCAGACGACCGAACCGATGCCCAGTGGGCAGCAGCCGACGCCGGCCCCCGAGCCGGCGCCAGCCCCCGCTCCGGTTGAGCCGGCTCCGCAGCCGGTGGCCGTGGCACCCGCGCCGCCGCCCGCTCCCACGCCGATGCCGCAGGAGCAGTTGGCGCAGATCGCGCTGCGTGCAGAGGCCCAGCGGTTGATCGCCGAGGGCGACCAGCTCTTCGCCAGCGGCAACTACGCCGCCGCGGCCTCGAAGTACGAGGCGGCCTTGGGCGCCAACAACCGTCCGTACCTGTCGGCGGCGGAGATCGCCGCGGTCGAAGCGAGCCTGGCGACGGCCAAGGTTCGCATCGGCCAGCCGGGTGGGAACATCGGCGCTGCGGCGACGACAGACATCCAGTTGATCCAGAACAAGGCGAAGGCCGAGTTCGCCAATGAAATTGAGCAGGCGACCAAGGCCCTCGCTCGCGGTGATACGACCACCGCGCGTGACATGGCGGCCGCGGCCGGATCAACGCTCAAGCGGAACTCGGATTACCTCACGATCGCTGACCAGGAGTCGATGGCGAAGCAGGTCGCGGACCTTAAGAAGCAAATCGACGCGAAGGCGATTTCCAACGAGGCGACGGCCCAGGCAGAGGCCAAAGCCAATGCCGCGAAGACCGCCGAGCAGGCGAGACTGAACCTCGCCAAGGAGCGTCAGCAGAAGATCTACGAGGCGATCAATCGCGCCCGGGCGCTGCAGCAGGAGCAGAAGTACCCCGAGGCCCTGCAGGTCATCGACCAGGTGCTGTTCCTGGATCCGACCGATCCCACGGCGCTGCTGCTGCGGGATGTCGTGCATGACCTGATGGTGTACAAGAAGCTGGCCGATCTGCAGCGGATCAAGAGCGAGCGGATCCAGCAGTTCACGATCGATGACCAGGATGCGATCCTGCCTCCGTCGGGCCTGATGTCGTATCCGCAGGATTGGCCGGTGAAGTCGTACTCGCGCAGCGGCGGCGGTACGGCGTACGCCGAGAGCCCCGAGAACCAGAAGATCATCTCGGCGCTGGACAAGACCAAGATCCGCGCGAACTTCAGCGAAAATTCGATGGACCAGGTGATCGCCTACATCCAGCGCACCACGAATGTGAACGTGGACGTGGACTGGGCCAGCCTGCGTTCGCTGGGCATCGATCCCGAAACGCCCGTGACGCTCAGCCTCGCCTCCGACGTGTCGGCCAAGGTCGTCCTGGAGCGGGTGCTCAACCGCGTCGCCCGTGACCAGCACAGCCGGCCCGACTTCGCCGTGGACGGGGGGATCCTCACCGTCGCCAGCCCCGAGGCGCTGCGCCGCCACAAGCCCGTGGCGATGTACAACGTCACGGACCTGCTGCTGGACATCCCCGACTTCTCCGATGTTCCGACGGTCGATCTCCAGGCCGTGCTGCAGAAAGCCAACGGCGGCTCGAGCGCCACGCCCTTCCGCGACGCCCTGCGCAAGGGCGGGGACGACCGCCCCGACCGCGCCACGCGCATTCGCAAGATCGTCGACATCATCGAGCGCACGGTCGATCCCGAGTCGTGGGCCGATGCCGGCGGCGATGTGGGCTCGATCCAGGAACTGAACGGCTCGCTGATCATCACCACCACACCGAAGAACCACCGCGAGATTCAGGGCGTGCTCGCCAAGCTGCGCGAGATCCGCTCGTTGCAGATCAACATCGAGGCCCGTTTCCTGCTGGTCTCGCAAGACTTCTTCGAGCAGGTCGGCCTGAACCTCAACGTCTACTTCAACGCCCAGAACAACCAGGTTCAGACCGCACAGGTGCTGGACCCTTCGGTTACCGCCGGCGACTTCTTTGACTTCACCCGCACCGACAACGCCCTGCGCCGGGTGCTTGACTCGAGCAACTATGCCCCTAACGGCTCGGTGACGCCCGTGCTCATCCCGCCGGGCACAGCCGACCGCGCGGTGCAGAACGTCCAGCCGCCCAGTCGCTGGTCGCCGATCGGCGCGGTGCAGAATTCGCTCGGCATCGCCAACGGCCTGGCTCAGGACAACAGCTTCGCCAGCCAGATGCTTCGTGCGGCCCCCGCCCTGGGCGTCGCCGGCCAGTTCCTCGACGACGTGCAGGTGGACTTCCTGATCCGCGCCACCCAGGCCGATCGGCGCAACATCACCCTCACGGCGCCGCGCATCACCTTTACCAACGGCCAGATCTCCAACATCTACGTTGCCAACCAGCAGGCCTTCGTCTCCGACCTCACTCCGGTCGTCGGCCAGTCGGCCGTCGGCTTCGATCCGACTGTCGGCACGATTTCTCCGGGCGTCGTGCTGCTGGTCGAGGGTGTGGTCTCGGCGGACCGCCGTTACGTCACGATGAACATCGACGCCGGTGTGTCGAAGCTCGAGCGTTTCGACCAGGTGACCATCACCGCCGTCGCCGGTGGCCAGCTTGTGAACTCGGCCGAGACCGGCACGTTCATCCAGCTTCCGCTGCTCACCGTCACCCGTGTGCAGACGACCGCCACAGTCCCCGACGAGGGCACGCTGCTGCTGGGCGGCCAGCGCATCATGACCGAGCTGGAGATCGAATCGGGCGTCCCCGTGCTGAGCAAGATGCCCATTATCAACCGCTTCTTCACCAACCGTGTCATCTCGCGCCAAGAGGCGTCGCTGATGATCCTCGTCAAGCCCACTATCCTCATCCAGACCGAGCAGGAAGAGAAGAACTTCCCGGGTCTGAACGATGGCCTCCGCAGCGGTATGGGCGGCTAAGCCGCGTGTAGTTTGTAGATTGTTCGGGCCCCGACGGAATGCCGGGGCCCGTTTCATTCACCCCCCGGATTCCGACAGGCACCGCCCAGTGGCGGACGACGCCCGACGAGGGCGGTACACTCTGGTTCGATACGCACAAAACCCCGCCGCCCGGCGGCCCGGGTATTCGTGAAAGGACGTCGGCGTCATGCCCACCAGCGAGTCACGCCTCAAGGTCAAGCGCGAAGGCAGCATCATCGAGGTGCAGTTCCGTGACCGGAATATCCTCGACGAGGCGAACATCCAGCAGATCGGCGAGGAGATTAAGCAGATCATCGAGGCCGAGCCCAAGCCCAAGCTCCTGATCAACTTCACCGATGTGGATCACCTCTCCTCGGCGGCCTTGGGTACGCTGATCACGATCAACAACAAGATCCGGGCGCTCACCGGCCAGCTGCGGCTGAGCAATATCGATCCCCAGATCTATCAGGTCTTCGTCATCACCAAGCTCAACCGGCTGTTCGAGATCCACGAATCCACAGACAAAGCCCGGGCAAGCTTCAAGTAACCAGCGCCTCGGTCTCCCGGGTCGGATGGCCCGGGCGACGTGCCCACGCGCGTCCCGACTGCTGCACTCCCGACCACGGCGATGGCGACTTCCTCACCCACCCCCCCGCCCAGCCCCGGCCCCGGTGCCCCTTCGCGCGCCGGCGATCTCTATCCGGCCAACAACCGGGCGGACATCAATTCCGTTGAAGACACGGTGCTGGCAGCGGTGAAGCACTTCGGCTATCCCGATGCTTCGGTCTTCGCCCTGCGATTGGCCTTGGAAGAGGCGCTGGTCAACGCGTTCATGCACGGCCACCGCGGGCTGCCGGCCAGCGAAACGATCCACGTCCACTTCGAGGCCGCTCCCGAGCATG
>JBOHNM010000151.1:0-10009 GCA_050730675.1 Phycisphaerales bacterium | reverse complement strand
ATCGAGCAGACCGCCGAGGCCCTCAATGTCTCCCCCGCCACCGTCAAGAACGACTGGGCCTACGCCCGCGCGTGGCTGCGCCGCGAGATGGAGCAGCGCCCGTGAGCGGCACCAGCCCGGACCGCCTGCGAGAGTTGTTCGCCGTCGCGGCGGAGTTGAACGCGATCGAGCGCAAGGCGTACCTCGATGCGAAGTGCGCCGACGATCCGGAACTGCGCCGCGAGCTTGAGTCGCTGCTGAGTCACCACGACCCGGCCAGCCGGTTTATGGAAACTCCTGCGATCCACGACGCCGCACCGACGCTCGCGGGAGGGGGCGCCGATTCGCACGCCGTCGGCACGCTGCCGCAGGGCGCGGTCGTCGCCGGGTACGCCATCGTCCGCGTGCTTGGTGCGGGCGGCATGGGCGTGGTCTACGCCGCGGAGCAGGCGTCGCCCAAGCGACTGATCGCGCTCAAGCTCATGCGCTCGGGGCTGGTGTCGCGCTCGGCCCTGCGCCGCTTCGAGCAGGAGGGTGCCGCCCTGGCCCGCCTCAAGCACGCGGGCATCGCTCAGGTCTTCCAGGCCGGCAGCGAGTTGAGATCCGGCGTGCTCACGCCCTTTCTCGCCATGGAATTGATCGAAGGCGAGCCGTTGGGCGTGTACGTCGCGCGGGCGAAGCCGAGTATCGACCATCGCCTCGCGTTGCTCATCCAGGTCTGCGACGCCGTGGCCCACGCCCACCAGCGCGGCGTCCTGCACCGCGACCTTAAGCCGGCCAACATTCTTGTGGTTCCTGACCAGGTCCAGGGCCCTCGCACCAAGATCCTCGACTTCGGCATCGCTCGCCTCGCCGACGACGACTCGGGCGTCACCGCCACTCAGCCGGGCATGACGCCGGGCACCATCGCGTACATGAGCCCCGAGCAGCTCGGCCCAGACGCCAGCGCCGTCGATGTCCGATCGGACGTCTATGCCCTCGGTGTCGTGCTCTACGAGATGCTCACCGGGCGTCTGCCCATCGATCCCACACGCCTGACGCTCGCCGAGGCCGCCCGGCGCGTCCGCGAGATCGAGCCGCCACGCCCCGGTTCGATCGATCGCCGTTTGCGCGGCGACCTCGAGACCATCATCGGCAAAGCCCTCGACAAGGACGCCGCGCGTCGGTATCAGTCCGCTTCCGAGCTTGCCGACGACATCCGCCGGTATCTCCGCCATGAGCCGATCGCGGCCCGCCCGCCCACGCTCGGCTACGTCGCGGGCAAGTTCATCCGCCGTCACCGCCTGGTGGTCGGCGCGGCGGCGGCCATTTTCCTCGCCCTCGGCACGGGCCTCGCCGCCGCTCTGCACCAGGCCGACAAGGCCCGCAAGCAGCTCGAGGTCGCTCGGCAAACATCCGTGCTTCTTGAGCAGATCTTCAGCGCCGTCGAGCCCGAGCGGGCGCTCGGTCGCGAGGTGACGGTCCGCGAAGCGATCGACGCCGCTTCGCAGAAGCTCGAGTCATCACAGATCCAGTCACCCGAGATCCTGGCGAGCCTGCACGGTGCGATCAGCCGAATCTACATGGCGCTGGGTGAAACGACGACAGGGCTGCGCCATCAGCAGCAGGCGCTTGACTTCTCTCGCACGGCGTACGGCGACGACTCCTCGGACACGTTCGAGCGCATCGCCAGCGTCGGACAGATGCTCTACATGCTCGAGCGATACCCCGAGGCGCTGGAGTTGCTGAGACCCGCCGTCGAGCGGTCTACGCGGCGTCACGGCGAAGGCGCTGTGTGCACCATCCGACTGCTCACCGCCATGGCCAACGCGCTGGGGCACGTGCCGGAGGCCGTCGAAGTCAATCGGCGCGTCGTTGCCATCGTCGAACGCTCGAACGGCCCCGATCGTTCCGAGATGCTCTACCCCCTCAACAACCTCGCGGTATCGCTGATCGAGAACGGCCAGCTCGATGAGGCGGAGCAGGTACTGGACCGCTGCGACGCTCTCCGTCACAAGATCCTGGGCCCCAACCATCCCGATCACCTGACCACGCTCCAGAACTACATCTCCCTCTACGACCGCAAGCACGACGCGGTCATGCTCGAGCAGACCGTCGAGCGGCACATCTCCGAGGGTGATCGCATCCTGGGGCCGCGACATCCTCACCAGGTCTTCAACCGCTTCAACGGGGTGATGGCGCTCCATCCCATCGGACGCCTTGAGCGCTGCGTCGAACTGATGAAGATCAATATCCCGCTTGCGCAGACGCCCGACGGGCGCGAGACGCCGATGAGCATCCAGAGCCGCGGCGTGCTGGCGCAGATGTACATCAACCTCAAGCAGTTCGACCTGGCGCTCGCGACGTGCGACCAGACGCTCGCCGCGACGCAACGCCTCTACGGGGAAGATGTCGAGGAATTGGGGAAGGCGTGGTCGATGTACTACGACTACTACGAAGCCACAGGAGATGCCGTCAAACAAGCCGAGTGGCGTGAGAAAGTGGCATCAACGAAGGTCGGTCGCGCGGCTCTCGCCGCGGAACAGGCGCAGAAGGATGCTGCGGCGAAGAAGGCTGCGAAAGAGCAGGAACTCAAACCAGTACCATCGCCGCCACGGTGAACCGTCTGTGTCACGGGCACGGGCTGAAGAAGGCCGACAGGAAGTACACGACATCGTCCGCGGACAACTGTCCGTCGGGCATGCTGGAGCCGCCCAGCCCCGCGACATCCGCCACCGCGAGGTTCGCCGCGAAGAACGCCGACAGGAACGCCACGATGTCGTCCACCGTCATCTGCCCGTCCGGCGCGAGCGCGCCGCCGAGGCTTGCCACATCTGCGGGGCACCCTCGCGCACCGCGGACGATGTACGGCAGGTCCGCCACGGTATCCGCGGCCGACGACGGCTTGCCGAGATCAAACACGTCCGACCATGTGCCGCCGAGTGTGCTGGTCTTGAACTGGCGTGCGGCGATCGTCCCAGCCGCCCGCGTGCCGACCGCCGTGATCGGCGGCGAGTACGCGTCCTCGTCCGGGTCGCTCGGCACGATCTGCCAGTCCAGCCAGTACGTCCCCGCCGCCAGCAGCGTGTTGCCGACACTCGCGTCGTTGCGCCAGATTCGCCGCGTGGTGTCGGGTGTCGCCGGCAGCAGCGAGCCGGGGCTGGAGTTGAAGACGCGGTAGATGTCCGTCGCTGTCGAACTGCTCAAAATGTTGCTGGTGTCGTCACCCCACACGACGGTCGCGCCCGCGTTGCCCGGCACGCCGTTCCAGATCCGAAGGTTGATCGCGCCGAACGGCGAGCCCGCCCCCGCGTATCCCGGCTGATACGCATAGAACGAGATGGCGTTGACCCGCCAACCGCCCATCGGCACCACCATCCGGCTGGCGAAGCGGTAGGGGGCCTGCGCTCCGCCGAGGGTGTGCGTCGAGAATCCGGCGATGGCGTTGGCCGCCGCACCGTCGTACGCAAGTTCGCTCCAGCTTGCGCCTGCCGGCGCGGCCGCGCCGCCGGCGCTGGTGGGGCCGGTGCTCAGTGCCGGCGTCGAGGGGTTCGCGCTGCCGTTGCTGTAGAGCGCTGCCTGGCCGAAGGCCGGGGCCGAGAGCGCGAGCGCCGCGACGATGATGGTGCTGCGAAGAATGCTCATGGTCCGCTCCTTAGCTCACGATGCCCTGGTACGACGGCGTGAAGCCGGGGAAGATCTGCGAGAGGCTGGCGGCGTTCCCGAGGCGGCGGTCGATGATCTCCGCCAGCAGGTGCCGGTAGTCGAGCGTGATCGGCATGGTCAGGTTGGCGGCGATCTGCTGACCGACAGGCACCGGCACGCCCGGCCAGCCGAACCCCGCCGCCCCCGCGGACGCCTTGGCGATTACGCGCCCGCCAAGGACCTGCGACCCCATGATCCACATGACGTTGCCGTAACCGTGGTCTGTGCCGGGCGTGGCGCCGGCGGTGGAGTTCTCGCCCACACGCCGGCCGAACTCGCTCATGACCACGACGGTGACGTTCAGCCCGCGCGTGGCGATGACGTCCCGGTAGAAGGCTCCCAGTGCGTTGGCAAGGTTGGTCATGGGAGAAATCATCGCGCCGGTGAAGACGCCCGTCACCGGGTCGCGCACCGCCTCATTGCTGTGTGTATCCCACGACCCGACATCGATGGCGATGGCATCGACGGCCTCACCTCCGGTGAGCATGTTGTTCGAGGCGATGATGGCGGCGCTCGTCCGCAGGGCGTAGCCGATCGAGTTGGATGGGTAGATGGCCTGGAGGGTTCCGGAGGGTGGCTGCGGCGTATAGGTGGCGGCGCCGATCGCGTTGAGGCGTGAGATGGTGTTGACGGTGTTCTGCGCGGCCAAACGCAGAATATCCGGCGCTGACTCGTACATGCTTGTGGGCACGCTGCCGGGGTCGGTCGCGATGCGGTGGAGCGCCTGGCGGCGAGCGGTCTCGGTCGAATTGCTGGGGAGCAGGCCGTAGTTGGCCGCCAGGTTGTTCAGTGCCGGCACGGTGCCGGGGTTGCTCTGCACGTCGGGAACAGGGAGTGACTCGGGTGCGCCCAGCAGCGAACGCTGCAGGCCGTCGGCGACGCCGATCCCGCGCAGGGTCGAACTCGGGTTGATGGGGTCGGCCGTCGCAAGGTGGCGGCCGAGCCAACCCGTGAACAGCTGCGGGTCGTTCCACTTGCCCGCTTCCATGTATTTCTGGGCGTCGAAGTGGGACTGGTTAGCCCCGGTCAATCCGCTGCAATGCGCGATCAGCAGCTTGCCGTCCTGGTACGCCGGGAGCAGGCCGGCCATCGCCGGGTGGAGGCCCAGACCGACATTGCCGAAGGTCGCGTTGCCGAGCAGCAGGGCGCGGCTCGGCTGCGGCACGCTCATGTCGTCGGGCGCATAGACCTTGAGCGTCGGGCGGGCGCTGGTGTACCCCGCGTCGCTGTAGGGCACGCACATGTTCAGACCGTCGGCGCCCCCCCGCAGGAAGATCGCGACAATCACGTCCTGCGGCGGCGTGTTGAAGGTCTTCGCGAAGCTGACGCGGGGCAGCCACGCCGGCGCGAGCGCGGCCGCGGCGAGCGTGCCTCCCGCCACGCCGACGAACGAGCGGCGCGACAACTGGAGGAATTCCGGGCAACCGCAGGATTGGTCATGGCTCATCTGGTGGCTCCGTCAGGCCTGGTCGTGCTCGTTGGGCGATCGCGCCGTGCGTCAGTGTTGTGCTGGATCAATACCACTGGAACCCCGGGGAATCGATCGCCAGCCCGGTGGACTCCTGCTTGCTGGTGTTGCTGATCGTGCCCGAGGCCGGCATGTAGATCCGCACCCGTTCCTTATCCACGGCGTTCATCTCGCCGCCGAACATCGCCTGGTTCAGGCGGTTGATAACGGTGTCCCGCGTCGTCAACGTTGCGAGCAAGCCGCCGGTGTCGGTGATGACCATCCGGATGCCGCCGATGCCGGTGGAGGTGGGGCTCGACGCGATCGGCACTTGAGCGCCGAAATTCCAGCGGGGCAGCAGCAGGCCGATCCAGTACTCGGTCGTGTCGGGGTAGCCATCGGGCGGGCCCCAGTTGAAGGGCAGGTGCCCGGCTTTGGCCAATTGAGTTCGGAGCGAGCCGGTGGTGACGATGAATGTCGGTACTGCCCTCATCGCGCTGACGAACAGGTGGAACGGACGCTTGTAACGCAGCGGCGATTCGTATAAGTTGGCCGGCGTCAGGATCGTTCGGAGCATGGCCTTGATGTCGCCGATCCCCTGGGCGTTGGCGGGGTTGAGGTAGGTGTCACGCACGGCATCGATCGTGCTCTGCGGGCAAGACTCACCGAGGAACTTGCGGCACAGCTTAGTGGCGATGTACAGAGCTGTCGCGGGGTGGTTGCCCAGGTGCGACAGGATGTCCATGCCGTCCTGCAGGCCGTTGGCCTGGGTGCGAGCGGGGATTGTGATGTTCTCCAGCACAGGGCCGCACGACTTGGCGTTGGGGTCGTGGTTGCCCTGCACGTAGCGGAATGTGGCACGCAGGCTCGGATCCGCGGCGTAGTTGCCGCGGTACCAGTCCCACCCCGTAAAGCACCGCGCCACCGCGCGGATTGCAGTGGACTGGTCTGCGGCGGGGAACGCATAGAAATAGTTCGCCCCGAATGTGTGAAGCTCGATGATCTCACGGGCGTAGTTCTCGTTGATCGATGCGGGGTTGGTCGCCGAGTACTTGTTGAGGTCGTTGTTCAGGTAGTACATCATCGCCGGGCTGTGCGCGCTGGCGTTCAGCAGTTGCGGGAAGCTGGTCATCGCGTGCTGACGGATCACCAGTCGGTCGTCGAGCGACTTGAGGTAGATCTCCGAATCGAGCGTGATGTCGATATTGAAGTGATCGGTCCAGAACTCGACCATCCGCTGGTAGAGCTGGCGTTGGCTGTACACCGCGCGGACGATCGTCGCCTCGATCAACTCGGTGACGATCGTGTTGGAGTTGGGCGTGATGGCCGTGTCGTAGAGCTGCTGACCGGTGCGGTTGATCGTCCCCAGCGCCGGCACGGCCGTGCCGTTGACCGTTGCGCCGCCGGAGATCCGCGACTCCACCGCCGAGTCGTCGATCGCCTCGTACGCGAGCTGGTAGTCGAGGTAGCCTTGAAATCCGAGCGTCGTGGCCAGCGTCAACTCCGCCTCGTTGATCCCGAAGGTGATGCGGCTCACCAGGCGGTTGAGCAGGGCGCCCGGGTCCACATCGGCCGAGACCGCCGGCGGAGCCGCTCGTGCTGTGGACCTTCGGCCCGCAGTGGCCATCAGGCCGGCCGCGGCGGCCAACCCGCCCGCGAACATCGCTCGGCGCGAGAACCCGTGTTCGGCCCGGTGCACGGGCGCTTGCGACATGGCCGCTCCCGCCGTCGGGACCGAATCGGTCAATGGCGCAGTGACTACTTGCTCGACGGTTCTGTCGCTCATCGCACGCTCCAGTTGCCCCTGCGGGCAATGTCCTCACGCCCGGGCAAACCGGGTCGGAGGCGGTAGCGAGCAGCGGAGCATGTGGGCGGTGCGTCCGTCAACCCGGGGCGCGCTTCTCGCCCATGTTCACAAGAATGCCATGAAGCGGACTTCATTGCAAGCGCTCTTCGGACAACTTCATCAATCTCAGGTTGCCCCAGTCCCCAGCCCAGGGCGGGTGCTATTGCGGCGGTGCTCCGCGCCCCGGCTCATGAATGCAAAAGCCCCGGAGCACGGGCTCCGGGGCCTGGGATGGACTCGAGAGTTGGGTTCAGGAGCCGCAACCGGCGAAGAACGTGGACAGGAACGCGATCAGGTCGTCAGCGGAAATCTGATCGTCTGGAACCAGCGCGCCGCCAAGGGAGGCGATGTCGGCCGCCAGGTCGTTGGCGAAGAAGCGGGCGAGGAAGAGGGTCAAGTCGTCCACGGTCACCTGGCCATCGGGGCCGAGGGCGCCGCCGGTGGTGGCCAGATCAGGGATGCAGATCGTGGGGGTCGGCAGGACGCTGGCGTAGGCGGATTGCGCCAGGTCACGGGCGACGCGGCCCGCGGGCGAATTCACCGACGGGTCCGTGCCGTCGTAGGCGGGCTTGAACAGGCCGATGCGGGCCCAGCCGTTGGTCGGCGGGACGTTGCAGTCGAACCAGAAGTTGTAGAGAGTGCCCCAGCGAACGGCGTTGGCATTCACCTTCGAGGCGTAGGTGCCATCGGCAGTGAAAACGAGCTTGCCGTCGGCGGCCGTCCACGACCACGCGCCGTTGGGCGTGTTGGTCGCGTCGGGCGTCACGCCCGTGGCGAGCTCGACGTACTGGTTGGAGTACGGCTCGCCCGAGTGGCACATCGGGTAGGTCTGGCCGGCGTTGGAAACCGCGGCGCCGAATGGCAGCCGCATGCTGAACGAGCCGCCCGAGCGGTCGGAGTTGATGTTGTAGATCGCATACTCATAGTGCCACTGGCCGTTGCCCAAGTCCGTGACTTTGGCGCCGACAACGTACCGGCACTCAACATCGCGCGGCCACGAGGGTGGGAAGTTGCTGCGGTTGTCGCCGACATATCCCGGCGCTGCGGAGGCGACGTTCGACGCGGAAGTCCCGGGACTGATGACGGTGTAGATGTGGTCAGCGTTGGCGAGGGTGACTGCCGGGTCCATCACCTTCCAAGCGGCGATCGCGGGCTCGAGCCGGTGCGAGTTGCCGGTCGCCTTGGCCGGCGAGGCGGAAGCGCTGGTGACCAGCAGCTCGTGCCAGGACATGTTGTTGCGGCCGTTGTTCCACAGGGCGTCCTCGTAGGCGACGTAGTACCCCTCTGCGAAGTAGCGCGAGGTGGTCGTGTAGGTCGCGGGGCTGCCGCCCCAATTGGAGACATACTCGCTGCTGGGCAACTCGACGCGCTTGAAAAGGTAATCACCGCTGGCGCCGGCGTTGTTGCGCCAGGGCGTGTAGTAGCCGCTGGAGACGTGGACGCTCGATCGCGGCGCGAGGTATCCCTGAGTGCCGTTGAGGCTTGAGCCGTAGGTATCGAGGCAGTTGATGCCGAGCTGGTCGCCGCCGAGCGGCGTCTGCACGCAGGTGCCGGGGCCGCCGTTGGAGTTGGTGGACGTGAACCCGACCTTGAGCCACCCCTGGCCAAGCTGGCGGAAGCGGCCGTAGGACTGGCCGCTCACCGGCTGGTACTTGAAGATGTTCTGCGCAATCGCGGGGCTCTGGTTGGAGTAGTTGCCGATGCCGCCGGAGGGAGCGTTGCTGTCGCGCCAGTCCACCTGCAGGTCGCCGTAGTTGGTGGAGGTGGTGCCGATCGAGAGCGACTCCATCTGGGCCGTGGTGTACGTGCCGCTGACCGGATCGAAGAAGGCGCGGGACTCGTAGGTGCCCGGCGCGTTGCGAGCCACGTCGGAGATCGCCCAGACGGCCACATCGGGGCCGCGGGTCTTGTACGCGACTGCGCCGACATTGAGCGTGAATTCACCCGAAGCGCCGGCGACGCCGCCGACGCGGACGAGGTAGGGGTAGCCGGCCTGGACGAACAGCGTGACGGCCGACGCGGGTGCGCAGCCGGCCCCATCGTTGTTGCAGCCGCGCAGCGTGCCCGTGCCGGTGCCCGTGCAGGCGGTGTGGACCGACAGCACCGTGTCGAACGAGCTGCCGCAGGTGGAGATCGTGACATCGCCGCTGTGCGGCGGCACAAAGCGGTACCAGACGGAAGGGCCGGTGTAGCTGGTGCTGGTGGGGCAGGCGAGCGTGACCGAAGTCGAGGCCGCGCCGACGGTTGTGCCGCTGGTGGAGGAGCCCTCAGCCAGCGAGACGGCGGTGGTGGCGTTGGCCAAAGCACACGTGGTGTACTGCTGGGCGGAGGCGGAACCTGCGACCAACGCGAGCGTCAGGCAGGCCAGTGCGAGCGGGAAACGGAAAATCATGCATTCACCCCTTGTTCCCCGCCTAACGGCGGGATTTGGACCCACGGCAGACGCGACGGAATCGCCGGTCTGGGTATTGGCGGTTTGGAGCCCTGCGCGGACAGAACGCCGGCGTCGGGCTTGCAAAACACGTGGAATCCCCCCGGGAGGACCCCGGGGGTGATACGCATACGAGACCGCCGCTCGATCAGTTGCAGTTGGAGAAGAAGGCGGCGAGGAAGTAGACCAAGTCGTCCACGGTGATCTGGCCGTCGCCTGCAGCGCCGGGCCCCCCGCCCAGGGTGGCGAGGTCGGCGATGGCGATGTTACCGGCGAAGAACTGGGTGAGATAGGCGATCAGGTCATCGACGGTGGTGTGGCCATCGGGAACGAGGTCTCCACCCGGACTGGCGATGTCGGCGGTGCAATAGGCAGGAACCTGGAGACCGTTGGCGAAGGCCCAAAGGGCTTCGTCATTTCCAGTGCGGCCGGAGGGGGCAGCGGCGGCGTTGGAGGCGTCGGTGCCGGTGTATGCGGGCTTGAAGAGTGTGATCCTGCCCTGGCCGGACATCGGCGCGACGTTCGCGTCGAACCAGAACGTGTACATGGTGCCCCACCGGAGGGCGTTGGCATTGGGGTTGCCCGCGAAGGTGTTGTCGGCCTTGAAGGTCAGCATGCCGGC
>JBOHNM010000150.1:0-10029 GCA_050730675.1 Phycisphaerales bacterium | reverse complement strand
CATGCGCGGGCAGTCTAGCGGCGCATTACCGAACAGCTTGATGCACGACGTCGATGCGCCATCAACACGCCACAAGCGAATACTGCCGCGAAACTAGGCGACGGTATCGAAGCAATCCAAGCCTCGTTGATGCCATTGTGGCTTCCGACTCCGACGATCGTCAACCCGTCAGCGCTGACTCCGTTGGCACTCGTAAGTGTCCAAGCGGTGAGATCAAGGCCAAGTGAAGTGAGGTACAGACTCAGGTCGACCATGCCGAGGTCGGCCCGCCAGAGGAAGGCCGAATCTCCCGACATTCCGACGACGACGGTTCCGTCGTGGTTCGTTGCGTACGCATACGACCCTTCATGAGCCGTGAGCGCCCCTAGATCGCGAATCCCGCCTTCATTGGTCCATAGGCAAGCTCGGATCTGCGGATCTTCGGGTGAACCGGAGGAACCGACGATGACACTTCCGTTGCCGCTCACGGCGCGAGCCTCGGAGTATGGGCGTCCCTGAAGGGTGCCGAGATCCTGAAGGGCACTCGCCGCTGACCATCGGTACGCATGCTGAAACGGGGGCGAGCCCATTGATCCGGCGATCACTGATCCATCCGCGCTCACGTCGGCTGCAAATGAAGGCTCGACGGTGCCGGGAAACAGTGGCTGAGCTCCAGTGCCCGCGGACCATCGCCACGCGTGGTAGACGTCACCAGCACCCGTAAACGTGCCAACAATCGTACTGGCATCGGCGCTGAGGGTCGCACCCGCAGTTGCATAACCCGGAATTTGGAAGATGGCCCATTCCCGATTGTACACTCCACAAGAATGTTTGTGGCGGTCTCATCGCGATGTAGGCAAAGCCCACAATGGCGGTTCCGTCATGATTGGTCGACCAGGCACCGGTATAGCGCGCATCGGTGGAATAGGTTCCGAGGTCCACCATTCCGGCTGTCGCACTCCAACGGAATGCACGGTAGGAGAGCGGACCTTGGCAGTAGCCCACGACTGTTGAGCCATCGTCGCTTACCGATTGGGCATTCGAAAGTGTGTAACCGTCCAACGTGCCCAATCCAATCATGGAGGGCAAAGGGTCTGCACGCGACGTGGCAATACCCACTTGGCAAGCCACTGCTGCACAAAATGTTCGAATGACAACCCCCCACATACTCACAACATTCGATTGAGACCGGCTACGGGTTGCAGGCGAGCGATCGGTTTGCGATCGTAGAATTGGCCATGGACACCGTTCGTATCGGGTATGTGAAGTACCTCAACACGCTGCCCCTGGTGGAGGGGCTGGGGGTTTGCCGCGATCTGGAACTGGTGGCGGCGGTGCCGAGCAAGCTGGCGCCGATGCTGCGCGGGGGTGAGGTGGAGATCGCGCTGGCGTCGCTGGTGGACCTGGCGAAGTCGGCGGAGAGCGATGTGCCGCTGGCGCTGCTGCCGGCGGGGATGATCGGGTGCGACGGGCCGACGCTGACGGTGCGGCTGTTCAGCCGCATGCCGCTGGAGCAGGTGATGCGCCTGCACGCGGACACCGATTCGCACACGTCGGTGATCCTGGCGCAGCTTCTGCTGCGGAAGCGGTTCGGAGCCAAGCCCATTGTCGTGGATTTTGACGCGAGGGAACGGATCGCTGTCGGCGAGGGGGGCGACGAGGACGGCGAGTGGCCCGAGACGCTCTTGATGATCGGCGACAAGGTGGTGACGGATTCGCCGCCGGCGGTGCGGTACCCGTACCAGCTTGACCTGGGCGAGGCGTGGCACGCGTGGACGGGGCTGCCGTTTGTTTACGCGGTGTGGATGTGCCGCGCGGCGGACGCGGAGGGGCAGCGGGTGCAGGCGGCGGTGGCGCTTCTGGACCGTCAGCGGCTGCGGAACACGGCGCGGCTGGACTGGATCGTGCAGCGGTACGCGACAGAGCGGCGTTGGCCACGGGATTTGGCGCGGCGGTATGTGGAGGAGCTTTTGCGGTACGCGGTGGGGCCGCGGGAGCGGGAGGCGGTGGAGCGGTTCTTGAGCGAGTGTGCGTCGGAGGGATTGCTGCCTGTCTGTGCAGCGAAGTGGGTGGAAGGCGTTTTCACCACAGAGGACACAGAGCGATACAGGGCAATGCAGAAGAGTGGGTTGTGACGGTTCGGGTGCGATGCGGCGTGGGGCGATCCTGTGTCCCATTGTGATCGCTGTGGTGAAATGGTCTGGTGACTTTCCATGCCTCCGCTCCCGAAACTGCGCGTGTCGGCGCTCGCCGGATTGGCGGAGCAGCTCAAGTTTTCGCCGCCGGAGACGGCGCGCAAGCACGTGGAGCGGGCCGAGGCGCTGTGGGAGCGGATCGAGCCGGAGGTGACGTACCCGGAAGACTGGCTGGTCTTCCAGATCACGGGGTACCGGCCGGAGGTGCGCGAGCCGGCGCTGGTGGTGGGGGGCGCGCTGCGGGCGGACCTGGGGGCGCTGGTGGAGCGGCTGTGTACGCCGGCGCGGTACAAGCTTGAGGACTTCGGGCCGCCGCAGTGGCTGTCGCGTGCGGAGTTGTGCAGGCGGTGGGGCGTGAGCGCCAAGACACTGGAGCGGTCGCGGCGCGAGGGGTTGATCGGGCGGCGGGTGACGGGGCCGGATCGGCGCGGGCGGCTGGTATTTTCACTCGCGATGGTGGAGGCGTTCGAGGCGGCGCGCGGAGAGAAGCTTGGCAGAGCGCGGGCGTTCACGCGGATTGAAGCGGATGTCGAGGGGGAGATGGTGCGGCGTGCCGCGGCGTATCGAAGGCGGCTGGGATTGACGTTGAGCGCGGCGGCGAAGCGGCTGGCTTCGCGGTTCGGGCGCTCGCACGAGGCGGTGCGGCAATTGCTCGCGCGACATGAGCGGGAGGCGCGCGAGCCGGTCTTCGGCGGACGCGGGCCGCTGACGGCGCGGGACGGGAAGATGATCGCGCGGGCCCTGCGGTGGGGGATCGAGGCGGCGGAGATCGGCAAGCGGCTGGATAAGAGTGTGCCGACGGTGCTGCGGGCGGGCGGCGCGGCGCTGGTAGAGATGCTGCGGGCGATCCCGCACCGGCCTTCGAGCGATGAACTGGCGGCGGCGCTCAAGCCGGGTGTGCTGAAGCTGGAGCCGTGCGCCACGGGTTTGGGTGCGCCGGGAGCGGAGGTGTTGGCCGAGCATGTGGCGGCGGCGGTTGCAACGGGTTGGCCGGATGCGGGCGAGGAGCGGGCGCGGGCGATGGGGTACTGGTTCCTGCGACAGCGCGCGCACGAGAGCGTGCAGCGGTTGAATGAACGCTCGCCCGCGGCCACGGGGCTGGACGCGGTGGTGACGGACCTGCGCTGGGCGGCGCGGCTGAAGGCCGAGCTGATCCGGAGCGAGCAGCTTCTGTTGCTGAACACGATCGAGTCGAGCGTGGGGCGGCCGTTGCTGGAATTGCCGGCGGCGGCGGGAGCGCGGGTGCTGAGGATGTGCCTCGACGCGCTGGGTGCGGCGGTGGAGCGCTTCGACCCGAGCAAGGGCGGGCGATTGGCCGCGCCGGCTGGATTGGAGTTGAGCCGCGTGGTGGCGCGGTGGATAGCGGTGGAGGGCGCCGCGGTGGTCTCACCCGCAGTGCGTGTGCCGACGCGGGCGATGACGCTGATCGTCGAACAGCCGGCGCGGCTGGCGGATTGGACGCGGAGCGTGTCGCCGTGGCAATCGTGGTGCG
Organism: Phycisphaerales bacterium; assembly: GCA_050730675.1. Classification (GTDB taxonomy): domain Bacteria; phylum Planctomycetota; class Phycisphaerae; order Phycisphaerales; family UBA1924; genus JBOHNM01. The sequence goes on along the minus strand of JBOHNM010000150.1, from coordinate 6,363 downwards.
AGCCGCCGCCGGGCGTGCGGAGAGGACTCGTTGCGGGAGCGGTGACGACGGATGCGCGGGCACTGTTGGGAGCGCGGTTCGGATGGAACGGTGGACCACCGACGACGATGACGCAACTAGCGACGCGGCTGGGCGTGACGCCATCGGCCGCGGCGAGGCGGGAGAACGCGGCGCGACGGGCGGCATTGCGAGCGGCGCTGCGGGAGGGAAGCGATGGGGTGCGTTGAGGTGTTTCATCTCGGGGCGCTGGGGGACGGTGTCATGGTGTGGTCGCTGCTGCGGGCGATGGCGCGGGCGGGGTGGGATGTGGAGTTTGTGGCGAACGGCGAGCATGCGGCATTGGCGGCGCGGGAGATCGGTACGCAGTTAACGGAGGCCGGTAGCGGCGGTGGGCTCGGTGCAGGCGGTAAGAAGGTGGGCGTGGTGCGGGGTGTGGACATTCACCGACCGGAGTTCGAGCGGTGGTGGCTGGGTGCGGATGAGGATGCGGGGCCGGTGCGTGAGGATGTGGAGTGTGTGGTGACACTGTGCGCCGATGAGGGGACGGAGGCGGGACGGAAGTGGCTGACGGCGGCGCACCGGACGCGACCGAAGGCGCGGGTCGAATCGGTGGGCGCGCCAGGGTCGGCATCACGCATTGCGGCGTGGAAGCAGTGGGGGGTGGAAAAGCTCGGCGCGGTGACGCCTGTGCGGAACCCACGCGGGCCGGTGGTGCTGTTCATGGGCGCGGGTTCGCGCGGCGGAGAAGGGGACAAACGCTGGCCGCTGGAGCACTGGGCGGCACTGCACGCGGCCATTGCGGGTGATCGCAAGCTCGCGCCCGGCGGAGTGGATGTCATCGCGGGGCCGGTGGAAGCGGAGCGGTGGAGCGAAGAGGAAGCGGAGCTGTTCGAGTTCATGGCGCTCGACCGCGAGCGGAGCGGCGTGCTGCACAGGCTGGATCGCCTCGCGGATGTGCTGCGCGGTGCGCGGCTGGTGGTGAGCGCTGATACAGGACCGGCGCACCTGGCGGCGCAGCTCGGCGTGCCGGTGCTGGCGCTCTTCGGGCCGATGGATCCGACAGTGTGGGCGCCGGTGGGGCCGCAGGTGTGTGTGCTTTCGCCGCCGAAGCCGAAAGCGATGAGCTGGCTGAAGCCGGTGCGGGCGCACGAGCAAGTCCTCGAGATGCTGGCACAGGCCTGACGCGCGGCGAACACAGTCGATTCTGCGACCGGATCGCAACGATAAAAACGCACGATTTCCTGCATCTTTTGGTTGACGAGCGCCGAAATGGGGTTATCCTCACCCCTCAACCGCGGCGCTCGGTGCGCCGCCAGTCAGAAAGGAGGCTCCGATGATCTACACGTTCTGCGACATGCCGTCCGTCAAGCAGCGCCGGAGCCCCCAGCTCGGCCTGCGTACCGCCGGCGACGCCAACTCAACCCGACCTCCGAGGTAACTGCGCGATGATCTCCTGATGATCCCGCGGCCCCGGAGGTTCACCTCCGGGGCCGTTGTCGTTTTGCCACAAGTTTCTGGACCCGCATCGGCGGGAGTGCTGTCGCATGGACATGTAACAACGCCGCACATCGTCGAGAAGCACGACCGGCACGGGCCGGCGGGGACAAGGTGAGGTTCGTCGCGGCGCTCGCAGGCGCCGCGACGGGCGGGTCACGTCTCTGCTCTGCCGCGCCGCCGGACGGTTGTGTGCTGCGCCGCACGGGGCCGGTTCCGGGCGTGCGGCCAGTTCTCCGGCGCAACCGCGTTCCCGCGCCGAACGAGCGCGGGGCGCGCTTCTCAACAGGGCCCGTTGCGACCGGGCTCGCTATTCACCGGTGGCGCTCCTTCGCGGGGGCGCTGCTGTTTCACGGATCGGCGCTGATCCGCTGCGCGTGTGCGCATAGGCGGCGGCCGATCCGAGTCTTCATCCACCAGGAGTTTGCACATGACACGTGATCAGGTCATCGAGAATGCGATCGAATCGGGGCGGTTGAATATCTGGGCGCTGTCGCTGGCGCCGGTCGAACTGCCGGAGGCGGTAACAGAGCCGCGCCGGCCGGCCATCGTCCGATGGCTGGCCCTGCGGGTCAGACGGCTGGCCAGAACGGTTGTTCACCGGCGGCCAAGGCCGCGGCCGGTGCGACCGACGCCCGTTCGAGCAACGCTGGCCGGCTCGGCGGGCGCGGACTGATTCCTTCGATTCGGCAGCCATCCGGCCTATGGCGCGACAGCGCCAGGGGCCGGTTTCGTGCAACCGAGTGGGGGCTGAGGTGTTAGACTCTCGCGCGATCAATACGGTCGCGTCCCGGCCCGTTCGTGGCCGGGCATCTGGCACCTCAAGGAACATCGAATGAAGACTCGTTTGACCCTGTCTCTTCTGGCCGCCTCACTGGCGATCGGCACCTCGGCGCTGGCGCTCCAGCCCGCTGGCGATCAGCCTGCCGGCGGCCGTCAGCCCGGTCAGGGCCAGCCCGGTGGCGGAGGTCAGCCGGGTCGCGGCGGCCAGCCCGGCGGTGGTCGCGGCCAGGGTCAGCCGGGGCGCATTGACCAATCGATGAAGCAGATGAACGGCGCACTGAAGGAACTGAAGGACAACATCAGCAAGGCGGACAAAAAGGACGACAACCTCAATGCGATCTCGCAGATGCAGCGGGCCGCGGTGAACGCAAAGAACGCCAAGCCGACGAACCTCAAGGGCACCGACCTGCCCAAGGCCCAAGAGGCTTTCCGCCGGGCGATGATCCAGATGCTGGGCATGATGCTCGAACTGGAGACGCAGGTCATGGACGGCAAGACCGACCAGGCCCAGGCGACGCTGAAGAAGATCGAGGCATTCGAGGAGAAATCGCACGAGCAGTTCGCCAAGGAAGATGGCAAGGAAGGCGGCGGCGGGGACGGCGGCACGAAGCCTCCCGCGAAGTAAGGACTGATCGGGTCTGTTCCAACTCAGTTTTCTGTGTGGCGACTACCCGCCCCGGCCCGTGCCGGGGCGTTTGCGTTTGACGAACGGTTATCCTGCCCGGCATGGGGCCGCGGCGCATCTGGTTTTCGCTTGGCCCCGTTTGGAGCTCTCGATGAACACAAGTTGCCGCCAGATTGTCGCTGCGGTCGTTCTTGGTGTTGCTGGCGGGATCGTGGAGGCCACGCGTGCCCAGCAGTCCGGTCCCGCGCCGGGCCCGCCGTCCGCCGAGACGCCGCTGCCGAAGCGGGATGCCGCGGGCGAGGCCAAGGTGACCGATCGCTTGAAGGAGGAGAGCGGCAAGCTGATGGAACTGTGCCGCACGCCGCTGGCGAAGTCGTTCCTGCGGGCGGTGGGGGGGCTGCCGGAGCCGAAGCCGCGGACGGTGTGGCGGACGAAGGACAAGTCCAAGGCGTACTCACAGAAGGAGTACGACAAGCTGTCGGCGGAGGAGAAGAGGGACCTGACGCGGCGCGACTGCACGCCGGAGTTTTTCTATTACACGGGATACGGGTGCCCGTTGATCTATTCCAGACCGTTGGAGGTGCTGTCGGAGAAGATGGGTGCGGATTGGCGCCCGGCGCGCGTGCTGGATTTCGGGTACGGCTCGATCGCGCACCTGCGGCTGATGGTGAGCCTGGGGATGGATATCCACGGAATCGAAGTGGAGCTCGTGCTGCGGGCGCTGTACAGCGAGGCGGGGGACACTGGGCAGATCGAGGGCGCGATGCAGCGGCCGGGCGGGAGGCTCACGCTGCACGACGGCCACTGGCCGGGGGATGCGGCGCTCAAGAAGGCTGTCGGCGGCGGGTACGACCTGATCGTCAGCAAGAACACGCTCAAGCTCAGCTACATCCACCCCGAGCGGGAGGTGGATGAGAAGTATCTTGTGAAGCTCGGTGTGGATGACGAGACGTTCGTGCGGGCGCTGCACGGGGCCTTGAACCCGTCGGGCGTGGTGCTGATCTACAACATCGCCCCGGCGCAGAACCCGCCGGGCCAGCCGTACCTGGCGCACGCGAACGGGCATTGTCCGTTCCCGCGCGAGCTGCTGGAGAAGGTCGGCTTCCAGGTGATTGCCTTCGATGAGAACGACAGCGAGGCGATCCACAAGGTGTGGCTGAAGCTGGGGCTGCTCGGCAAGGACGAGAAGGCGGAGGACCTGCCGAAGAACCTGTTTGCGCACTACACGCTGCTGCGGAAGAACAGCCTGTCGCGGTGACCGGCGCTCGGTCGTACCATCGCCCATGGCCGAGATCGCCAAGGTTGAACTCGTCGTCGGGCTGGAGGTGCATGTCGAACTGGCGACGCGCACGAAGATGTTCTCGCGTGCACCGTCGATCGCGTGCGAGGAGTTTGATGCGAGCGAGCCCAATACGTGCATCGATCCCGTGGTGCTGGGTTTGCCCGGCGCGCTGCCGGTGATCAACCGCGAGGCGGTGGAGATGTCGATGCGGGTTGGCCTGGCGCTGGGGTGCCAGATCGCGCCCGTCACGCGCTGGGACCGCAAGAGCTATTTCTATCCGGACATGCCCAAGGCGTACCAGATCTCGCAGTATGACCTGCCGCTGTGCTTTGATGGGTCGGTGAATCTCCCCGCGCCGCTGCCGGTCGACCAGCAGCGCGGCGGCCAGGTGCAGGTGGATTGGGACGCCTCGACGCGCCCGATCGGGATCATCCGCGCGCACCTGGAGGAAGATGCGGGCAAGCTGCTGCACGAGGCACCGGGCGGCCATGAGATCGACTACTCGATCGTGGATCTGAATCGTGCCGGCACGCCGCTGCTGGAGATCGTGACCCAGCCGGATTTTCGCACATCCGACGAGGTCGTGCTCTTCTGCCAGATGCTCCGGAACATCTGCCGCTTCCTCGGCGTCACCGAAGGGGTGCTGCAGAAGGGGCACATGCGGTTCGAGCCGAACATCAACTGTGTGCTGACGCTCGCCGACGGTCGGCTGGTGCGCACGCCGATCGTGGAAGTGAAGAACCTCAACAGCTACAAGGCGGTGCGCAGCGCGATCGAGTTCGAGTTCAAGGACCAGCCGCTGCGCTGGCGCAATGACGCCCGCGAGATGGGCCGTGGCACCAAGCAGACCCGAGGCTGGGACGAACAGACCGGCGGCGGGCGGACCGTGGTGCAGCGCGAGAAGGAAGACGCCCACGACTACCGCTATTTCCCTGACCCCGATCTGCTCCCGGTCCGCGTCGATGAGCCCTGGGTGGAGCGCTCCCGCGCGGCGGTAGGGGAGTTGCCGCTGGCGCGGCTGCGCCGCTTCGTGGACAGCTACGGGCTGTCGGTGAAAGAGGCCGCGGCACTGATTGACGAGCGAGACGTCTGCTTCCTCTATGAGGACGCCATCAAAGCGGCCGTTGCGGCGGGAGTGGACGACTCGCGGGTCGGGAAGGCCGTGGCGAACGTGTTGCTGCAGTCTGGAGCCAAGCGTGCCAACGAGAGTTCCTCGCAGCGGGGCGAGCCGGTGCTGATGAGCGATCTGGGGATCAATGCCGCGGCGATTGGTGCGATCGTTGCAATGCGCGAGGACGGGTCGCTCGGTTCGGGGCGTGTCGATGAACTCTTCGGGCTGCTCTGCGAGCCGGAGCACCGTGCCGCCGATGCACGCGAACTGGCCAAGGCCCGCGGCATGTTCATCGTCCGCGACGATGCCGCGCTGGACCGATGGTGCGATGCAGCGATCGCAGAGCAGCCTCAGGCCGCGACGGATGTGCGTGCGGGCAAAGATGCGGCGATCGGCCGGCTCGTTGGCGCCGCGATGAAGGCCGCGGCGGGCCAGGGCGATGCCAAGGTCATCCGCGAGCGGCTGCTGGCGAAGCTGCGCGGGTGAGCAACGGAGCAGATGCAGCCACGGCGATACACTCGCCTCGCACGACGGACGGGTCGGGCACGGAGTTTCGCCATGCACTTCGCCCGTCCATTTTGCAGCGTCGTATTCGTGCTTCTGGCGGCGTATCTGGCCGCCGTTGCCGGCTGTTCATCCGGCGGTATCACGATCGCCACTGAGTACCGCACGGTTACGGCCGCCGACGGCTTCCGTCTGCCGGCATACACGAACTTCCAATGGTCGGGAGGGCGAGAGTTCGAAGAGTCCCGCGGCGTGCTCTTCTACGTGCAGGGGTCCGAGGACGTCTCGGTCCTCAGCGCGACCGAGAAGTTCGCCGGCGCGTGCGCGATGGGGATGGATGTCGTCATGATCGAACGCCGCGGCGTGCACGAGGACGGCACGGTGGACGCCGCGACGGCCAAGCGGTTCGCGACCAAGCCGCAGCCGGTGAGCGACCAACGCGCCGCGATCGACGACTACCTCACGCGCGCCAAGCCGACCGGCCCGGTGATCCTCGTCGGCGCGAGCGAGGGGGGCGATGTCGCCGCGGCCGTGGCGGCGGCCGAGCCGCGGATCACGCACGTC
>JBOHNM010000149.1:0-10382 GCA_050730675.1 Phycisphaerales bacterium | reverse complement strand
CCCGACAACACTGAACACATAATTGAGTTGTACTCAGCGGGCATCCGCAGGCGCGGGGTAGATCACCGTCGTGTGCCCCGCCGTCACCGCCACGCGCCCGTCCATCAGCGCCAGCCGCTGCGGCACCGCCCCCAGCAGCAGCGGCGCCGACGCCACCAGCGCCCCGTTCTCCGCTCCGACCGCGTACAGCGTGTAGATCTCGCCGTCCTTCGCGTTGCGGCTCGGCACGCCGCTGGTCGCCAGCATCATGACCGCCCGCTCGCTCATCGCCGCCGGCAGCAGATTGTCCGCCGGGTGGAGCGCATCGACACCGACGAGCGCGCCCGCGTGGTCGAAGATCAACGCCCCCTGCGAGGTGGTGAACGCCGTCGCCCCCGTCGCCGTCGTGAACGCCTGGATCGACGCCGCGTCCAGCCGCCCGCGCGATTCCAGCGGGCCCGGTGCAACCTGCCCGTCGGCCAGCCCCGCCTGCCACAGCGTGCGGTCCTCCGCCATCAGCAGCAACCGCTCCCCCAGCACCCACGCCTCAACGGCCGCGGCCGTCGGCTGCTGCGCGATCCGCCACACCGGCTGGCCGTTCTCCGGGTCCGCGCACATCACGCTGGTGGACAGCAGCAGGATCAGATCACCCCGCTCGGTGAACACCACACGCCGCACCGGCCCACCGACCGGCGTGATCTCGCGCTGCACCGCCCCCGTCCGCGCATCGATCACCAACACCACCGGCGTCGCGCCGATGAGCGCCCCGCCCGGGCCGCGCATGTCCCGTTCGCCCGCCACGATGAGTTGGCCGCCGATCATGTCGCTGTCGAACACGCGATGGATCGCCAGGTTCGCGGTCCACAATTGCTGCCCGGAGTCGGCATCCAGTAATACGCAGCGGCCGGTGCGCTCCACCATCGCCACCGAGTGGTCATCGGTCGTCACCACCACCTCACCCGCAGGTCTGTACCCCAGCCCGGCGACCTGAACGTACCCCTCGAAGCGGCCCTCGCGCGTCGGGGGACGCGGCTGCGCGGGGAAGTACGCCGCGAACGGCTCCGACTTCCACGCCACCGCCCCCGCCACGGGGTCCACCCGGCTCAACAGGCCGCTGGTCTCGGTCTGCACCCAGAACAGCGCCGCGCGCTGATCAGCCTTGAGCAGCGTCGCTCGAACATCACCTTTGCTCGTCCAAAGCTGCTGCAACGGCTCGGACTCGGCGCCGGGCTCGCCGGGCTTGCGCCCGAAGATCGCCACCCGCCCATCCTCGTGCTGCATCGCCAGGTACCACGGGTTGTACCCGCGGCTCGGAACGATCTGCGGCTCCATCAGCGCCCAGCCCACCAGCTTCTGCGGCAAGGCCGCGCTCGCCGTCGGCACGCCCACCCGCGGCCAACGCCGCTGGCCCGCCAGCTCCTGCGCCATCATCTTGCGGAGTTGATCGGTATCGAGCGCCACCCCCGAGACCGTCAGACCAATGCCCGGGAACGTCGCCTGGATGTGCCGCAGTGTGTCGCCCGCCGCCGCCAGCAGGTCACGCTTGCGGAGATTCTCGACCAAACGGCCGGCCAACTCCCCAGCCGCCGCCGGCGGCTTGGGCAGGCGCGCGGCGCTCTGCAGGCCCAACTCCAGCGCGCGGGCCTCGGCCCGCGGCAATCCCTGCTGCTGGTACGCGCTCGCCACCCGCAGCCACAGCGACGGCGACACCGACGCCAGCGGATACCGCCGCGCCAGCGACTCGATCTCGCCCAGCGGCGGGTCGGTCGGCAGCTTTGCCGCCGCGTCGATCGCTTGCTTCTCGAACGATGCATAAACCGGTACACCGTGCTCGCGGACGATCGCCTCGATCCGGCGCGTCGCCTCGCCACCGGCCTGCGTCCCCACACCGCGCGGATCCCAGGCGCTCTGCGCCAGTTGTGTGTCGGCCAGAACCTTCTGGTAGGTGTCGATCGCCTCGACCAGCCTGCCCCCCCGCTGCTGCGACAACCCCAGCATCAACGTGTGCCCGGCCCGCTCGGTCGGGCCCGAGGCCATCTCGCCCAGCCGGTCGATCAGCGTCGCGATCTGGTCCGCCGGCACCGGCGGGGCCGTATGCTCGCCCCCAGCGCCGGCCACCGGACGCTGGAACTGGTCGATCGCCGTCTGCAGCACCTGCACCAGCCGCGCCCGCTGCGCCTCCAGCGCCTCGCCCGGCGGCACCGTCGCCATCGCGCGACGCGCCGCATCGATCGCGAAGATCATCCGGTCGCTGCGCCCGGCGCGGTACGCAAACTCCGCCAGCGCCGCAGGCGGGGCCGGGTCCATCGGCGACTTCTCGATCATCCGCGTCAACGCCGTGTCGGCGGTCGTCCAGTCGAAGTACGCGTGCAGCCGCGCATCGTCGGCCACCACCATCTGCTCGTCGAGCACCAGCACATTGCCGGGGTTGTCCAGGTCGATCATCCGCGCCCGGGCCGCGGGGTTGGCCGGGTCGATCAGCGCCACGCCGCTCACCAGCGGCACCGCGATCCGGCCTCCCACCACCGTCACGCGCCCGCGGATCCCCGGCTTGGCGAACCGCTCGCTGGAAACCATCGCCCCCGCATCGCCGAACTTGTCGAGCGGGACCACCAGCACCCGCCCCTCCGAAACAACCACCAGCCGCTCGCCGGCCCGCAGCACGTACGACGCGCCGCCCAGTTCCGCCGTCGGCATCGTGCCGGTGATGCGCCCCGTCGCGCGGTCCAGCCGGTCGATCGATGCTCCGTTGGGCGTCACCACGTACACCGACCCGCCGACCACCACCGGAACGTTCATCTCCCACGCGCCCAGCTGCCCCGAGCCGTCCATCGACGACTCCGGCGCATAGCGACGCACCCACACCGGCCGCCCGGTCCCCACCTCGTACGCCCCCATCACGCCCACGCGGTCCACCCGGTACACCACCCCGCCGTCGATCACCCCGCCGTCACAAATATGTGGATTTGGCATATACGGCAGCGATCCCGCCGAGGCCACCATCGCCGTCCAGCGCGGCTCGCCGCTGTACAGGTCCACGCCCACCAGGTACACCGCCGTCAGCCGACGCTCGGGCGACCACTTGCGGCACGAAAGCACGATCGTCCCCTCGTCCGCCAGCACCGCCCCGCGCACGTGCGCCCGCACAAGCTGCGGGTCGTACTCGTCCACGCGCCGCGCCCAGCGCAGCTCACCCGTCCGCGCATCCAGCGCCACCAGCTGCTCCGCCCCCTCCTCGCCGCTTGACCGGTCAGCCCCCGGCGTCGCCAACACCAGCCCGTCAACAACCGTCACCGTCGAGATGTCCTCGATCGCCGACGGCGTCGCCCGCCAGGCCCGCCGCCCGCGCAGATCGGGATCGACATTGACCTCCGCTTCAACCCCCGCCGCCTTCAGCGGATCGGCCTTCCACAACGGACGCAGCGTCAGCCGCTCGAACGCGCTGATGTACCGTCCCGAGGCGGAATAGATGATGTCCGCCGTCGCCACCGGGAAGCTTCGCAGGTCGCGCGCCATCGGCGGCAGCGGATCATTCGTGTCAACGGCCATCGCGCCGCGCTCGCCGTTGAGCGCCTGCTCGTCGCCGAACGCCGCCGACCACAGCGGCTTGGCCACCATCGGTCCGCGATCTCCCGCCAGCACGCCCGGCTGCCCGCCGCCCAGCGGCGAAAACACCGGCCGCTGCGCCGAGTCGGGCGCCGCCGCCGCCGGCGCTTCGGGCGCGGCCCCCCACTGCTTGCACAACGACTCGATCAACTCGCCGCGCGTGTAGCGGGCCAGCCGCGCCGCGGCCGCCGCAACCTCCGACCGCTTGCCTGCGTCGGGGTGCGCTCGGAGCTGCGCGAGCATCAACAACGCGCCGTTAAAACGTGCCTGATCGATCTGCTCATGCGTCAGCCGCACCGTCGCCGTCAGCCCCGCGGGCGTGAGGAAGAACGCCCGTTCAACCTGCGCAAGCTTTCCCTGGCCGAGCAGTTCCTCGGCGCTCGCGTCGAAGAGCGCACGGTAGCGCTGCAGCAACGCCGGCTGCGCCAGCAGCACATCCTGCACGCGAGCCCGCAGCGCCACGTGCAGGGCCGCATCGCCCTCCACCGGCACCAGCGCGCTCGCCTCGGTGTCGATCAGTCGTTGAAGCTGCCGCGCCGCTTGGTCCACGTTCCCGGCCGCCACCAGCTCGTTCACCCGCGCCAGCGCCTCCAGCGCCACCGGCGAGTCCGCCACAAACACCGGGTTCTCGGGCATCTGCGGCTGCTGCGCCGGCGCCGATTGCGCAGCCACATTCAGCACGCCCAGCGCAACAGCGACAAGCGCACCGCGATGCTCTCTGCGCGGCGATTTCTTCTCCGGTCGCACAAGCCCGCTCCACAGCCTCGTTGAGCCCCGGGCCGCTACGACAACCTGCGCAGCCGGAACCTTCCGAGTGTACGGACGATTTCACATCATTGTTCCTTTTGTCGGCCTTCTGGTTGACCGACTCGACCCATCCGGGATTCCCCGACGATGGGCAAAGTGCTCCACATGCTGATGGGCCGCCGCCGCGACCTCCCAACGCCGCAGACCCTGCGGGCCTGGCGGGTGATCGGTCTGGTAACTGTTGTGGCGATCACCTCGTGCGTGGACCTCTACCTCACCCTCATGTACCTCTACGCCGGCGGCTTCGCCGAAGGGAATCCACTGGCCCGCTGGATCATGCAGTTCGGCTGTCCCTGGGTGCTGGGGCTCTGGAAGCTCATGCTTGTCGTGCTCTGCTGCAGCATCCTTCTCTACGCCCGGCGTCGCTTCTCGGCCGAACTGGCCGCGTGGATCTGCTGCGGCGTCATGGGCTGGCTCTGCGTGCAGTGGTCCCGATACGCCGAGGCTGCTCCCACCGTGATGGAAGTGCGCCACACCGTCGCCGAGGCCGATACGCCCTGGGTCCAGTTCTCGCCGTAACGGCCGCTCGCCCCGCCCCGCCGAGCGTGGTACGCTCCGCGCCATGGCGATGCCCCCACTGCTTCGATCAATTTGCGTGCTGCCCATGCTCGGAATGATGCTGGCGCTGCCGGCATGCTCCGACGCCCCGAAACTGGAAGTCATGGGCGCGACCATCATCGACGACCAGTCCCCCGACCTGGTCGTGATCGCTGTCCATATCAACGCCACCAACCCCAACGAGAAGCCGCTGCCTCTGAAGTTTGTGGGCTACTCCGTCTCGCTTGGAGCATCGGATGGGTTCAGCGGCCACCGTGCGGCCGAAGCGACGCTGCCGGCCATGTCGGTTCACCGCATCATCCTTCCCGCTGTCGTGACCCGTCCCGCTTCCGGTGTTCAACCCGGCGCCCCGGTATCGATTTCCGGAAAGCTCGAATACGTCAGCGAAACCAAACTCTCGGAGATCGCCTACGACTTCGGCTTCGGCTGGGCAGCCGCGGATTTCAGCGGCACCGGAACCATCGGCCCGCCCCCGCCCATGCCCGCGCCCCCAACCGCCCCGCCGCCGCTGAATCCACCGGCCCCCGCCGACACGAAGGCACCTTGACGTAACCGACCGCCGCGACTGGACCCGTCCCGGCGCCAATACTTGTTGCCACAAGCTTTTCCCAAAGGAGTCTCTCGATGACCAAGCACGTGTTCTGCACCAGCGCCCTCATTCTCCTCGCCGGCGCCGCCGGCCTCCTGGCGACCACCGCCGCGCCCGCAGCTCCGGCCGCCCGCGCCGCCGAAGGTGCGTACAAGGTCGACCCCGTCCACTCCTCGGTCGTCTTCCGCATCCGCCACGGCACATCGTTCTTCTACGGCCGCTTCAACCAGGTCTCCGGCTCGTTCGACCTCAACGCCGCCGACCCTGCCAAGAGCTCGCTGGACATCAGCGTCAAGACCGAATCGATCGACTCCAACAACTCCAAGCGCGACCAGCACCTCAAGAGCCAGGACTTCTTCTCCGCCACCGAGTTCCCGGCCATCACCTTCAAGGGCAAGGAATTCAAGAAGTCCGCCGACAACAAATGGGAGGTCAAGGGCGACCTCACCCTCCACGGCGTGACCAAGCCCGTCACCGTCGCTCTTGAGGACACCGCCGCCGGTGCCGGCGGCGGCCTCGAGGCGAAGTTCTCAATCAAGCGTTCCGATTACGGAATGGGCTTCATGAGCGACAAGGGCCTAGGTGACGAGGTCACGATCATGGTCGGCCTCGAAGGCGGCAAAAAATAGGCCAACAGCCTCCCCACTCCCGCTCCCCCAAGCCGTCCACCGGACGGCTTTTTTATTGGCATCGATCACGCCGCTGGCAACACCAACGTGAAGCACGTTCCAATACCAATTTTTGACCGAACACGAATTTTTCCTTTCACCGCTTCAACTAATCGCTTTGACACGACCAATCCCAAACCAACACCAATCTTTGTCGCGATTCCGCCTCCAGCCCCGGTCCGCGTTGCAAAGGGTCGAAAGAGTCCTGCAACTTCTTCTGGTGACATGCCACAGCCGCTGTCTTCAATTTCGAGGTGCCACGCGACGGCATGACCTGATGGACCTAGTGCAGTAGCACCGTCTGTTCCATGTGGCACACCCTCATGAGCCCTCGCGCGGATGTGCAATGTACCGCCGCGTTCCGCCATGGCTTTGCGGGCATTGAGGATCAAGTTCAGAATCACCTGCTCCAGCGCGGTTGCTTCCATAGCCACAGCAGCACCGGCAGGAATATCGACCATCAATTCAATCCCATCCTTCATGGGATCCCGGGCCAAACACTCGAGCGCCGATTGCACGGTGGCTCGGATCATCGCTCCACAGCACGAGAGAGAATGCGCGTCGTGTTCCACATGGAACGGCGAAGTCGCGTTCTGCTCCTTGGCAAAATTGAGGATCGCCGCTGCGATGCGCGAGGCACGCTCCGAACTATCCAAAGCCTTGCGAACGGCCTTGTGCTGGAGGGGCGCGTCGGAGGGAGCATCCACGGCCATCTGGGCATAAGCCATCATGGGCGTGAGGATGTTATTGAATTCGTGCGCGATGATGGCGGCGATGGTCCCTAGCGAGGCGAGGCGCTGCTGATGATTGACCTGATTCCGAAGTTCGTGAAGTTCGACTTCAAGCGTCTCGACGTGCGCGAGGGCATCCTCGAGTGATGAGATGGCTTGTATCTTTGGCATGGCGTGCGCGAAGCGTCGACAGGTCTATCGACCGAACAATGTTGGGGCTGAATGGTGGATCGTTCTCCAGCGGCATCGGATCGGTTATCGCCCTCAGTTCCACATGGAACTACCGGCCCCGCTCGGACTTGGTCGATCATTTTGCACGGCGCGATGACGGCTTGCATTTCGCAGCGTAGCGTCGCTACATTGCTTCAACGGAGTTCCACATGCCCCGAGTCACGAAGCTTGGTCGCGGATTGAGTAGCTTGATCGGCGAATCTGTTCGTATTTCAATTGGCTCATCTCCTACGTCCGATAATCGCTTGGAAGCGACTCAGGCTGCGGAACCTGCAGTGGGGGGGCGAGTGGAACCGCAACTCGTCATGGTGGGTGTGGATCAGTTGGTGGCGAGCCCGTTCCAGCCGCGCCGGGAGTTTGATGAGGGGGCGCTGGCGGGGCTCGCGGAATCGATCAAGACGGCAGGGGTGATGCAGCCGGTGGTGGTGCGGGCGGTGCGGGGCGGGGGGTACGAGTTGATCGCGGGCGAGCGGCGGTGGCGAGCGGCGCGGCTGGCGGGGCTGGCGAGCGTGCCAGCGGTGGTGGTAGAACTGACGGATGTCGAGGCGGCGGAGTGGGCGCTGATCGAGAATGTGCAGCGCGAGGACCTGGGGGCGCTGGAGCGTGCCGCGGCGTACCGGAACCTGGCGGAGCGATTCGGGCTGACGCACGCGGAGATCGGCGAGAAGCTCGGGCTCGACCGGTCGGTGGTCGCCAACTACATCCGGCTGCTGGACCTGGAGCCGGCGCTGCAGGACTACCTGACGGCGGAGCGGCTGAGCGTCGGGCACGCCAAGGTGTTGCTCGGATTGCCGGGTGGCCCGCAGCGCGAGGCGCTAGGGGAGCGCACGGTGCGCGAGGGGTGGACGGTGCGGCGGCTGGAGCGCGAGGTGGAGGCGGCCCGCGGCGGCGCGGCGGTGGGGGGGAAGCGCAAGGACGAAACGCGGGAAATCGCCGTACGGGACATCGAAAAACAGCTCGCCGAGCAGCTTGGCACCAAGGTGCAGATCGTGACCAAGGCGGGGGGAAAGAAGGGACGGGTGGTGATCGAGTTCTACTCGCTGGACCACTTCGACGGGCTGATGGCGCGGATGGGCGTGCGGCTGGGGGTCTAAACACAATTACGTGTTATTGCGCCCGACGCCAACGAACAAGGCCCGGAACAATCCGGGCCTTGGGGGTCGGCGATGTTGTCGAGCGTGACTTACTTGATGCGCTCGATGAAGGTCATGCGGGAGGGGCGGTCGATCAGCATCATCCGGTCGAAGTCCGAGACGGCCAAGTGCAGATTGGTGTTGCAGGTGTACATGAACTGGTTGGTGTTCAGGTCCCACGTCTGGGTCAGGGAGGCCATGTTGGGGGTCTGGTCCCAGATCACGTCGCTGCGCTGGTCCATCGTCGTCGAACCGGCGGTGCAACCGACCGACATGGCGGCGGCGGCGAGGAGGGCTGAGAGGGTCAGAGCGCTGCGGGTGGTCATGGGAACTCCTTATCGAGCCGTAGGTTATACCCGAGGGGCGGGGCGGGCGTCAATCGGATTGCTCGGCTTTGGGGGCCGCTTCGGGACAGAATCAGGGTCTGAAACTCCGGGAAATACCCGATCCGAACACACATCGGGGGGACGAGCTGGCGGTCTCTTCGTGGTGCTCTCACCGTCGGTTCCGCGGCTTGAATCAACTGGATTGTCCGAGCAGGGCCGGCTCTTCGATGGAACCGGGGCCCAAGGTCAGCGTCTGCCCCAACCGGAAGCGGGCGTAGAGCAAGCGGGGCGAGGGACCGGCGAGGAGGATCGTTGCCGCCAAGTGGGGACCGTCGAGGTGGAGGAGATCTGCGGCAGGGTCAAAGGTGGCAGTGGGGGGGGTGGGGATCGGGAGGGTGCGGAGGCTGGCGCCGCCCCCCTCGCGGAGGAGGCAGCGGGCGGCGGTCATCGGCGAGTCGAGCGAGACCGTGATCTCGAGCGTCGCGGCGTGCGTCGCGGTTGACGCACCGGACAAGGTCACCGGCCAAGCGATCACCACCTGCGCGGGGAGTTGCAGGGCGATGGCGGCGGCTTGTCCGTGAGGGGCGATCATGCGGGGCCGCCTCCGGGACCCTTCATGGCTTGTGAGAGAACACCGGCGGTTTCGCGGAGCTGGTCGATGGGAAGGTCGAGGAACTTCTCGCTGAGCTCGTCGAACATGCGCAGGAGGGTGAGGAGCGCATCGAGACGGTCGGTGTGTTCGGACAAGGATTCGGGGGGTGTATCGATCTTGGCGGCATCGTCGCGCATCTCGGCGAGGGAGGCCATAACGGGGTGGATCTCGCGCTTCATGCGTTCGCGGAGGATGGCGCGGACGAGGGTCCAGACGTCCTGCTCGGCGCGGAAGTACTCCTTGCGGTCCCCACGTTTGTGCTCGCGCTCGACGATGCCCCAATCGACCAGTGCGCGCAGGGACATCGAGGCGTTGCCGCGGGAGATGGCCAGGCGGTCCATCACGTCGTCGGTGCAGAGGGGGCGGCCGGAGATGTAGAGGAGGGCGTGGACCTCGGCCATGGTGCGGCTGATGCCCCAGGTGGAGCCCATTTGCCCCCAGGCGGCGATGAAGCGGTCCTGGGCTTCGGTGAGGGAGAGTGGGGGGTTAGAGCGGGGGGCGGGCATGGGGGAGGCTACCGGGGGTACGGTTGCGGGGCAATGGGAGTTTCAGAAATAAATGAAACATACGAAGGTCTTACGTCACTTTGCATCGCGGATTCGATCCGGCGCGGAGCGATAGTGTCCTCGGACATAGGTTCCATCACGGTGGTAGTACCCATTGACATAAACCGTCTTCGGAACGCCGTTGTCATTTGGCTGACCGTAGTAGGAGCCGTTCTCTGCAGTACCCGCTGGAAGCGTGTATTTCGGAACCGGCGGGACACGCGCGGTCGCGGTGGATCGCGGTGCGGGCGAGACTTGCTGGAACCCTGCCCACGGATCGGATGCGGGTACGTCGCGCAACCACGGTTGCGATGATGTGCGCTGGGCTTCCAACGCTTCAAGCCGTGCGAGGAGAGCCGTTAGCTGCGCGTAGTCCGGCGAGAGAACGATGGGAATTGATGCCGAAGCCGTGGACTTCGGAGCGGGCTTGGGCTTCGGACCTTGGGCAAAAATGAGCACGCCTAAGAGGACCGGCACGAGCATCCCGGAGAAGAATGACCATGGACATACTTTGGGCTTCATCCCGCGGCCTCCGTGACTTCATAGTCCTTCACAAC
>JBOHNM010000148.1:0-10424 GCA_050730675.1 Phycisphaerales bacterium | reverse complement strand
ATCCGAATCGGCGCAGGAATCTGATCTGTGCCCGAATCACGTTCGCGTGCTGAGGTACCGCATCCCCTTGACGACAGGACTCTTCGGGATGTCGATTGCCTCGCAAACGGTGGGCATGCTTGGACACGATCCTGCCCGTGACACAGCCAACACCGCACACGACTACATCAATCCTTTTACCTGCGATGACTTGGCCACGCTGGTCGGACTCGTCAACACCTCGGCGTATTCGCCGGTCTTTGATATGAACGCCGATGGCGTCCTCAATGCCACGGATATCAACCGGCTCACCCAGCTCGTGCAGGTTTCTACCCCTGCGACATATGCCGGGCCCCCGGAAGGCGTCAATATTGACCCGCTTGGCGATGATAATCAGTGGCAACCCCCGCTCACTTCCGTTGGCTCCGGCGTTGCCTGGTACGCCTTCACCGCGCCGGACGTTTCCGTCGCGAACCGCGCATTCCTTGACTTCGACACCGAGGGCTCCACGGTCTCGAACACGGCCCTGGCGGTCTTCGACAGCGCCGGCAACCTCGTGGCCAGCGACACCAGCGACGGCACGGGCAACCTCGCGCAACTTACGTTTGGATTCTCTGCCGGTCGCCCCGGCCCGGGTGGCGATGCACTCGCCTACAACGGGCGTGACGGCGGCTCCTCGACTCTTACCACCGGCTTGACATACTACGTCGCCGTCGTCGTTGAACCCGACAGCAGCACCGCGACTTTCGGACACCCTTGGGGTGTACGAATTCCGGGTGTTTGTACGACGCAACCCAGCGGGATCGTCTCCCTGCGCTACCGCAACGGGTGGTGGCCCGTGCCTTCTGCGCCGACGCCACGCACGGACCTGGGCAAGGTCCACTCCGCCTCCGGCTACAGCCCCAAAGCGACGGGCGACCTTGACATCACCAGCACCCCGACGGTCGTCCGTTACCGGTGGGTCCACTTCCGGTCTGTTCTCCCCACCAATGCCTCCGACTACTACCTCGATATTCACACCATCGGTTCGAACCTTCCCGACCTGGGCCGCGGCGCCCACGACACGGAGATGGCGATCTTCAACAAGTCCGGGGACAAGATCGCTGAGAACGATGACTACACCGACGGAAGCACGACGATCCGGCAGAGCGTGCTGTCGTGGGGTCAGACGTCTTCCGCCCGCTCGTACGGCAGCGGAGCTGCGACCGGCATCAGCGGCGGCAACGGCGCCGTCCTCCCCGCCGGCGACTACTACGTGGCGATCGGCCAGCGCGATCTCTCGTTCGATCAGGACTTCGCGGTCACGGGAATCAATACCAACAACGGCACGGTGAAGCTCACTGTCGTCACCAACATCGTTAACCCCGCGTGCAACGACGCGGATGTGGCGGGCCTCGGCGGGTCGCCGGGCCCCGACGGCATCCTCACAGTTGATGACATCGTCTACTTCAATGCTCAGTTCTTCGCAAGCAACCTCGATGTCGCGGACCTTGTCGGCTTGGGCGGGGCACCGAGCCCGCCAGATGGGCAGATCACTGCCGACGACCTCGTCTACTTCCTCGCCGTGTTCTTCTCCGCGTGTGCTCCCTGATCCGATCGCTCGCGGCGGACGCGCGTCAATCCAGCCCCGGGGCGCTCGCCCCGGGGCTTTTTTTCCGACTCGTTGACCTGGATCGATCCGCGCGGGCATGCGCTTGCGCCAGGTACACTCGGTACATGAGCGCCGTGAACACTGCTGCCGTTGTCCTGGCTGGGTGCGGGCGCGCTGATGGCGCTGAGATCACCGAGGCCGTGAGCATCCTCATCCACCTCGCTCGCCACGGCGTGGCGTACCGGTGCTTCGCGCCGGACCGCGCGCAGATGCACGTCGTCAACCACGCCACCGGCAAGCACGTGCCGGGCGAGTCACGAAACTGCATGGTCGAGGCGGCCCGCATCAGCCGCGGCGAGATCTCACCGCTCTCGTCGCTCGATGCATCGAAGTTCGATGCGCTCTACTTCGCCGGCGGCTTCGGCGTCGCCAAGAACCTCTGCGACTTCGCCGCTGCCGGCGCGGGCGCGACGGTGGATCCGGAGGGGGTCCGCGTCATCAAGGCCTTCCATGCCGCGGGCAAGCCGATCGGCCTCTGCTGCATCGCACCGGTCCTGGCGGCCAACGTGCTCGGGACCAAGAACGGCGGGCCCGGATGCGAGGTGACAATCGGCAACGACGGCGGAACCGCCGAGGCGATCGCCTCGTGGGGGTCACACAACATCGCCAAGTCCGTGCGCGAAGCGCACACGGACCCCCGCAATCGAGTGATCACCACGCCGGCGTACATGGACGATGCGGCCACACCATTCGACGTCTTCACGGGCATCGGAAAAATGGTGGACGGTGTGGTTGAGTTGGTGAAAAAATAGTCGAGTCGGCGAAATTCGTCCAAAATCGGACTTTCCACCCGTTGGTTGGCCGCCCACTTCCCTGGTCGCACGCTCCCCATACACTCCGCCCCGACGCGACCGGCCCCCGTGCCCGCCGCGCACCGCATGTCCACCATCCTCGTCAGTGAAAAGCGACCCCGGGACCTGCACTGGTTTCACGCGGGGCCGTTGCTCTTCGGCGATTGGGGGACAAGCCGCCTCTACGTCCTCGGGCTGGCGTTCTACTACACCGGGCACGCCTCGCCGCTCTACCTCGCGGCCATGAGTGTCATTATGATCGCCGTCGCCTGGGCGTATTCGGTGATCTGCCGGTGCTTCCCCGATGGCGGCGGCGTGTACGCCGCGGCGCGCCAGCTCAGCCCGACGCTGTCGGTGATCGGGGCGACGCTGCTGCTGTGCGACTACATCGTGACGGCGGCCCTGAGCGTTGTGGAGGGGTTCCACTACTTCGGGATGGCGCACCATCTGGTGGTAGCGTGCTCGATCGGGGCGATCGGATTGATCGGTGCGATCAACTGGCTGGGGGCCAAGAGCGCCGGGCGATTTGCACTCATCATCGCTGTCGCGGCCATCGTGCTCTCGGCGGCGATCGCGCTGCTGTGCATCCCCATGGTCTTCCAAGGGCTGAAGACTGTTACGACCGGCGATCCGAGCATCAGCGGGGCGTGGCCGCGCTGGGAGGGATTGGTGCGGATCATCCTGGCGCTCTCGGGTCTTGAGGCCGTGGCGAACATGACCGGGCTGATGAAGCAGCCGGTCCACAAGACCGCCAAGCGGACGATCTGGCCGGTGCTGATCGAGGTGGTGGTGCTCAACATGGTCTTCGGGCTGGCGCTCAACGCGCTGCCGGAGTTGAAGCCGATTTCTCAACCGGACTACGTGAGCTACGAGCTGGGTCACAACCACCTGGGATCCGACGGCACGAGCCGCCACTTTGAGCCCGAGGACGTGCCGCCGGATGTCAAGGAATACCGCGACACGGCGATGAAGATGCTGGCGACGCACGCAGGATCGACCGCTCTTGGGACGCGGGCGGGAACGGTCTTCGGCGTCGTGACGGGGATCATCTTCGGGCTGCTGCTGATCAGCGCGGTGAACACCGCGATCATGGCGATGGTGGCAGTGAAGTACTCGATGGCGTACGACAAGGAGCTGCCGCGCGCGCTGCTGAAACTCAACTACAGCGGCGTGCCGTGGGTGCCTCTGCTCATCGCCTGCGCCATGCCGGCGGTGCTGTTGCTGGTAAGTGCGGACGTGAAGGTGCTCAGCGAGCTGTACGCAATTGGCGTGGTGGGCGCGATCGCGATCAACGTGCTCTCGTGCGCGGTCAACCGGCAGCTCCCGATCTCGCCCCGCGAGCGTGCCGGCATGTGGGTCCTCGGCGGGTTCATGGCGTGCGTCGAGGCGACGATCATCGTCGCCAAGCCGCACGCGGCGATGTTCGCCGGCGGGATGATCATCGCCGTGCTCTCGGTGCGGTATTTCCTGCACCAGCGGGCCAAGACGCGGGCCGAGGCCGGGCTCCCCGAGCCGGAGTTGGGCTGGCTGGCTGAGGTGCAGCGCGAGCCCATGCGCCTGGACCCGAGCAAGCCGCGCATCATGCTCGCGGCCCGCGGACGCTTCCAGGCCGAGTACGCCGTGGACATGGCGCGCCGGCGCGGGGCCACGCTCTTCACGATCTTCGTGCGCACGCTGCGCGTCATTGACGCTGGCCCCAACATCGTTCCGCGCGTCGAGGACGATGCCGCCGCGCAGGAAGCTCTCGGCACCGTGGTCGTGCTCGCACGCCAGTACGGTGTGCCGTGCATCCCCATCTACGTCCGCAGCCCCGAGATCGTGGAAGAGATCCTCGACTACACCGTCACCTACGGCTGCGACACACTCATCATGGGCAAGACACGCCGCTCGCTCTTCGCCCGTTCGGTCAGCGGCGACGTGGTGGCCGAGGTCGCCCGCCAGCTCCCCGAGGGCGTGGCACTGATCACCCGCGATGGCTCGCCGCACGTGGGGCCGGGGCCGATCCACGAGCCGGAGGTCGTCAAGCCCGCAGCGACGCCGAAGGCCGAGGATGACCAGCCGCCGGCGACGTAATCAGAACTCCGCCTGCTTCGGCGCCCGTGGGAAGGGGATCACGTCGCGGATGTTCTGCATCCCCGTGACGAAGAGCACCAGGCGCTCGAAGCCGAGTCCGAAGCCCGCGTGCGGCACCGTTCCATAACGGCGCAGGTCGCGGTACCACCAGTACTCCTTCGCCGGCAGCTTCATCTCTTCGATGCGCGCGTCGAGCTTGTCGAGCCGCTCCTCACGCTGGCTGCCGCCGATGATCTCCCCGATCTTGGGGACCAGCACGTCCATCGCGGCAACGGTGTCACCGGGCGCGCTGTCGGTGCCGGGGTCGTTGAGGCGCATGTAGAACGCCTTGATCTGCTTGGGGTAGTTCATCAGGATGACCGGCTGCTTGAAGTGTTCCTCGGTAAGGAAGCGTTCGTGTTCGCTCTGGAGGTCGATCCCCCACTTGATCGGGAACTCGAACTTCTTGCCGTTCTTCATCGCCTCTTGAAGAATCGTGACCGCCTCGGTGTAGGGCAGGCGACGGAACGGTGTTTCCAGCACGTGCTTCAAGCGCGCCAGCAGCCCGGGCTCGATACGCTCGTCGAAGAACTTCATGTCGTCGGGGCGCTCGGCCAGAACCGCAGCCACCAGGTATTTGATGAACTCCTCGGCGACCTGCGAATCGCGCATCAGGTCGCAGAAGGCCATCTCGGGCTCGATCATCCAGAATTCCGCCAGGTGGCGGCTGGTGTTGCTGTTCTCGGCGCGGAAGGTCGGGCCGAACGTGTAGACATTGCTCAGCGCGCAGCAATAGGTCTCGACGTTGAGCTGGCCGGAGACCGTCAGATGCGTCTCCTTGCCGAAGAAGTCCTCGTGGTAGTCGAGGTTCTTGCCGTCCTCGGTCTTCTTGCAGTTCAGGGCATCGAGCGTGCTGACGCGGAACATCTGCCCTGCGCCCTCGCAGTCAGAGCCGGTGATGATCGGCGTGTGAACCCAGAAATAGCCGCGCTCGTGGAAGAAGCGGTGGATCGCCATGCTCAGGCAGTGGCGCACCCGCGCCACGGCGCCGAAGGTGTTGGTCCGAACGCGCAGGTGGGCCACCTCGCGCAGGTACTCGAAGGTGTGACGCTTGTTGCTGACCGGGTACTGGTCAGGGTTCTCGACCTGCCCGACGATCCGCACAACGCCGCCCTGAGCCGGGTCCACCATCACCTCGACCGCCTGTCCCTTGCCCTGGCTGGCGACCAGCACACCGTCGACCTCGACCGCACACCCGGTGGTCAGTTTCTGAACGTCGGCGAAGTTGCCCAGCCCGCCGCGCACGACGCACTGGATCGGGTCGAAGCAGGTGCCATCGCTGACGGCAAGGAAGCAGAGGCCCCCATCCGCCTTGCTCTCGCGGTTGGTCCGAACCCACCCCTTCAGGGTGAGCCTCGTCGCTGGCGCCGCTCGGAATGCCTCGCTGACCTTGATCCACGCCATGGCTGTATTCTCCGCTTGAAGCGTCGATGCTAGCCGAGCCCGGCGAGAGTCCGCTCGAGCACGATGGGCGGTCGGTGGTTTACCCGATCTCGACTTCGGCATGTCGGGCGCATTGCGGCGGAGCGGCCCATCCGACCGAACAATCCTCGATCTGTGCCGTTTCTTCGCGCCGACGGCATTACAGTGGTCCGGCGTGCGTCTCTCGGGATGCGTTGTTGGGAAAATGGCAGGCGGAGCAAAGTGTTGCAGGACGCGAGCCCGACATCTCCCGCGACATCGGCCTCGGTCGCACCGGTGGACGTCGGGCGGCCCGATGCCATCGAACCGTCACAAGCCGAGGTCCTGCACCGGTCTCGCAACGCATCGGTCCGAATTCCAATCCTTGACGGCATTCGCGCCAGCGCGGCGATCCTTGTTTTTCTCGGGCATGCCACCGTCCTGACAGGATTAACCCCTCTCGACACGCTCTGGAGGCGCCTGCTCACGCTGAACGGACTCGGCGCCTCGGTCTTCTTCGTGCTCTCGGGGTTTCTGGTAACCGAGGTGCTGGTCAAGGCGGATCGATCGCCCCGTTATTTCTTCTGGAACTTCTACGCCCGCAGGGCTCTGCGCCTGCTGCCGCTGTACTGGGCGCTCATCTTCTTCTCGTTCGTCATCCTGCCGAATCTTCCGGCAAATCTCCCGATGTTCGACGTGCTTGCGAAGAAGATGCCCCGGTTTCTGGAGGCATCTCCGAACCAGTGGATGTACTGGTCCGGGCTCGCTAATTTCGCCATTCAAAAAGCGGGCGGCTGGAAGCACGGGATCCTGGACGTAAGCTGGTCACTCGCGATTGAGTTTCAGTTCTACGTCTGCTGGCCCCTGTTCATCTACTTCCTCTCGCGTCGCCAGGTCGTCTGGCTGAGCCTGGTCATGATCTTCGGCTCTCTGGCGTTTCGTCTCCTAGCGATCTACCAGTGGGGATACACGCCCGTCCAGGTTTATGTTTCGACGTTTGCACGCCTCGGCGCCTTTGGCACCGGCTCACTGGTCTGCCTTGTGCTCCGCGACCCACAGTTCCTGCTTCGAATCCGTCCAATCGCAACCACCGCGGCACTGCTGGTCCTTCCGACCATCTGGGGCCTCATGTGGTTTGAAGACGCGTACGGATCGTCCTACCTCAACCGGTATGGACTCAACGGCGGACCGCTCAGCTATTCCGTGCTCAACACCATTGTCGGAATTGGTGTCGGCGGGCTCATCGTCCGGGCGCTCGCGGCCACCGAGCAAGGAAGGCTCAGCCGCGTTTTCTCGTCGAAGCCGCTGGCCTCTTTCGCCAAGTATTCGTACGCGTTCTTCCTCTTCCACTTGCCAATCCGCGCCGCCATCCGCGATCTGTGCTTCGGTCCCGCCCGCGCCGCCGATGCGCACTATCCATTGGTGGTGTGGCCGACCGTTTGGGGGTCTCAGATCCCATCTCAGCTCGTGTTCTATGTCATCTCGTTTGTCGCTTCCTTTTTCGCGGCGTTCCTCGCCTGGCACCTCTACGAGAAGCACTGGCTCAAGTTCAACCGCTACTTCCCGTCGCGCCCGCGGACGTCAAAGCCGGCCATAAGCGAAGCTCGTCCGGGCGGCGGCTAACCTCCCGCCATGGACCACTTCCAGTACCGCGACGGTGAGTTGCACGCCGAGGCCGTGCGCGTCGGCGATATCGCCGCTGAATTCGGCACACCCACCTACGTCTACTCCAAAGCAACGCTGGTCGAGCACTACGACCGCCTCGCCGCAGCCTTTGGCGAACTCAAGCCGCTCATCTGCTTCTCTGTGAAATGCTGCTCCAACCTGCACGTGTTGCGAGCCTTGGCCGAGCGGGGCGCGGGGATGGATGTTGTATCCGGGGGAGAACTTCACCGCGTGCGCCTGGCCGGCATTCCGAGTGAGAAGGTGGTGTTCGCGGGCGTCGGCAAGACGGACCAGGAGATCCACGACGCGCTGCAGGGCCCCGAAGACTCAGCGGGCCAGCGCCGCCCTGTCGGCCTGTTCAATGTCGAGAGCGAGCCGGAGTTCGAGGTGATCGCCATGGCCGCGCGGGCGATGCACGTGCAGGCGCGGGCCGCGTTGCGTGTCAACCCCGGCATCAAGGCCGGCGGCCACGAGTACATCGCCACCGCCACGCCCGACTCCAAGTTCGGCGTCGATCTCCAACACGCCGAGACGCTCTTCGAGAAATTCTCGCACGAGAAACACCTGCGACTTACGGGGATGCACCTGCACCTTGGCTCGTCGATCCTCGAGACCGAGCCGTACGTCGAGGCAGTCCGCCGTGCGCTGGACCTCATGGATCGCCTCGCCAAGAAAGGCGTTGTCATCGAAACGCTCGACCTCGGCGGCGGGTTCGGCGCTGACTACCACACGGGGGATTCACCCGTCGCGGCGGACTATGCCCGCGTCATCGTCCCGCTGCTGCGCGAGCGGGTGGCCAAGGGCCTGCGGATCATCTTCGAGCCGGGGCGCACCATCGCCGCCAACGCGGGCGTGCTCCTGACGCGCGTGCTGTACGTGAAGATCTCCGGCGCCAAGAAGTTCGTCGTCTGCGATGCGGGAATGAACACGCTGATCCGGCCGGCGCTCTACAACGCCTTCCACTTCATCTGGCCCGCGAGCGTCTCGCCGATGCACGAGCCGATCCGGCGCGCTGAGAAGCTCGATCTGCCCGGCCTTGAGCCCGCCGATGTGGTCGGCCCCGTTTGTGAGTCGGGAGATTTCCTCGCCAAGGCGCGACTCCTGCCTGTCGTCGCCCGCGGCGATCTGCTGGCGGTCTTCGCCGCCGGGGCATACGGCATGTCGATGGCGAGCCGCTACAACAGCCACCCGCTGCCGGCGGAGGTGATGGTGGACGGTTCCAACTTCCGTGTCATCCGCCAGCGCGAGAGCATCAAGGATCTGGTGGCGCTCGAGCTCAAACCCGAGGGGTGATTGACTATTCGACAGCTGCCACGTTCGCCCGCAGGTTGACCGAGCTCGAAGTTCCCACCACGGCGCTGGTCACGCCCGGCGTGCCGAGGACCATCCGCAGGGTGGCCGCCGGGTCTGTCGCGTGCCCGCTACCGAGGGGCTTCTTGATGAGCACGCCGCGGCCGCGGAGACGTGCGGCCTCAATCCATGGAAGGTCCTGCCGCACTCCGGGGTTGAGGGTGAGCATGACGACATCGCCATGCTCAACGGCCAACCTCGCGCCTTGGGCGGTGCCGGTGCTCGCACCGACGCATCGAATGTTCCCACGTCTTTGGAGATCCCGCAGGGCTCCGATCGCCTCGCCTCTGGCGAGGACTTTCGCATCGCTGTCGTCCGAACCGCCGAAGTGCAGAAGCACGACATCGAGCACGTCGGTCCCGAGCCGGCGCAGGCTGCGCTCAACGCTGGTGGTGATGGCCGCGGGCGAAAAGTCGTAACGGCTGGTCGCACTGGTCGGGTCGAATTCCTCGCCGGCCTTGGTGCAAAGGATCCACGCCTCGCGCGGCGCAACGGTGTAGAGCAGCTTCCCCAGCCGCTCCTCGCTCGTGCCGTAGGCCGGTGCGGTGTCGATGAGGTTGACGCCGAGTTCGTGCGCAGTCCGCAGCAGTTGCAGAGCTTCGTCATCGCTGGGAATCGTCACCGGCGCGGCGTACTTCAGCCCCCGGTCACGCCCGAGCTTGACCGTGCCGAGGCCGATCGGTGACACGCACATCCCGGTATTTCCGAACGCCCTCAGTCCCATGCCACGCCCTCCGCATCCCACGGCAGGGGCGCAACCGGCGGCATCGGCCACGCGGGCTCGCGTGACAGCACGCCTGAGTTCCCAGTGTCACGCACGCCTTCATGCTCGAACTGCGCACACAGGCGCTCCGCGACCAGTGGGGCAAACGCCAGCTTGGTCGGCCAGACGCACACGACTCGTCCGTCGGCTGCCGAACGGACTACCGGCTCGTCGGGGCGCGAGCCGTCGGGCATGAGCCCTTCCGCGCGATCGATACGCAGCGTCGCCCACTGCATCCCCACACCCGTCAAATCCACCCAGGGAACGCACGCCGCCAACTCGCGTTTGGCAAACGCCGCCTGCTCGTGATGCGACCGCGCGACGCCATCGCCCTCGGCGATCAGGCCGCCGACGTACCACACGATCGTGCCATTCGCCTGCCGCTGGCTCGTGATCGTCACCCGCGGCTTGTCCGTCAGCGCCCCGGCCACGCAGTGGCCGTAGATCGCCGGCAGCACCGTGCCGCGCACCATCACCATGTGCAACGACCGGCGCTGCATCTTCACCTCGCCCGCAAGCCCCGCCCGCTCGATCAGTGCGGCGTTCCCGGCCCCGGCGCTCAGGACCACACGGCGTGCCCGCACGCTGATCTCGCCGTCCGCGTGCCGCACCGTAGCACCCTCGGTCGTCAGTCCGGCCTCGCCATGGACGATCGCCGCCCGTTCGCCGCCGGCGGCGACGACCAGCGCACTCACCACACACCGCGGCTCCA
>JBOHNM010000147.1:0-10428 GCA_050730675.1 Phycisphaerales bacterium | reverse complement strand
GCAGAAACCGACGTCGGCCTTCTCCGACACGTCGCGATCGCAGCACTGCTTCACGTTCGACGCCACCAGCGGGTTGGGCTCGTGGACGAACTCGCCCTTGGAGTTCTCGAAGTTCACTTCAACGATCTCAAGTCCCGGCACCGTCGTCTTCTTGCTCCCGAAGACCTTCGGCACCATCGTTCCGGCCATGCCGTTAGAGGCGTCGATCACCACCTTCAGCGGCTTCTTGCCCTTGCGCTTGGACAGGTCCAGGAACCCGAGCACATGCTTGCGGTAGGCGTCCCACAGATCGCGATGCTCCGACTTGCCGCCGGCCGACTGGAAGTGGTTGACGAAGTCTACCGTCGCCGCGAACTTGCGCACCTCCGCCAACCCCGTCGCCTCACCTACCGGCTTGGCCCGGCGCTTGGAGATCTTCATGCCGTTGTACTGCGGCGGGTTGTGGCTCGCGGTCACCATCACCCCGCCGGCACAGTCCAAGTGGTTGATCGCGAAGTAGATGAAGCTGGTGTCCACCATCCCGACGTCCAGCACGTTGCCGCCCTGATCGGTGATACCTCGAACCACGGCCGCCGACAGCGACGGCGAGCTCTTGCGCATATCGCGACCCACGACCACGTTCTTCATCATCGGCGAACCTTCGCCGGCCGTGGCCGCGTCCTGCAGCAGGAAGCGCGAGCACCCATAGCCGATCTGTCGGGCCATCGCCTCGTTGAGCGGATCGGGATAGGTGCCGCGAATGTCGTATGCCTTGAAGACCTTGCCAAGCATAACAAGTTCCTTACAATCGGTCACTGCGGACGCGGAGCATAGCCCCGCGGCAAGCCGCATCGCTGCGTGTCATTGGCCCCGGCTAATGCAAAGCCCTTCCCTGGTCACCCGATTGGGGAGATCACTAAATCTTGACCACAAAAACAGGGGGGGTCTTGCATCTCTCGAAGTATGTGACAAACTATCCACAATGAACGCCGCCGGGGAAGGAAGCCCTGGCGGTTATTTTTTTCGGGATCCGGGCCATTTGACCATCGGATCGACAGACAGCAGCCAATCCGGCGTCCCAATCGCCGGTAGCACAGGTGGTTTGCTCTCTCTACCCATAGGCGCGCTCCGAGCAATCGGAGCGCGTCGCCTTTTTTGCCCTGAGCGATTTCCCGCGGGTGGATACTCAACTCTTCAGGTGGACAATTTCCCCGACTCGCGCGTCCAGCACCCGCGAGCGGCCCTGCCCCGCGGCGGCCAGCAGCCGGCTCAGCGGCTCGTCCATCGGTTCGTTAGAAAGCTTGAAGGTCGAGTGGTGAACCGGCAGGAGCCGGTGCACCTGAGCGGCGATGGCCATCTTCCAGACCTGCTCGGGCGATGCGTGGGCGTGGATCCAAGGGTCATACGCGCCAATGCCGAAAATCCCCAATTCCAGCGGCCCCAGCGCGTCGAAGTTGGTGGTATACGCCGTGTCGCCGGCGTAGAGCACGCGCGAAGTGGCTGGGCCAAGGATGTAGCTGTTGAATCCTCGATGGCGATCCCAGGCCGTGCGCGCTCCCCAGTGATTGGGGCGGATCGAGGTGATCTCCAGTCCATTGATATTGAGCGACTTCTCCCAGTCCAGTTCGTGGATGTGACCGAATCCTCGCGGGATCAGGCCGCGCGTGTTGCGGGCCGTCACAATCGATGTTCGCCGGTCGATCAGGGCTTTGAGCGTCGGTCGGTCCAGATGATCAAAGTGGGCGTGGCTGATCAGCACCAGGTCCGCCCGCGGCAAGTCCTTGGGCGTCAACACCATCGGCAGCAGGCGTTCGGGGCCGATGGTCAACCCTGGCAGGCGCACACCGATGCGGTGCGACAGCACCGGGTCGGTCAGGATCGTCATGCCCGCGTACTTCATCAGGACGGTGTTGTGTCCGAGCCAAGTCAGCGCGTTGGGGCCATCGGGGTCACCCGTCGCCTTCCAACGATCAGCAAAGTCCTGGGGGGTGGCGACGCGGCTCCCGTGTCGGCGCGAGGAGAGAGACCGTCTGATGTCCCGCGGATAGCGCTCCATCGATGAGCGCAGTCCCTCTCCGATCAGGCGCAGCCTGCTCGTTACCGTGAGCTTCGAATGGCTCTTCCCGTCCCCGCGTGGCATACTCAAACTCCTACGCGCCCGGATGCCCCCAAGTTCACAAGCACCATACGCCACCCGCATACCGGGTTATAAAATCGGCGCCAGCAGTCGTGCCGCTCGCACCGTCAACCGGAACGGCCATCGGCGTCGGTCCAAATCGTTCTTTCCAACGCCCGTGCAGCGTTCCATGTCCTTGCGCAGCATCGCGGTGACCTGCTCGGCGAAAGCCTCGTCGGGCACCACCATGGTCACTTCAAAGTTGATGCGCAGCGAGCGGTTATCGAGATTGGCGGTGCCCACTGCCGCTGTGTCGTCGCTCAGCAGCACCTTCTGGTGCATGAACCCCTGCTGGTAGCGGTACAGCTTGACCCCGACGGGCAGGATATCGGGGTAGTACGAGTGGGCCGCAAACCAAGCGACCTTGTGATCGGTCTTGTCCGGGATGATCACCCGCACATCCACGCCGCGAAGGGCGGCGAGTTGCAGGGCGCTGGTGATCGCCTCATCGGGCACGAAGTAGGGCGTGGCGATCCACAGGCGCTTGCGTGCAGAGTGCATCAGGTGCGTGAAGAGCAGAGCGCACGTGTCCACCTCGTCGGCCGGCCCCGATGGGACCACCAGCGCCGACTGCGCCCCGTCCTTCGTCGGGCGAGGCGTCCATTCCAGCTCTGGGATGTGCCGGGTTGCCCAGTACCAATCCTCCACAAATGTCAGCTGTGCCGCCTGCACGGCGGGCCCCTCGATCGAGCAATGGGTGTCACGCCACGGCTTGAACACGCGGTGGAGGCCCATGTACTCGTCG
This sequence comes from Phycisphaerales bacterium, assembly GCA_050730675.1. Classification (GTDB taxonomy): domain Bacteria; phylum Planctomycetota; class Phycisphaerae; order Phycisphaerales; family UBA1924; genus JBOHNM01. Next base: position 7,528 of record JBOHNM010000147.1, on the reverse strand, counting down.
CCGACGTTCAGCCCGCCGAGGAAGGCTTCACGCCCGTCAACCACCACGATCTTCCGGTGGTTGCGGAAGTTGATCTGGAATCGGTTGCGCGGACCGCGCCGGGTCCGGAAGCTCTGCACTTCGGCTCCCAGTGCCTCCAGTTCACGCACGTACTTTCGCGGCAGTGACGCCGAACCGACCCAGTCGTACAGGATGAGGATCCGCACGCCGCGTGCCCGTGCCTGCCGGATCACATCGAGCATGCGGCGGCCGGTCGCGTCGTCCCGGATGATGTAGAACTGAATGAGGACGTAGCGCTCGGCCCGGTCGATCGCGTCGAAAATCGCGGTGAACGTCGCATCGCCATCGACGAGCAGCCGTACTCGATTGCCCGTGGTCAGCGGTTGCACCGCCAGCGTGTCGAGTGCGGCGGGATGCGGCCCAGTGCCGGGTGAAAACGGCAGCATCTTGGCATGCACATCGCGGGCGAGTTGGTTGATCGCGAGCGTCCCCTTGCGGCGGGCCCGCACGTAGCCGTTGAACCGTCGCGAGCCGAAGACCAAGTAGAACGGGATGGCGATGACCGGGACCAGCACCAGCGCGATCGCCCAGGCGATCGTCCCCTGGGCGGTGCGCCCGGTCATGATGGCGTCCATGGCGGCCCAGATGCCCCCCGCCTGCACCAGCAGCACGATGACACCGAGCGTGATGGTCCATTCCGGAGGGGGCACGGGCGAGTGTAATGGCCCTACGCCCGTGGGGCTGTACACTCCTGCTGCCCATGCGCCACAAACTTCCATGGCTGTTGCTCGCCGCGATCCTACTGCTCACACCGATGGCTCGGGCCGACCGTGCCGCGATCGAGGCGGTGATGGCTGAGATGTCGCGGGCGGTGCTCGCCGGCGACAAGGCGGCGTATCTCCGCTATGTGGATCGCACGGACAAGATCTTCTTCCAGGAGCAGGAAAACTGGGCGAAGGACCTCGACACCTACGTGCCCGAGGCGTTTGCGCTGACGATCGAGTTTCCGACCGAGGACAAGCCCGTCGATCCGGCCAAACCCGGCGGCGACGTCAAGAAGGAAGAGCCGCCCAAGACCGACGATGCGAGCAAACCCGACGAGTCGGCCAAGCCCACCAACGATGCGCCGGCCGGCGACAAGCCCGCCGCGGTCAAGCCTTCCGTCAAGCCGGTTCCCGAGCCGGTCTTTGGCGCCGCCGAGGCCCGTTTCTCTCTCGTGACGAGCTGGAAGATGCCCAAGGCCTCGCGACAGCGCAAGGTCGCCTTTCCGGTCAAGTTTGTGCTCCGCGATGGGCGCTGGCTCTATGCCGGCGAGGACTGGCTGGTGATCGAGCGTCCGCCCGTCGCGACCGGTTTCCGCGGCGTGCGTGTCCGTCACTTCGCGGGCATGGAGCAGATCGCTTCCCGCATCGCCGACGCGATGCCCGAAGTCCGAGCGTATGTCGATGACTTCCTTGGCATCACCGTGCCGCAGGTGCAGGAGGTCAAGCTCTACAAGTCGATGACGCACCTGCAGGAATCGATCTACCTGTCGTACACCGATGGGCTGGGCGGCTGGAACGAGCCGGGCGAATCGATCAAGTTCCTCGGCGGTTCATCGAACATGGGCCCCGGCAGCATTAACAGCCTTTTGGCGCACGAGTACGGCCATGTGGCCACCTTCGCCTACGGCCCTCAGATCACCGATGCGCCCTGGTGGTTTGTCGAGGGGATCGCCGATTTGTGCTCGGGTCACTTCCGCAACAACCCCGCCTCACGACGCGACGGCACGGTGCTGGCCTGGGCCAAGCGCGACCGACTGGCGCCCTGGGACGAGATGGACGATTTTCGCAAGACCGACCGTAAATGGATGGGCAACGTCTACACGCAGGGCGAGCACATGTGCGCGTTCATCACCGAGCAGTTCGGCGACGATGGCCGCAACCGGCTGCTGGCGCAGCTCGGCCATGAGAAGGACTTCCGCAAGGCCTTTCTGGCGGCGTTCGGCGTGCCGTTCGATCAGATCGATGCACAGTGGCGTGCCGCCGTCAACGAGCAGCTCCGCACACAGTCCGCCGGTCTTCAGTGATGCTCGGCCGGCGCCTTGGCGGTCTTCTTCGCCGGGGCGGGCTTGGGCGGCTTCTCGGCTTTCTTCGGCTTGGCCTCGCCGTGCCCCGATGACTCGCCGTGGCCCGCTTCGGGCTTGGCCGGCTCGGGGGCCTTGTGGACCGTGCGTTCGGGGAGCACAAAGTCCGTGGGGGAACGCATCATCGCAAACACCCACGTCACGCCCGCCAGGAAGAGCGTGCAGACTCCGATCCAGGCGCACGTCTGATGGACGTTCTTGGGAAGCCGCGCCAGTCGGATCGCCAGGGGTTCGGCCGCCTTGGACCATGCTGAGATCTGATCCGCCGCGGCCACCTTCGCCGCCTCAACCTTTTCCTCGGCGGCACGCTTGGCAGTGTTGATCGCGTTGGCCTTGGCCGCCGGCGTTTCGGACGCCGCCGACGTTGCCGGAGCTGCCTCCGAAGCGATCAATTCATGTGTTGCGGGCTTGGTGGATTCCGGCTCAGCAGCGCTCGGTGATGTCGCCGCGGCGGCCACGTGAGGCGATTCAGAATTCCCAACGACCGGTGGTTGCACTGCGGCCGGCGCTTCGTCCAGCACGGCTGACGCCTCGGCAAACTCATCATCGCTCGGCAGCGTCGCTTTGGCAGCCAACTCCTCATCGAGCTTCGCGATGTCCTGCGCCGCGTGGCGGTTGTCCTTCGGGGGCGTCGGGAGTGCCGCCGCCGCCGCTTGATTTGCAAGATCCACAGCGGCTTGGACCTGCTGGTCCAGCGACGACGCGGGCACCGCCTGCGATCCGCGCAGCATCGTCTCCACCTGGGTGTCCAGGTCGCGGACCGAGTTGGGGGGTGCGGCGGTGCTCATCATTCACGATCGGCGGAACATTCCGGGACTGAAATCGACCGGCCCGGTGCGGCGCTGGATTGTCCCCGGGCACGACCGTGCCGGCTGGGACGTCTGGGCAGGGTACCGTTCGCCGCCACGTCCGGGAACCCCACACCATGTCGGTCCACCGAGTCTTCCACCCCGAACCTCTCCCCGACCCGGGGGCAACGTTGGTCGTTAAGGGCGACGAGGCCCGGCATGCCGCCGTCAAGCGGGTTGAGCCGGGTGAAGGCGTGGAAGTGCTCGACGGAACAGGCGGCATCGCGTACGGGCGGGTGCTCGCCTGCGACGGTGGCAAGCAGGCTTCTCTCACCATCGTCATCGATTCGGTCGCTCGACGCGATCCTGTTCGACCAGCGCTGCATGCCTGGAGCGCCACGCCCAAACGCGACCGCGCCGACCAGCTCATCGACCAGCTCTCACAGATCGGGGCCGCGAGCTGGTCGCCCCTGGCCACTCGGCGCGGTGTCGTGGACCCGCGCGACACCAAGCTCGAACGCCTCCAGCGCGTGGCGGTCGAATCCATGAAGCAGTGTGGACGGGCCCATCTCCTCCAGATCAAGCCTTCCCGATCGCTCGATGACCTGCTCCGGTGGCTTGGCCACGGGTCGGGTCGGGCTGCCTACTGCGCCGATGCCACCGGGGGATCCCCTGGCCATACGACTGCAGGTGAACTTGTGCTGATCATCGGTCCTGAGGGCGGCTGGGAACCCGACGAGTTGGAATTGCTCCGGGCCGCGGGAGTGCAGACCATCCGCCTCGGGCCGCACGTCCTGAGGATCGAGACCGCCGCCGCCATCGGCGCGAGTACGCTTTTGTCCTTGTTCTCGTGACCCCAAGGAGCCTTCCATGCGTTCGATGGTGATTGCCTCGCTCGTGCTCGTCGCCGGTTCCTGTGCCACTCCCGCATTGGCGATCGATGAGGCCCACAAGAAGCAGGCCGAAGCGATGATCGGCAAGTCGATCACGTACCTGCGTGCGCAGCAGGACGCCAAGACCGGCGGCTGGAGCGTGCCGACCGACCCCACCAAGCCAAACCTGCCCGCGATCACTGGGCTCATCCTCAACGGCATGCTCATGCAGCCGGGCGTGGACGCAAAGGACCCCGCAGTTGCAAAGGGTGTCACGTACATCATCTCGTACGTCAAGCCCGACGGCGGCATCTACGACACGATGATCCCGACGTACAACACCGCCATCTGCCTCAGCACGCTGGCGAAGATCGACACGCCCGAAGCCAAGCGCGCCATCAAGGGCGGCCAAGACTTCCTCCGCAACAACCAGTGGGGCGCGACCAACCCCGTCGGCATCGGCGGGGCGGGCGGCAAGGAAGCTCCTTCGGTCGTCGATGAAAAGAACGCCTTCTACGGCGGCTGGGGCTACGGCCGCAACGGCCGGCCCGATATCAGCAACTCGCAGTTCGCGATCCAGGCGCTGCACGACACCGGCGTCCCGCGCGAAGACAAGGCGATGCAGCGGGCGATCATCTTCCTCCAACGCGTGCAGATGAGCGGCAAGACCAACGATCAGCCCTACGCCGCGGGCAGTCGTCAGGGCGGGTTCATCTACGCGACGGGCAAGGACGGCAAGTCCGCCGGTCAGGGTCAGTCCGACGCGGGCACGATCGAGGAAACACTCGACAACGGCGAGAAGGTCAGCCGCCTGCGCTGCTACGCCAGCGTGACCTACGCCGGTTTCAAGTCGTACATCTACGCCGGTCTGGCGCCGACGGACCCGCGCGTCGTCGCCGCCATGGACTGGATCACCCACAACTATGATCTATCCCAGAACCCGGGCATCGGGCAGGACGGTCAGTATTACTTCTACCTCGCGATGAGCCGGGCACTCGACGCGACCGGCAAGGCGACACTGCCGGTGATCGGCGCCGACGGCAAGTCCGTGACGCACGATTGGCAGAACGACCTGATCGAGGCTCTCGCCAAGCTCCAGAACGAGGACGGCAGCTTCAAGAGCGTGAAGGACCGCTGGATGGAGAACAACCCCGTGCTGATCACGGCGTATTCGCTTCTGGCATTGCAGCACGCGGCACGCGATTGACGGCGATCGCGCCCATGTGCACGATCAGTCCTTGCACTCGGCGAACTGCAGCTTCACGTACTTCTTCGCCCATTCGTGCAGGTCCTTCAGGGCGGCCTTCAACTCGATCCCCGCGGGGGTGAGCGCATACTCCACCGCCGGCGGCACGGTCGCGTGGACGGTGCGCGTGATCAACCCGTGCTTCTCGAGGCGGCGGAGCTGCTGGGTGAGCACCTTCTGGCTCACGCCCGGCAGATCGCGCTGCAGGTTGTTGAAGCGGGCCTTGCCCTTGGTCAGCCGGTGCAGGATCTTCAGGCACCACTTGCCGGCGATCGCTTCGATGGCGGCCTGGGCCGGGCAATTCGGCGAGAAGATTGCGCCGGTTGTGGCTGGCGTGGGGGTCGTCCCGTTGCTCGTGGTGCTCGGCGCGCCCGAACCCGGCGCGGGCACCAGGCGCGGCGTCAGCTTGATCGCTCGGTTCACTCGGATCGTCGGAAGGGCGCTCATCGGGAACTCCTTGGCCCGGATCGTTCGGGCACTACGCGAGCACGGCCGCCGGTATGCTTCGGGTGGGTCGGTTGAGGGTGACCCGTGCGGCTCGAACAACTATAGTGTTGGCGACGTATCGAAGTTCATCAATACCTTCCGGGAGCCGTCCGCCGGTTTTTCACCGGTTCAGGCCGTCGTTCGAGATTCGCTCATGCGTGACAGTGAACTGGTCAAGGTCGCCAAGGCCCTCGCGGACCCCACCCGCGTACGGATTCTCCGCGCCATCCGAGCCAAGGGCGAGTTCACCTGTGCCGATGCGTGTGACCAGTTTCCCCTCAGCCAGCCGACGATTTCACACCACGTCAAGGTTCTCGAAGCTGCGGGTCTCATCACGGTGCGTCGGCAAGGGCAGTTTCATGCCCTGACGGTCAACGAAAAGCTGCTGGCGGGTTTTGTCGGGGCATGGGGACCAGAAGCCGCCGCCCCTGCCCCGCGCAAGCGGACGGCCGGCACGCGCCGGCCGTCACCAGCCGGGAACCCCTAAGAATAATTCGACGCAAATGTTCGCCGCGGCATCTTGACGAGCGAACATATCGATACCTATCGATATAGACACTCTTCGATATGTTCCCGTGCCCGCTGGGCGCGGAAAACCAGAATCACAGGAGTCTCCCATGAGCAGCTTCAAGAACAAGACCATCCTCATCACCGGCGGCACCAGCGGCATCGGCAAGGTCACCGCTCTGGCCCTGGCCGAGGCCGGAGCCAACATCGTCATCACCGGCCGACGCGCCCCCGAGGGGCAGGCCGTCGTCGCCGACCTCGCCAAGCGCGGCGGCAAGCATCTCTTCGTTCAGGGGGACGTTACCGACGAGGCCCACCTCGCCAAGGCCGTCCAAACGGCTGCGGCCATCACCGGCCGCCTCGATGGCGCGTTCAACAACGCCGGTCTTGAACTTGGCAGCAACCCCATCGTCGAGGTCAATCCTGCTGATTTCCACAGAATCTTCGACATCAACGTGCTCGGCGTTCTGCTCTCGATGAAGCACCAGATCAAGGCGATGCTGGCGACCGGTGGCGGCTCGATTGTCAACAACGCCTCGATCGCCGGCACCATCGGCATGCCCGGCGCCGGCATCTACATCGCCAGCAAGCACGCTGTGCTCGGCTTGACCAAGACCGCCGCGGTGGAAGTGGCCAAGCAGGGCATCCGCGTCAATGCGGTCTCGCCCGCCGCCATCGAAACCGACATGCTCGACCGTTTCACCGGCGGCAGGAACCCCGAAGTGGTGACGGCCTTCGCCGCGATGCACCCCATCGGCCGCATTGGCAAGCCCAGCGAAATCGCTCACCCGGTTCTCTTCCTGCTCTCCGACGATGCCAGCTTTATCACCGGGCATGACCTGAAGGTAGACGGTGGCTTCACGGTTCCGTAACCGGATTTCCCGCTGCTGCCCCCCCCCGCCATACGCTGATCGGTCCACCCCTTTGCCAACAGGAGCGATCCATGCACCTGACGACCGACACCGTTTCCCGCCGCCGCGTCATCCAGTTCGCGGGCATCGCTGCGGCGGGGGCGATGCTGCCGCGCATCGCACGCGCGGGCGAGCACGCCGCCGTGATGGCGCAGCCCCCCGCGAAGCCCACCACCCCGGCGGCCGCGCCATCGGCGCAGCCGCCGGGGTTCTATCGCTTCAAGATTGGTGGACTCGACGCCGTCGTCCTCTCGGACGGTTTTGCCAAGATCGCACCGGTCTATCCGATGTTCGCCGCAGAGGCGAGTTCGAAGGAAGAGGTCGACCGCACGCTGGAGATGTACTTCCAACCGACCGACGCGGTGAACGTCGAATTCAACGTTCTCTGCGTGAAGATCGGCCCGGAGGTCATCCTGATCGACTCCGGCTCTGGCGCTGGAAGCAAGGGCACCACCGGCAAACTCGCGGCGAATCTGGCTGCCGCGGGCATCCGGCCCGAGCAGGTTACGGCCGTCGTCATCTCGCACGCGCACGGTGACCACATCAGCGGGCTCGTCGATGGCGACAAGCCCACCTATCCCAACGCCCGCATT
>JBOHNM010000146.1:0-10502 GCA_050730675.1 Phycisphaerales bacterium | reverse complement strand
GTATCGATCTTCTCTACCAGCACCGAGGCGTCTCGCGCGGTCGCCGCGGAGATCGCGGCGTTGATCCGCGCGCGGTCGGCGGAGAAGCGGATGGCGGTGCTGGGGTTGGCGACGGGCTCGACGCCGACGGGCGTGTACGACGAATTGATCCGGTTGCACCAGCGCGAGGGACTGTCGTTCAAGAACGTGGTGACGTTCAACCTCGATGAATACTGGCCGATGCCGCCGCTGCACCTGCAGAGCTACCGGCGGTTCATGCAGGAGCATTTGTTCGACCACGTGGACATTCCCAAGGAACACACGCATGTGCCGGATGGGGCGTGCCCGGCCGAGAGCGTGGCGGCGTACTGCGAGCAGTACGAACGGGCGATCTCCGCTGCGGGCGGGATCGACCTGCAACTGCTGGGGATCGGGCGGACGGGACATGTCGGGTTCAATGAGCCGGGGTCTTCGCGGACGAGCCGGACGCGGCTAATCACGCTCGACCGCGTGACGCGGACCGATGCGGCGAGCGATTTTTTCGGCGAGCCGAACGTGCCGCGGCGGGCGATCACGATGGGCGTGGGGACGATCCTCGACGCGCGGCGCGTAGTGATGATGGCCTTCGGCGAGCACAAGGCGGGGATCATCCGGCGGGCGGTCGAGGGAGAAATGACGGCGGCGGTGGCCGCGAGCTTTTTGCAGCAGCACCCGGCGGCGCAGGTGGTGCTGGACCCGGCGGCGGCGGCGGAATTGACGCGTGAAAAGACGCCGTGGCTGCTGCCGGCGGGGGAGATCGCGGCGGTGTCGTGGGATTCGCCGACGACGCGGCGGGCAGTGATGTGGCTTGCGCGGACGGTCGAGAAGCCGATCCTGAAGCTGGTGAACGAGGATTACGCGGAGCATGGGCTGCAGGAACTGCTCACTTCCCGCGCGGATCGGGACGGCGCGTACGACATCAATATCGAGGTCTTCCGCTCGCTGCAGAAGATGATCACCGGGTGGCCGGGGGGCAAACCCGCGGCCCACGCTCAAGGAAGCGGAAGCGAGGCGGACCCGTTCCCCAAGCGTGTGGTCGTCTTCTCGCCGCACCCCGACGATGATGTGATCTCGATGGGCGGCACGCTGATCCGCTTGTGCGACCAGGGGCACGATGTCCACGTGGCGTACCAGACGTCGGGGAACATCGCGGTGTGGGACGAGTCGGCGATCCGGCACGTGGACTTTGTACGCGAGTTCGCGCACGCATTCCCGAAGCTGGGCGCCGAGTACGCCGAGCGGCTGGAGTCCAACATCGAGTCGTTCCTGGCGCACAAGTCCGCGGGGGAGCCCGACAGCGCCGAGCTGCAGCGCGTGAAGGGGCTGATCCGGCGGACCGAAGCGCGGGCAGGGGCTCGCTACAGCGGGGTGCTGCCGGGGGACATTCACTTTCTCGACCTGCCGTTCTACGAGACGGGTCGAGTCCGCAAGAAACCAATTGGTGAAGAGGACATCCGCATCACGGTGGAGTTGCTCGAGCGCGTCAAACCGCATCAGGTGTACGCCGCGGGAGATCTTTCGGACCCGCACGGGACGCACCGGGTGTGTCTGAGCGCGATCATCGCGGCATTGAAGAGGTTGGAAGGGCGCGAGTGGATGCGTGCGTGCACGGTGTGGCTGTATCGCGGGGCGTGGCAGGAATGGGAGCCGCACGAGATCGAGATGGCGGTGCCGCTCTCGCCCGACGAGGTGCGGCGGAAGCGCTCGGCGATCTTCAAGCATGAGAGCCAGAAGGACTCGGCCTTGTTCCCAGGTCCGAACGACCCGCGCGAGTTCTGGCAACGAGCCGAGGACCGCAACCGTAACACGGCGCAGCTCTTCGATCGGCTGGGGCTGGCAGAGTACGAAGCGATCGAGGGGTTTGTGCGGCTGGCGTCGGTGACGTTGTGAGCGTGCAGGAATTTGCGGCATGTTGACGCCGCGGCGCGGTATTCTGCGCGGATGAACCGCCGCGATTTTCTCGCTTCGTCCGCCGCCGCCACGCTGGCCGCCGGGTTTCTGCCGTCACCGACGCTGGCGTTGCAGCCGGTCGAAGCCAAGCCAGCCGATCCCAAGCCTGCGCCGGCGAAGGCCGCACCCACGCCGTTCCGCATCGCCTGCGCCCCGGTGCTGCAGCACCCCGCCAATGACGGGATGACGGTGATCTTCCCCGTCACCGGCCGGTCCACCGCGTGGGTTGAGTACGGCGAGACCGAGGCGCTGGGGCAGTCGGCGTGCTCCTCCGAGCACGGGCTGAAACGGCTCCACGACCGCGTCCACAAGATTCGCATCACGGGACTCAAGCCCTCCACGTGTTACTTCTATCGCGCGTGTGCCGCGCCGATCGACTTCCGCGGTCCGTACGACATCCGGCGGCTGGAAGCGGTGCAGTCACCGGTGTACTCGTTCACAACGCTCGACTCCGGCAAGTCCCCGGTCACGACGTTCTCGGTGATCAATGACACGCACGAGGCGCGCGACACGCTCGCGGGCGTCACGGCGCGGTTGGCCGCGGCGCCGACGGACTTGACATTCTGGAACGGCGATGTGTTCAACGACATCCGCTCCGACCAGCAGATCGTGGATCAGTTCCTGAGCCCGGCCGGGGCGCCCTTCGCCGCGAGTTCGCCGCTGGTGCTGGTGAAAGGCAACCACGACGTGCGCGGCGTAGCGGCCCGCGTCTTCGAGCAGTACACCGACTCGCCGGGCGGGCTCTACTACTCCATCGTGCGGCGCGGACCGGTCGCGTTCCTCATCATGGACACCGGCGAGGACAAGCCCGACGACCACAAGGTCTATGGGGGGCTGAACGACTTCGCGGCGTACCGCTCCGTCCAGCGGGCATGGCTGGAGAAGGCGATCACCGACCCCGCCTTCGCCGCGGCCCCCTACCGCGTGGCGATGATGCACATCCCCCTGGTCGGCAACGGGGCGAGCATCGACTCGCGCGACAAGTGGCACGACCTGCTGGTCAGGGGCGCGTGCAACTGGTCATCAGCGGGCACATCCACAAATATTCGTACAGCGAGCCCGACACGCTGCGACCCTACGGACAGCTCATCGGCGGTGGGCCGAAGCCGGAGGCCGCGACGCTTATCCAAGGGAAGGCCGATGGGTCGGGCCTCGAAGTCACCCTAACTGATCTTGGCGGCAAGGAACTCGGCTCGTACCGGTTCAAGGCGTGATCACCCGTGCCCCGCTGAGTCCCGATCGGTGCAGTTCGCACCTGTCTAGGGCCAGCATTTTTTCTCATTGTGATTGTTTCCGTGACTTACTACGTGACAATAATAGTACATCGTGGCACAATCCACAGGGCCGCTGACGATCTGTCGCGCGGCAATACCACCCATTTAGGGGATTAGAGAAAGGGGCCACTATGCGGATGCCGGCGTTTCAAATCGGGGCTTTGGCGATCGTCAGTTGCGGGGCTTTGGCCGCCGCGGCGCACGCCACGCCCTTCGAGTCCACGACATTTCCTACACATATCAACTCCGCCAGCACGGGCAACGGTGCGGGCGGCGGTCAACAACCAACCAACGGGACAGTGGTGCTGAACCAGACGTTCGCCGGCGGGTACACGCCGCTGCGGATCGTGCTGTCGGGCTCGCTCACATCAACTGCGACGGGCACCTGGCGCAGTGATGCGCGCATTTATGTGACGCCCCCTGCCGGGCACGCACCGTTCACGATCCAGCCGTTCAACGGCGAGAGTTTCACCACGGTCGCGATCCCGCCCAACTACAGCGTAAATCTGGCGGGCGGCGGCTACAACCCAGTGGGCACGTGGACGTACGCGTTCTACGAGGATTATCAGGACAACCCGACCGGCATCGACGCGACCTGGAACAACCTTGTGCTGACCTTTGACGACCAGCCCGCGCCGCCGCCGACGCCCCCCACCGCCGCCGCGGACCTGGGTGTGCTGGCCGCTTCGGACGTGTTCACCACCAACACGGTCACGACGACCGTTGCCGGTGAGGTCAAGTGGGTGACGTTTGCGATTCCCACGCACGTTACTTCGGTCAACAACTACTTCCTGGATATCAGCACCGAAGGGTCTGCACTGAGCGACACATATCTCGTGCTGTTCGGCGGCGACGGGGCGCCGATCGTTGAGGACGACGAGGACGGCTCGGGCCACCTGAGCCAGCTTTCCTTCGGCTCGGGCCTGCGTGCCGCGCCCGCGTTGGCGCAGAACTACGACGGTCGTGACGGCCAGCTTCTCGCCGGCACCTATTGGCTGGCGTGCTGCTCGTACCCGCCCAACGGCATCGGCCTGCCGTACCAGATCACCGGCGGCGACACCACCGGCGATATCACCGTGAATGTCCGCTACGGCCAGTCACCGCCGGTCGCGGCGCCCACGGTCTTCTTCAACATGGGTGTGCTCCCCACCGACGGCTCGTTCGCTACACGCACCGTCGGGCTGGATGCCGCGACGGTGAAGTGGGTGCGGTTCACACTCCCCGCCGCGGTGAATCTCGCCACGCGCACGTACCTTGACATCGACACCGAGACCTCGTCGGTGAGCGCCGCGACGGTCTGCCTGTTCAAAGCTGACGGCACGATCGCCGGGCTTGACTCGTACGAGGGCAGCGGCGGCATGGCGCAGCTGAGCTTCGGCACCGGCACGCGTCTGCCCTACGGCGACAGCGCGCTCTACAACGGTCGCGACGGCGAATCGCTCCTCGGGGGCGACTACTTCATGGCCGTCGCCGTCCCCGAGACCGCGTTCGCCAACGGCTGGCTCGCGATATCGGGGGCGGAGGAGGCGGGTGACGTTGTGGTGCGCATTCGCCACGGCGTGCAGCCGCTGCCGACTGCCCCAACCCCCAACACTGATTTCGGCGTTCTGACGCCGGGCGTGCAGAGCAGCACGATGGCGCTGGGGCCGGCCGAGGTCAAGTGGTTCCGCATGGTTCTTTCGTCGCCCGTGTCCAACGCCGCCGCGCGTTTCCTCGACATCGATACCGAGAACTCGGTGCAGGACAGCGGTGAGGATCTCGATACCTACCTTGCCTTCTTCGACAACACCGGTGCGGTCATCGTCACCGATGACGAGAGCGGCTCGGGCCACCGCAGCCAATTGAGCTTCGGTCAGACCTCGCCGACTCGCCCGGCGGTAAGCACCAATGGAGCGAATCCCGGCAGCACCTACGACGGTCGCAACGGCGACCTGGCTGCGGGCACGTACTGGGTTGCCGCGTTCGGGTATCCCGCCACGTACGGCACGCCCGACGCCGGCTGGCTGGTTGCGAGCCAGTCCAATCTCTCCGGCACGCTTCAACTGAACGTTCGCACGGGCACCGCGCCCGCGCACGTGCCGCCGACCACGCTCACCGACTTGGGCACGTTGCCGTTCAACGGTGCGTTTGTCACCGGCTCGGCCGACTTCACCACGGCGAGCCCGGTCTTCTGGTGCCGGTTCAACCTGGCCGCGGCCGTCAGCCGCAGCGGGCTGACCTTCCTGGACGTGGACGCCGAGACCTCCACGGTTGAGGGCGTGGGCATCGCGCTGTTCGACAGCACTGGCGCGTTGATCGGAGCGGACGGCGAGGACGGCAGCGATGCGATGGGACAACTCACCTACGGTCGCGGACCGCGCCTGGCGCCCGGCAACGGCCTGAACTACAACGGCCGCGACGGCGAGACCCTCGGCGCGGGAACGTACTACATCGCCGCGACCCAGCACAACGAGGCCTTCGACAACGGCTGGCAGGCGGTAACGAGCCGTTCCAATCCGGGTGGGACGATGGTCCTTCGCGTCCGCACCGGGCCCTACGTACCGCCGGCCGAGACGTACGTGAAGCTCTCCGACGGCGGTGAGACCCTCGCGACCGCGCTTGAGTGCACGGGCTCGGGCAACCTCGGGACGATCATGGCCCAGTTCACCCCCGACCACACGGACCTCTACAAGATCCAGATCTGTGACCACATCTCGTTCCGCGCGACGACCATCGGCAGCACGTTCGCGGACACGCAGCTGTTCCTCTTTGACTCCTCGGGCCACGGTGTGACGGCCAACGACGACGAGGCGGACACCAACTCCTATCGGTCGACGCTGACCGGGCTCCACATCGCGGCCGACGGCATCTACTACCTGGCCGTTTGCACCTTCGGACGTGAGCCGGTCGACAGCTCGCACAACATGCTCTGGGAGGACCAGCCGTACGAGGAGGAGCGGGCTCCCGACGGCCCGGGCGCTGCCAACATCCTCTCTTCGTGGGACGGCGATGCCTACTCCACCGCCGAGTATGTAGTTGCGCTCAGCGGGGCGTGCTTCGTCACCTCCGGCCCGCAGCCGTGCAACGCGGCCGACGTCTCGCACCTGGGCGGCGGCGGCGGCGCTGACGGCATCAACACCGTTGACGACATCGTCTTTTTCCTCACACAATTCTTCGCGGGCAATGTGGCGGTGGCCGACCTGGTCGGCCTGGGCGGAGCGCCAAATCCTCGCGACGGACAGGTGACCGTTGACGACCTGGTTTACTTCCTCTCCCAGTTCTTCCAGCCCTGCAGCCCCTGACCTCAACCCGTTGCGTCGGGTGAGGATAAGCCCCGGGGATCCTGCCCCGGGGTTTTTTCATGCGCGGGTTCAGTTTGACGATGGCCCGTCAGCGACGCTTGCGCCCTGCACCGGTCGCCAGCACCAAGGCGCCCAGCACCGCGACACTCGGCGCGGGCAGCGGCGTCGGCACCGTCGCCGAAGAAGTCTGTTTCACAGGAAACAGCCAATTGCCCGCCCCAGGCTGCTTCGGGGCAGCAGGGGTGCAACCGAAATCGCTCGCGCCCGTAAATTCGTTCGTGAGCGAACGAAAGTCCGGCCCGACTCGAATGCCCCCTCCCGATCGGGTGGCTGCCCGGCCTGCGGGCGAAGAGGTTGTGACGAGCCCTCAGGCCGCCTTGCGGGCACTGGGCCAAACGGGCGGGCTGCTGCGTCGGATTTCGGAGCCGTATTTCGGCGCCTACGGGATCAGCGCTGCGCAGTGGGGCGTGCTGCGGTCGTTGTCGCGGCTTGAAGCGCGGGGGTCTTCGTGCCCGACCATGGTTGAACTGGGTGACGCGTTGATTGTGCGTCCTCCCAGCCTCAGCGCGACGCTCGATCGGATGGCTCGTGCAGGGCTCATCGAGCGGCGGAAAGACCCTCAAGACCAGCGAACACGGCGGATCCTGCTGACAGCGGCCGGTCGTTCACTGGTCGCGCGTGTGCTCATCGGTCATCACCAGTGGATCAAGGGCGTCATGTCGGGGCTGTCGTCAAAGGAGCACGAAGTCCTGCTGCGGCTGCTGACCAGGCTTGGCGAACACATGAAAGTCGTCGCGGATGGACGGGGGAATGAAGGCGCCGGAAAGGGTGAGGCGCTGGGCTCGCTCGCCGGCGGAAGACGGAGGTCCACGTGAAGCGTTTGCTGGTCATCATTGTGGTGCTGCTCGCGTTGGGGACCGCCGGGTACTTTGCATACCAAAAGTGGTTCTCTCGCGATTCAGGCGCCGCGGCCGCCGCGTCGTACCGCACGGCGGAGGTGAAGCGCCAGGACGTGACCTGGAGCATCAGCGCCACGGGGACGGTCGTGCCCGAAGACGTGATCGACGTGGGAGCCCAGGTCAACGGCCAGATCGCTTCGTTTGGTGTCGATGACACCGGCAAACCGGTTGACTACCGATCGACGGTGGTCAAGGACTCGGTGCTCGCCCGCATCGACGACACGCTCTACGCCGCAGATGTTGCCGCCGCGACGGCGCAGTACGGCCAGGCCCAGGCGCAGGTGAAGGTGGCCGAGGCCAGTCGTGATCAGGCTCGCGCGAGATTGGATCAGGGTGAGCGGGACTGGGCCCGCGCGCAGCGCCTGGAGAAATCCAAAGCGCTCTCCCAGGCGGATTACGACGCAGCCAAGTCGAGTTTCGAGCAGGCGCAGGCCAACGTGGCGGTGGCCGAGGCCACGATCGGACAGGCGCAGGCGAGCGTGGCAAACGCCGACGCGGCTCTGCAGCGCGCCAAGCGAAACCTGTTCTTCTGCACCATCAGTTCGCCGGTCAGCGGCGTGATCATCGACCGGCGCGTCGAGATCGGCCAGACCGTGGTATCGAGTCTCAATGCACCGAGCTTGTTCCTGATCGCGAAGGACCTCTCGCGGATGCAGGTTCTGGTGCAGGTGAACGAAGCGGATATCGGTCATGTTCAGCCCGGTGAACCGGTCTCCTTCACCGTCGATGCGTTCCCAACCGAGACGTTCACAGGTGAAGTCCGCAAGGTCCGCCTCAACGCCACGATGACGCAGAACGTCGTGACCTACACCGTCGAGATCGTCACCGACAACAAATCGCTGAGGCTGTTGCCCTACCTGACCGCCAACGTGCGGTTCATCATCGACACCCGTAACGATGTGGTGGTTGTCCCCAACGCGGCGCTGCGCTGGTCGCCTCCCGGCGCGCCGGCGGCAGTCGAGAAGCCCGGCGCCAAGTCAGACGCCCGCAGCAAGAACAGGGCCTCCGGTCGAGTGTGGGTGCTCCGGGACGGTGTCCTCACGCCCATCAATGTACAACCGGGGTTGAGTGACGGCACGGTCACCGAAGTCACCACCGATCAACTCGGCGAGGGCGACCGCGTGATCATCGGCGAAGTTGTCAGTGGAGCGGCGAACTCGGCGGCGGGCACGAACCCTTTCGCTCCTCCTCCGCGCGGCGGCCGCCCGGCCAACACCGGTGGGGCAGGCGGGACGGGTGGAGGAACTGGCGGCGGTGGCGGGGGCCGGTAGTCGATAGTCAGAAGCGAACGAACACAAATGGCCAGAGCGCTGATCCAACTCGACGATATCCGCCGCACGTTCCACGTCGGCGAGATCGATGTGCCTGTACTCAAGGGTGTATCACTCGGGATCGAGCGCGGGGACCTGGTGGCGCTCACCGGCGCATCGGGCTCGGGCAAGACGACGCTCATGAACATTCTCGGCTGCCTCGACCGCCCCACTTCCGGCGAATACTGGCTGGATGACGAAGCCACCGCGCGGCTCAGTTCCGACAAGCGGGCGATGATCCGCAACCGCCGCATCGGCTTTGTTTTTCAGAGCTTCAACCTGCTGCCGCGCACCACGGCCCTGGAGCAGGTCATGATGCCGCTGGCCTACACCGCCTCGCGTCTGAGCGACCGCGAGGCCCGCGAGCGCGCGACCGGGCTGCTGGTCAAGGTCGGGCTGGAAAAGCGCCTCGACCACATGCCCAGCCAGCTCTCGGGCGGCCAGCAACAGCGCATCGCGATTGCCCGGGCCCTGATCAACCACCCACCCGTCCTGCTGGCCGACGAGCCGACCGGCAATCTGGACTCGCGCACGACCACCGAGATCCTCGCCATGCTCCAGGAACTCAACCGCGTGGACGGTATCACGATCATTCTCGTCACGCACGACCCTGTGGTCGCGGGGCATGCACGTCGGAATATCCGCCTCCGTGACGGGCTCATCGAGTCGGATGTGCGCCAGGAGGGGAACACAGCAGTTCCCGCGAGCGCTGGCGCGGGAGGGCACCCATGACCGTTCTCCGAACGCTCCAAACCTCGCTCCGGGCTCTGCGGCGCAACGTCACGCGGTCCGCCCTCACCGTGCTCGGCATCGTCATCGGAATCGCCGCGGTGATCGCCATGATGGAGATCGGCAAGGGCTCTTCCGGCTCCATCGCCAAGACCATCGCCAGCATGGGCGCCAACAACCTGCTCATCATGCCGGGCACGGCCGCCAGCGGCGGCATCAGCTTCGGCGCCGGCAGTGTGCTCACGCTCACCGCCGAAGACTGCGAGGCGATCCTGCGCGAGTGTCCTTCGGTCTCGGATGCCGCGCCGATCGTGCGGGCGCGAACGCAGTTGATCGCCGAGGACCGCAACTGGGTGCCGCAGTTCATCTACGGCACCACGCCCGACTACCTCGACGTCCGTGACTGGGCGACGCTCGCCGAGGGCGAGGTCTTCACCGATTCGGATGTGCGCAATGCCACGCGCGTGTGTCTGGTCGGGCAGACCATCGTCCGCGAGCTCTTCCGCGGCCGCTCGCCTGTGGGTCAGGAGATCCGCATCCAGAGCGTGGGGTTCAAGGTGGTCGGCGTGCTGACCTCCAAGGGCGCCAACGCCTTCGGCAGCGACCAGGACGACATCGTGCTGGCGCCCTGGACGACGATCAAGTACCGCGTCGTCGGCTCCTCAACCTCGGGCACGACGGCGACAACATCCGCGCCGGCGCCGAATTCCGTTTTCCCGGGCTCCACCAGCGTCTTTCCCGCGCCATCCGCGGCACAGCAGGCGGACATGCCGATGCCCGTGCGCTTCGCCAACGTGGACCAGATCCTCGCCGCCGCCGTGAACACCCGCGAGATCAAGCCGGCTATCGCGCAGGTCACCGACCTCCTCCGCGAGCGTCACCGCATCCGCACCGGCGAGGCCGACGACTTCTCGATCCGCGACATGACCGAGAGCGCCAACGCTCTCGCCTCCACCACCACCATGATGACCAACCTGCTGC
>JBOHNM010000145.1:0-10507 GCA_050730675.1 Phycisphaerales bacterium | reverse complement strand
GGGGTGAGGGGCGAGTCTTGTCGGAGAGGACGACGTTGTTGGAACCGGTGGCCGCGGCCTCGATGGTGTTGGTGGGGACATCAAAGCTGAGGAGGTCGGCGGTGAGCCGCTGGTCGGCGGACTCGGCGAGGACCGAGCCCTCGGCGGTGGCCTTGAGGAGCTGGGTATTGCGGGCGTTGGGGGCAGCGGCGACCGCGGTGCCGTTCTGCGAGAACCACGCCGTCATGTTGTCGGCATCGAGGAGGAAGGGGGTGTCCTGGCCCTCGGGCTGGTGGATGAGGCGGGTCTTGCGGTGCATCTCGATCGTGCCGGCATTGCGGCGCAGGATGAGGTCGCCCTGCCACGAGAAGAGGCTGGTGCCGTGTGCACCGGCGAGCTGCATGTCTCCGGCTCCGGGCTTGGTCGGCTTGGGGGCGGCGGGGTCTTGAGGGGTGGGGGGGCGCTTGTCGGCGACGAGGAGCTTGCCGGTCTGCGGCACGGAGATGATGCCATCGGCCTCGCTCGCGCTGATGCGGGCGCTCTCGAGGTAGAGCAGACGCTCGAGTTTCTTGTCGTCGCGGGCGAGGAGGGCGTCGGCATCGGTGTATCGGCGCGACTCGACGACGGCGACACCGGTGACGTTCGGATTGAGCGAGCCGACGGCGTCGGCGGACACGAACTTGCGCTCTGGGGCGGGCTCGGTCTTCGCTGATCCCTCGGCCGCGATCGGCAATGGTGTAAAGTTGATGATGACCTGCGCGGCCTTGAGCGTGCTGGTTTCCTGGTCACCCGCCGCAGTCACGACCGCGCCCCCCTCGACTATCGCCTGGCCGTCGGGGTCGTTGACGTAGAGCGAGTGCTGCCACGCCGCGGTGACCTGGTTGGGAAGGGCGGCCTGCGGCGAGCCGGCGGCGGGTTTGGAATTGCCGCGGGCATGGGTGAATGTACCGGGGCCGGCGCCCATCAACTCGCGGGACTTGCCGCGGAGGAGGAACTGCTCGCCGTCGAGGGTGCTGGCATCTCGGGTGATCTGCGTGCCCGCGCCGGTGAGGAGAACGGTCTGCGCATCGGCGTCGGCATCGAGGCGGTTGGTGGTGGCCTTGAGGCCTTTGGCGCCGGTGAAGACGACGTTGGATTCGGCTTGGGCGGTGCGGAGCTGGACATCGCCGTGCGAGTCACGTCCGAGGGCGGCGCTCAAGATGGCGGCGGAGAGGGCTTGGTCCTGGCGCGAGGCCTTGACGTTGCCCTGGGCGAGCAGTTCGACCGGGACGGGATCGGAGGTGGCGTCGGTGGGTTCGAAGCGGACATCGACGGCGTCGGCGGAGAGGATGCCGCGGGCGGCGTCGGCCTCGCCGTGGCCTGCCTGGGCACGGACGTTGCCGCGGAGGTTGACGGCGGCGAGTTCGGTAGCGGAGGCTTTGTCGGCGACGGGAGAGAAGGTGATGCGGGCGAGGTCGGAACGGACTTCGCCTGCGCGGCTGGAGGCGACGACGCCGCCGAGGAAGGTGGCGACCTCGAGTTGGCCGGTGAGGGCGTCGTTGTCGGCGGAGAGCTGGATCTCGGCGCGGTCGGTCCAGGAGGCGCGGCGGTCGGGGAGGACGGGGCCGGCGGCGAGTTCGCGGGTGGTGGGGTCGCCGACGAGCTCGCCGGGGCCGTCGAGCGTGCCCAGACCTGTGCCGAGGTTGAGGCGGAGCTGCGGGGTGGTGAGTGTGCCGCGGCCGGCGGCGGCGAGGCGGGCGGGGGCGCCGGGCTTGCCGGAGACGACCAGGTCGCGGGTGGTGGCGCCGATCTGGAAGGTGGTGGCAAGGGCCGAGGCGCGGAGGGAATCGTCGGCGGCGCGAGCGGGGCCCGTCTGGCTGCCGGTGATGCGGGCGAGGAGGTGGTCGGCCTCGAGTTCGCGCGGAGCGGTTTCAAGCGGGCGGACGGTGAGCTTGCCGACCCAGGTGAGGGTGATGGGCTGATCGGCGGTGAGGAGCTGCTGGTCGGGGCGTGTGTTTGTTGCGGCTGGTGTTGTGGTGGTCGTGCCATCGCCGCGCTCGCCGAAGGCGCGGGCGGGGAGCTGGTTGTTGACCAGACGCAGGAATACTTCCATCTCGTCGCCGGTGATGGTGCGCTGGGCCTGGGTGATCTTGACGGAGGTGCTGAAGAGGGCGCGGTACATGGCGACGCGCTGGAGCGGAGCGGGCTCGTCGCTCGGAGCGGTCGCGGCCGGCTTGTCGGGCTTCAGCGCGGTGTGCTTGCGGCGTGCGGCCTCGGGGTGGATCGTGACCGCGGCCTGCTCGTTGATCTGCAGAAGATTGATTGCTTCGGAGACCTGGTTGTAGAGGACCTGGAAGCCTTTGCCCTTGGCCTCGACGAGGTCGGAGGTGATGGTGAAGGGATCGGGGCTGGAGACGTCGCCGGTGGCGAGGTCGAAATCGAGCGAGCGGGTCTCGGCGCGGAGAGTCGGCTTGTCCTTGGCGACATCGAGCTTGCCGGCGGCGTCGGGCTCGAAGAGGGAGAAGACGACGCCCCCGTCAAAGGTGCCGGACTCGGGCTGCTTGCTGCGGGCGGGGGTGTAGATGCGGCCCTTGGCGGCCTTGATCTGCACGACCGCGCCGTTGCGCAGGTAGTAATAGCCCACAGGTTTGGTGATGGCCGAGCGGCCGTTATCGAGGGGATCGAGGGATTCCCACTGGAGCTGGCCGGCGACGCGGGCGGGGTCCTGCTTGTCGATGAACTGGATGGTCGGGCCGCGGACTTCGACGATGGAAGGACCGCCGGGTTGCGAGGTGCCCAGGTCCACCGGAGGGAGAGCGGTGGGGGGTTGCGTCATCGCCGGGACGTCAGAGATGACGGGCTTTGGTACGTCTGCCGGGCGAGACTTGCTGGTAGCGATGAAGAACCCGACGACGCCCGCGCCGAGAAGGAACGCGCTGGAGGCGACGATGAGTCCGGTGCGTCGTGTGTGTCGCCCGACGGGCTCACCCTTGGCCATAGGCGGGATCGTAGAGATGCAGGGCGGCGTCGAGCAGGTTCATGGAGGTCAAAAGATGCTCGACGGCGTCGCGGACCGCGCCCGAGCCACCGGGACGCGGGGTGATGTATTTGGCCGCGGCTTTGACCTGGGGCGCGGCGTTGGCGACGGCCATGGGGTATCCGACGCGCCGGAGGGCGGGGAGATCAGGCCAATCGTCGCCGAGGAAGGCCATGGCCGCGGGGGCGATGCCGGTGCGGGAGGCGACTTCGTCGAGGGCGGCGGATTTGTCCTGGGAGCCCTGGATGACCTCGGCGACACGCAGGTCGGCCATGCGGTGGAGGATGCTCTGGCCGGTGCGCCCAGTGATGACGGCGGCGCGGAGGCCCATGCGCTCCCACAGGCGCAGGGCGAAGCCGTCCATGACGTGGTAGCGCTTGAGTTCGACGCCGTGGGCGTCAACGTAGATGCCGCCGTCGGTGAGGACACCGTCAACATCGAGGACGAGGAGCTGGATGGTGGGGGGATTGGGGGGGGTCATTTGCGGCGGAGGGATTGCATGGCGGCGGGGATGAGGTCGGCGAGTTCGGCGGCGAGGAGGCCGGAGGCTGCGCCGTGACGCTTCACCCACAGGTCGGCGGCGAGGCCGTGGATGTGGACGGCGAGGCGCGCGGTGTCGAGGAGGTCTGCGGCGGGGGATTGGGCGACCAGGCCGGCGATGAGGCCGGTGAGGACATCGCCGGTGCCGCCCGTGGCGAGAGCGGCGTTGCCGGTGGTGTTGGTGAATGCGCTATCGCGGTCGGCGATGATGGTGCCGGCGCCTTTGAGGACGACCACGCAGTTGAGCTTGGCGGCCAGTGCGCGGGCGGCGGCGGGACGTTTGGCGGGGTCGATCGGGTCGGTGTCGAGGTCGAGGGACTCGGCGAGACGGCGGAACTCGCCGGGGTGGGGCGTGAGGACGGCGGTGGCGCGGAGAGATTGGGTCGGATCGTGGAAGGCTGCGAGGATGGCCAGGGCGTCGGCGTCGATGACCAGCGGCAATTCTGTTTGATCAAGCAGACGCGAGAGTGCGGCGGCGGGGCCGGGGCCGCGGCCGAGACCGGGGCCGATGGCAATGACGGTGGCAACGCGGAGGGCCTGCTCGGCGGCGGCGTGGGCCTCGGTAACGGTCGTCTCCCCGGTGAGGTCGGTGCCGATGGCGTGGCCGGTGGCGGAGGGGACGATGGTCAGGATGTCGGCACAGATCGGAGCCGGTGCGAAGACCTTGGCGAGGCCGCAGCCGGAGCGGAGGGCGGCAAGGGCGGAGAGTGCGGGTGCGCCGACCATGCGTGTGGCTCCGGCGCAGTTGCCGCCGAGGATGCAGACGGTGCCGAAGGTGCCCTTGTGACCGGTGGGGGTACGGGCGGGGAGTGTGGGAAGTGCGGCACTGGCGCGGCGAGAGGTGCCGCGGAGCTTGGCATTGCCGGGTTTGGGACGCTTGACGGAAGAACGCGGCATCGGCTACTCCACCTTTTCGACGGTGATCTGGAGGCGGCCGATGAGCGGCGCGAGGGCGACGAGGAAGTTCTGCTGGTCCTCGTCGGTGAGGGAGGAGGTGCCGAGAGCGATGTGCGTGGCGTCGAAGGGGACGTCATTGGGAAGCGTGCCGTCGAGGTCGATCCAGCGCGTGACGCCGTTGGAAGTCACCAGGGCTTGAGTCCACATGTGGTAGCCGAAAATATCGCCCTTGTCGCCGAAATCATCCACATAGATGAGACCGGAGACGACGCGCGAGGGGATGCCCTTGGCGCGGAGGAGGGCGGCGAGGAAGACGCCGTGCTCGGTGCAGTCGCCTGTCTTGGTGCGGGCCACTTCGGAGGCCGAGGCGAACCCCACGGAGAAGTTCTTGGTCTTGATGAACCGGTGGGTGAAGTGGCGGAGGTGCTCGGGGGTCAGCCCGGGCATGCCGTGGTCGGGGGCGGCGCCGGGAAGGAGCTTGCGGATCTCGGGGTCGTCGCTGTTGAGCATCGCCGTGGCGGTGGAGAAGTCGTGGTTGGCGATGTCCTCCTTCGGCGCGGGGGGCTTGGCGTTGACATCGACAGTGAGACGCACGGCCTTGGCGTCGATGCGCTCGCACGTCTGGGTTGCCAGGTTGAGGAGCATCGGCATCTCGCCTTCGGCAACGGAGAGTTTGTAAACAGCCTTCTTGGTGAGCCGGGGCTTGTTGATCGGCTTGTCGGGCTTGACCAGCGTCGAGACGAGCAGCTCGGGAGCGTTCATCTTCGCGAGCGCGAGGTCTTTGTCGGCGAGGGTCATCCGGAGGGTGAGGCCGCCGAGGTTGATGTCGGTGCGGAGTGCGCGGCCGTCGAGTCCGGCGTACTCCACGGACTTGATGCCGGGCTGGATACTCGCCTCGCTCTCCCACTTGATGGCGGGGACGGTGCGGCCGACGACATCGATATTGGTGTGTTCGAGGACCGTGCGCGTGACGGTGAAGACCTTGAGACCGCTGGAGGGGTCGATGGTCTTGAGGCCGATCTGCTTGGCGTTCTTGGCAAGCTCGGCTTCGACGTAACGATCAGCCGCGCCAGGGGTGAGCCATTCGCCCGCGGGAGCCTTGGCTGTGTGGGTGCTTCGGTTGCCGTTCTGGATCTCGGTGATCTCGACCCCGTCGTCGGTCCAGCGGGTCTCGGTCGATTGCGGCTGGGACCCGAGCTTGCGCGCGAAGGTCATCGAGATGGGCTTGCCGGCCTCGGTCTCGACGAACTCGGTGTCGATGGTGATTTCGAGGGCCGCGGCACCGCGCTTGATCGCCAGGACCATCGAACTGGTGGTGGTGATCTTGCCGTCCTTGCGCTCCTCGCGCGAGTGCATGTAGCCGGAACGCTGACCGTTGAGTTCGACGATGTACCACTGGTCCTCGGCGGCTGCCTTTTTGGGGGCGGGGTTGGCGGGGGCGGGCGCTGGCGCCGGCGTGGCAGCCGCAGGTGCGGGTTGCGTCGCCGTTTGAAGGGCGGGCGCGCGGGTCGGAAGGATGAACGCCACGAAGAGAGCGAGCAGTGCGAACAGGTGGCGGGTCATAGAGGGTCCTTGCAGTGGCACTGACCTCGCTTCGAGGTCAGTGTTGGGAGCGTACCGGATTCAGGCACTGACCCGCTGAAGACAGCGGATCAGTGGCACTGGTATTGTTGCCGCGTGATCGACACGCACTGCCACCTGACCTTCCCCGACTTCGACGGGGCCCACGAGCGGATATTGACCGAGGCGGCCGGAGTCGGCGTTTCGGGGATGATCACGATCTCGACGACGACGCGGGACTGCCTGGAGGCGCTGAGGATCGCCGAGACGCACGACCGGGTGTGGTGCACGGCGGGGGTGCATCCGTTGTACTCCGACAAGGGGGCGCACACCTGGGAGAATCTGCGATTGGTCGCGTCGCGGCCGAAGTGCGTGGCATGGGGAGAACTGGGGCTGGACAATCACTATCCCAAGCCGGTGCAGGCGGTGCAGCGGGCGGTGCTGGATGAGCAGCTCGCGTTCATCGAGTCGTGCCGGCGGGGTGGGGGTGGTGGGGGTGAGGTGGCGATCGACAAGCCAATCGTGCTGCATTGCCGCGAGGCGTTTGCGGACTTGATCCCGGTGCTTCGGGGAACGAAGCTGGATCCGGCGCGGTTTGTCTTCCACTGCTTTACGGGTGGGCCGGAGGACATGCACCAGTTGCTCGACTTCGGCGCGATGGTCTCGTTCACGGGTGTCGTGACATACAAAAACGCCCAGGCGACTCAGCAAGCGGCCAGGATGGCGCCACGCGAGCGGATCATGGTCGAGACCGATGCGCCGTTTCTGCCGCCGGAGCCTGTGCGGACTCAGCGCCCGTGCCGCCCGGCGATGGTGCGGCACACAGCGGAGTTTCTGGCGGTGCTCCGCGGGGAGGCGTTCGAGTCGTTCCACGAGCAGTTGAACATGAACGCGCGTCGGTTCTTTGGGATTGATGCCTACTAACCTCGCTGGCTTCTGTCTCTCAATCTGGTCCCTGATCGCCTTTCCTGACTGCTCGCCCCGTTCACACATGCCCTACTTCCACGACCTTTCACCGATCCTCCTCCCCATCAGCGGCGATTTCGCCGTGCGCTGGTACGGGCTGTCCTATGTCGCCGGATTCGTGATCGCGTACTTCGTCCTGCTGGCGCTGGCCAAGCGCGGCAAGATCCAGATCCCGCCGCGGTATGTGGCGGATGCGATGATGATGATTGTGCTGGGAACCCTGATCGGCGGGCGGCTCGGGTATGCGCTCGTCTACGACCAGAAGCTGCTCTACACGTTCACCAGCTCATTTCCGTGGTGGAATCTGTTGGCGATCAACAAGGGGGGCATGGCCAGCCACGGCGGCATGGTGGGGATCATGCTGGGGTGCTGGCGGGTGAGCCGCGGGTGGAAGACCGAGACGGGCGAGGTCATCGGACGGACCACAATGCTGCACGTGATGGACGTGATGGGGCTGGTGGCGGGCTTCGGCTTGCTGCTCGGGCGCTTCGCCAACTTCGTCAACGGCGAATTGCTGGGCAAGATCGTCTCGCCGCCGGGGACGCCGGGGCCGTGGTGGAGTGTGCAGTTCCCGCAGGAACTGCACGGGTGGCTCGCGCCCGGTGTTCGCGAGAAGGCGACCCACGCCCCGGATCTGAGTCCGGAGCAGCAGATCCAACTCCATGAACTGGTGCGCAGCGTGCAGAAGCCCGGCGAACAGTGGGATGCGGCACTGGGGCGGATCATCGCGCATGCCGGCCAGTACAAGCAGCAATTGATCCCGCTCCTTTCATCGCGTCATGCGTCACAGCTCTACCAGGCCGCGGCGGAGGGACTTGTGCTCGGCCTGATCGTCTGGGCGATCTGGTGGAAGCCGCGCAAGCCAGGTGTCGTGGCGGCCTGGTGGTTCATGATCTACGGCGTGCTGCGGATCCTGACCGAGACGATCCGGCTCCCCGATGCACATTTTGGAGACGCCGGGCGGATCATCGGTCTGTCGCGCGGGCAGTGGTTGAGCGTAGCGATGGTGGCCTTCGGGGCGGGGTTGCTCGTGTACGCCCTGCGCCGGACGGGGCCGGCGATTGGGGGGTGGGGGAAGCGTTCTGAGGGCTTGGTCGGTACCCAAGGGCCGAGAATGTCGTGATTCGTGCGGGTTTGGCCGTTCGCTCTTGCGGCAGCGCCGATCCGTGGCATACTCAAAGCTCCAAGAGGAAGGAAGCGGCCGCGGGGCCTGCTTCCTTCTGTTCGTTTTGGAGTCACCGTTCGGCGGGAGACCGCCCAACCCAGGAGAGAGCGATGTTGAGCCGTTGCGCGATGTGTGTGCTGGGCCTGCTGTGTGCCGCGGGCGCGGCGGTCGCTTCGCCGACGTACTCGGAGATGATCTCCGGCGACCTTCCCAACGCCCCAACTCCCGGACCGATGGTCCCCATCGCTCCACTTGGGATCACGCATGTTGCGGTCGGCGTGGAGATCGGCAACACCACGGATGTGGACTACATCAACATCATCTTCCCGCTCGGCGCCACGATCGCCATCATCGATCTCGACCAGGGGAATCCGAACCAGAACAGCCTGCTGGGTGTCGGGCCGTTCCTGGGCTTCCCGACCATCGCTCTCAACGACGATGACAACGACGGCGTGCTCGACCAATACACAGGTGTGTTCACTTGGCCGACGGACTCGGCGCTGGATCTGACGGCGGCGCTCGGCGGCCCGATCGCGCCCGGGTCGATGTTCACGATCATGGTCAGCCGCACCGGGGACGCCGGCTTTGACGGTAATGGCAACCCGTACAAGCTCGAGTGGAACCTGTATGTCTACACCGCTGTGCCAGCAGCTCCGACGGGGGCACTCGCGGGCGCGGGCATGCTGGTGCTTGCCCGCCGCCGACGGCGCGATTGACGCCGCCGCCGGGGGGGTGGCTCATTTTTGCCACTGCCGCGGCGCCGTTCACATGGTGATCACTGCCTCCAGGTACTGGGCACGCACCGCCACGCCCGCCCCGTTGTGGCCGCGGATGGCGAAGCGGTCGAATGTCTCCAGGAGGTCCGCCTCCAGCGCCTTGCGCCGTTCGCCCTCGAGCGATTCGAGCGCCTTGACCGTCGGTCCGTAGCAGGTTGAGAACTGCCCGTACCAGTGGCGGGGTGACCGATAGCGAAAAGTGTGGATGCGGGCGGTTGCCTGAATCTGTGCGCGAGGGAACAACTCGCTGAGCCGGTCGGTGGTGCCCCACAGCAGCGCCGATCGCACGCCCAGCGGGGGCGGGGGCACGTGCGAGGAGATCGTGCGGAACATCTCGCCGATGAACCCGTCGGGCGTCCAGCAGGCGAGCGCGATCCGCCCGCCCGGACGACACACGCGGCGAAGCTCCGCCGCGGCCTGGTCCTGGTTCGCCGTGAACATGACGCCGAAGACCGACGTCACGACGTCGAACGTCCCGTCACCGAACGGCAGCGCCTCGGCATCGCCGTCGATGAACGCCCCCGGCATGCGGGTGGCGCGGGCAATCTCCCGCGCCTGGTCGATCAGCGACGGCACGTAGTCGATGCCCGTGACATCGGCGAACCGCCGGGCCGCTGCGAGCGTGCAGTTGCCGCTGCCGCAGGCGACGTCAAGGACGCGCTCGCCGCCGGAGATGTTGGCGGTCTCGCAGAGCAATTCGCTCACGAGATTGACGGTGGTCGCCACCATGGCGTAGTCACCGGCGGCCCAGGTGCTCTGCTGGCGGGCCTTGATGGCGGCGAAGTCGGGCGTCGGCTGAGTAAACAGGGCGACGGGGGTTGAGACGGCGGACATGGTTTCTCCTTGCATCAATGGGCAGATCCGTTCGCGGGCCGTCGATGGCCCGGACATGCTGACTATCCGCCAATCCGCGGCGTCTGTCGCTTGACTGGCGGTCCACCAAGGGTGGACTTGCAGTCAACCCGAACCGAGCGCAGAACCGTGCGAATAATGACTGCCCGCGGAAACAAGCAGGATGAAACCGCGGTGACGGAGCGATTCCATGAGCAGCAACGCGCGGCAACGGTTGATCGAAGCAGGACAGCGTTTGTTCTTCTCGCGTGGATTCCACGCGGTGGGGCTGGATGAGCTCCTCGACGATGTCGGCGTCACCAAGACGACGTTCTACAACCACTTCGATAGCAAGGATGACCTGGTGATTGCCGTGCTCGAGGCTCACCACGACCGCGAGATCGTTTCCTGGCCCGTCATGCTCGAGCAGCACGGCGGCTCCGAGCCCCGGGCGCAGCTGCTGGCGATATTCGATGTGCTGAGGCTCTGGTTCGAGATGCCCGAGTTCCGCGGGTGCATGTTCGTCAACGCCGCCGCCGAGTTCCCCGGACGGCATGATCCTGTGCACTTGGTCGCTCGCCGCCATTTCGCCGAAACCGAAGCGGATATCCGGGCCCGGTGCGTCGCGGCTGGCGCGGCCGACCCCGATGGCCTGGCCCAGCAGCTCATGATGCTGGTCTCAGGCACGCTGCTGGCGTACCACATCGACCTTCAGTCCAACGCGACCGAGACCGGAAAAGAACTGGCTCGCGCGATCCTGGATCGACACCTGCCGAC
>JBOHNM010000144.1:0-10561 GCA_050730675.1 Phycisphaerales bacterium | reverse complement strand
TCGCGCAAGAGCACGGAAGCGTGGACCTTGCGGGCAAAGTCCACCGTCAGGCCGGTGAACGACTCCACGCGCACCGGCGCCGCGTCGGGCTCCTGCTTCACCACCTCCGCGATCAGCGTGGCGATCATCTCCACGCGCTCCTTCAGGCTGAACAGCTCGTCCTTGCCCGGGTTGCGCCCGACGGCCACGACGACCTCGTCGAACAGCCGCCGCCCGCGCCGGATGACGTCGAGGTGGCCGTTGGTCACGGGGTCAAACGAGCCGGGGAAGATGGCCAGGTGGCGCTGGGCCGGCCGGGTCGCAGTGGTGGATGTGCCGGCGGTGCCCATAGGGGCCGATCTTATCGGCCCGCCCGCCACGCGGCCTGTTATGGGGGTGAAAGGTGCCGCAGGGTCGGAACCCCTTCACGCGCGCCGTTCCACAGCGGTGGCCCCGCCGGTGTGTGGATGTGATTGTTGAGGTGGCCGCGGGCGCGCAAGCGAGCGGCGACAACCCAAGCCCCCTGCGAAAGCCCCGCGACGTCTTGCCTCCACGTCGCGGGGCGATCTTTTTTGGACCGCGCAGCGGTGCGAGTTCACATCTTCGGCGCGGCGGGCAGGTCCAGCGGCGTCGCGTTGGCGATATTGAAGAAGTTGGTGAACGTCGCCAGCGCCATGACGCCCAGCACCTCGATCATCTGGGTGTCGCTGAATCCGCCCGCGCGGAACGCCGCGAAGTCGGCATCGGAGATATTGCCCCGCTTTTCCTGCACCGCGGCGACGAAGCGAACCAGCGCATCCAGCCGCGGGTTGTCGGCGATCACCCCGCGCCGAGCACCGATGGTTTGCTCCACCGACAGGCCCGCGTGGCGGCCGATGGCTGTGTGCGCGGCCTGGCAATAGTCGCAGCCATTGGCATGGGCCGTCGTCAGTTCAATCGCCTCGCGCTCGGCCTCGGTGAGCGTGCCCTTGGCGAGCGTGGCGGCTGGGCCGAGGAACAGGTCCAGGCCGATCGGGGAGTTGGCCAGGGCCTTGAACATGTTGAAACGCTTGCTCTTGAGGACACCGTCGAAGATCTCTCTGTTGTGGCCGGTGGTGTTGGCGGGATCGATGAGCGGGAGGCGTGCCATGCGAGACTCCTGTTGGCGTTGGGCGGTGACGGACCGCGGTACGGCGACAGGCAGTTGGAGGCATGAAGTCGGACCGAGGATTCACGCGGTCACCCGCAGGTGCGTGGTGGAGCGGCCAATGCGTGCATTGGTGGAGCGTGGGAACGGGAAACCCGCGGCACTATCCTCGCGCCATGCGGATGGCCCTCTTCACCGACACCCTCGGCGACGTCAACGGCGTCGCACGGTTCATCGGGGCGATTGCCGCTGACGCCCAGCGCACGGGGACGCAGCTGCTGGTCGTCACCAGCACGCGCCGCACCGTGCCGTCTCTGCCGAACATCGTCAACGTGCCCGCCCGTGCCGCGGCACGCCTGCCGAAATACCCCGAACTGGAAGTGGTCTGGCCGCGCCGAGGAGAAATGCTCCGCCGCGTCGCGGACTTTGCCCCGGACGTCGTCCACGTCTCGACGCCCGGGCCGGTGGGCGTGGCAGGACGCGGCATCGCGCAGCGGCTGGGCGCAGCGCTGGTGGGGACTTATCACACCGACTTCCCCGCCTATGTCGGTCGGCTCACAGGAAGTGGAATGCTCGGCCGCGGCGCGGGCGCCGCCATGAAATGGTTCTACGGCCCCTTCGACCGCGTGCTCGTCCGTTCGGCATCGTACATCGACCGCGTCGCCGAGGTCGGCATCGCCCGCGAACGGGCGGCGGTGCTCCAGGCGGGCGTGGACCTCGGGCTCTTCTCCGCGGCGCGTCGGACGCGAGCCGCAGACGACAAGTTGGTACGGTTCATTTATGTGGGACGTGTCAGCGAGGAGAAAGGTGTTGGCCTGCTCGCCGCGGCATGGCGCGCGGCGCAGCCGCGGTTGGATGGCGCCGGCATCGCCGCCGAGCTGGTGATCGTGGGCGACGGCCCCGCGCGGCCGAGGTTGGCGCGCGAGCTCGCCCGCACGCGCTCGCGCCTGCTCGGCTACCGCTTCGGCGAAGAACTCGCGCGCGAGTACGCCGATGGCGACGTCTTCGTCTTCCCCTCCGCGACCGACACGCTCGGTCAGGTCGTCATGGAAGCGCAGGCAAGCGGCCTGCCCGCGCTCGTCAGCAACCGCGGCGGCCCACAGGAACTCGTTCGCGACGGCGAGACAGGAATCGTGCTGTCCGCAAACGACGAACGCGCGTGGGCGGCCGCAATGCTCGATTTGGCTCAAGACCACCCGCGGCGCCAAGCAATGGGCCGAGCCGCGGCCGCACACATGGCCGATCGCTCATTCACGGGATCGGTCGAGAGTTTCTGGGCCCTCAACGCCGAAGCGGCCCGCTTGCGGAACGCGGCCTTGGGGCGGGGTGCCGGATGGTCGATAACATCCCGCCCGTCTGGAGCCGCCGGTGCAGTACCTGGAGCCTGAGAACTGGACGCCGATGAGTTGGGCCGATCGGCCGAGCAAGGTCGGGTACACCTACCCGGATCTCACGGCGGTGGCGCGGGCCGCGGCCGACGTCGCCTCGCTCCCGCCCCTGGTCACCTCGGGCGAGGTCGAGCGGCTCAAGCAGCAGATCGCCGAGGCTCAGGAAGGCAAGCGTTTCCTTCTCCAAGGCGGCGACTGCGCCGAGACGCTCGACGAGTGCCGCCCGGACGTCATCACCAGCAAGCTCAAGATCCTCCTGCAGATGTCCCTCGTGCTCGCCTTCGCGGGCAACAAGCCGGTGATCCGCGTCGGCCGCATGGCCGGCCAGTACGCCAAGCCGCGCAGCAGCCCCACCGAGTCGCGCGGTAGCGGCCCCGCCCTGCCGAGCTATTTCGGCGACCTGATCAACCGCGCCGAGTTCACCGTCGCGGCACGCACGCCCGACCCGCGCCTCATGGTCGCCGGGTACCAGCACGCCGGGCTGACACTCAACTTTGTGCGTTCGCTGATCGCCGCCGGCTTCGCCGACATGCACCACCCCGAGTACTGGGACCTGGGCTTCCTCAAGCACGCCGGCCTGACCCCCGAGGTGCGCCAGGCCTACGAGCGCCTCACCGGGCAGCTCGTCCGCTCGGTCCGGTTCGTCGAAGCGGTGGGGGAGCG
Source organism: Phycisphaerales bacterium (assembly GCA_050730675.1). Lineage (GTDB taxonomy): Bacteria > Planctomycetota > Phycisphaerae > Phycisphaerales > UBA1924 > JBOHNM01. Next base: position 7,405 of record JBOHNM010000144.1, on the reverse strand, counting down.
GGCCTTCGAGAGCATCGGCCGCGTGGAGTTCTTCACCAGCCACGAAGGGCTCAACCTCCACTACGAATCGGCCCAGACGCGCCGTGTGCCGCGCCGGGCCGGGCACTGGAACCTCACGACCCACATCCCGTGGGTCGGTGAGCGCACCCGCGCCCTCGACGGCGCGCACATCGAGTACTTCCGCGGCATCCGCAACCCTGTCGGCATCAAGGTCGGCCCATCATGCAGCGAGGACGAACTGCTGCAGCTCATCGATGTGCTCAACCCCGCGGAGGAGGCCGGCAAGATCGTCGTCATCGCGCGCATGGGCGCGGCGAAAGTACGTGAGCGCCTCGGCAAGCTGGCCGCGGCCGTCGGCCGCGCCGGCAAGCAGGTGCTCTGGGTGAGCGACCCGATGCACGGCAACTCCACCACGACCAGGTCCGGCGTGAAGACGCGTTCGTTCGACGACATCCTCGGTGAACTCAACGGCGCCTGGGAGGCCCTGGAAGCCGCGGGCACGCGATTGGGGGGTGTCCACATCGAGCTGACCGGCCAAGACGTCACCGAGTGCATCGGCGGTGCAGCCGGTATCGGGGAGGACGACCTGTCGCGCAATTATGTGAGTCTCTGCGATCCGCGCCTCAATTACGAGCAGGCGATGGAGCTGGCGCTCCTGCTCGCGCAGAAGATGCAGGCCCCCCCGATAGCCCGACGGCTCCAATCGAGTGGATGAAACTTGCGCCTAGCACAGAACTCCTCAAGCCAGAGTGAAGTCGCCCTCACGATCAGCCGATGGCTCATATCGGACGTCTGCATGGGGACCCGAGCATGAGCCAGCATCGCCAAACGTTGGGAGCACCCGGAACTCCGTTCCTGAACACCGATCAGCTCCGGATCGAGCGGCGCGGCTGGGCCCGCAACGAATGCACAGAAGTGGTGACAGCGGTCTTCTCCGACGACGACCGCATGGGCGTCACGCGGATGGAAGTGGTGGACAAGAGCCTCACCGGCCTCGGCGCGACCTGCCGCAACGAGCTCGTCCCGGGGATGCGCGTCAAGCTCACCGCCCCCGGCGTCAACGTTCCCACCCGCACCGGCACCGTCGTGCGCTGCGGCGCCGCCAGCGACCACTACAGCGTCGGCATCCGCCTCGACCGCGCTCTCGCCGCGGCCTGACGCGGATAACAAGACAACGAAAATGGAAGACGATCAAGGGTGCTCTTCCAGCATCTTCCGGTACCGCGCCGCCATGTGATCGAGCGAAGCCGGCAGAATCCGGACACGCGAGATCGTCGTCATGAAGTTCACATCCCCCGACCAGCGCGGCACCAGGTGCACGTGCAGGTGCGTCGGCACACCCGCGCCCGCCGCGGCCCCCTGATTCACACCGATGTTGACGCCGTGCGGGTTGAGCGCCCGGTCCATGAGTTCCGCGGCGCGGTCGGTCAACTGCCAGAGCGCCGCACGCTGCTCGGCGCTGTAATCCCCCAGCCGCGAACGCGCTTCGCCCAACGCAACCAGCAGGTGGCCGTTGGCGTACGGGAAGGCGTTGAGGAGGATCATCCCAGCATCGGTGCGGAGGACGACGTGGTTGGCGATGTCGCCGGCGGGATTCAGCCAGTAGTCGCGCAGGAACGAACCGGTGGTGGTTTTCTTCGCCGCCGCGGCGGCCGGGGTGAGGGTCTCGAGGTACGCCAGGCGCCACGGCGCGTGGAGGCTCTGCGTGAGCGGCGCGGGGCGGATGGGGTCGTTCTCGGACGCACGCGTCGGATCGGGCATGGCGGATGGTAAGTGCGGGTCCGATCGCGCCGATAGGCGTGACGTGGCCCACGGGCGCCCGGCCCTTTTCTGCCGGACGCAATGGCCGCTGGCGAGGTGGATATGAACGTTGAAGCGATCATGACGCGGGATGTGGTGACGGTGTCGATGGACGACACGGTGGGGACGGTGCGCGAAATCTTCCACACGCACGAGTTCCATCACCTGGTCGTCGTCGAGGACGGGCGCGTGGTCGGCGTGGTCTCCGACCGCGACCTGCTCAAGAACCTCTCGCCGTTCGTCGGGACCAAGACCGAGCGCTCGCAGGACGCCTGGTGCTTGGAGAAGCGCGTCCACCAGATCATGCGCCGGCAACTGGTGAGCGTGAAGCCCGAGACGCAGGTCAAGGTGGCGATGGCCCTGCTGATGCACCACGGGGTGACGTGCCTGCCGATCGTCGATGACCAGCAGCGCTGCCACGGCATCGTGACCTGGCATGACTTCATGAGCTACGCGCTGGAGTGCGGCGTCGAGCCGGGCGCGATGCGCCGCGCCGGCTGAGCCGATCCCGAAATGTGAATACGGGCAAGCACCCGCGCTGGCGATACCCGCTCGCGATGGGGGCGTTTTGCCCAGCCTGCTGCGAGTATCGCGGATTCGGCGTCGCTTCGTGCTACGCTACCGCCCAAAGCTTCAGGAGCAGCCCACATGTTCGAATCGATCAGCGTCGTGGAGATTCCCGTCCCGCAGGTTTTGGTCGTCGGGTGCTTCGAGGATGCACCCATCGACGGCGGGCTGAAGAAGCTCCCGTTCGCGGCGGACGTGAAGGCCGCGGCCGATCGCGAGGAGTGCCGGGGCAAGTCGGGCAAGATCGCCGAGGCGTTCCCCAAGGGCGGCGTGGAGCGCGTGATCGTGGTGGGCCTGGGCAAGAAGGGGAAGCTGACGGCGGGCGACCTGCGGTCGATCGGCGCCGCGGTTGGCCGGCGGCTGGCGTCGGTGAAGGCGACGACCGTGCGGATCCAGCTCGGCGGCGCGCTGGACGAGACCAAGGTTGATGCCCGCGAGGCTGGGCAGTCCTTCGGCGAGGCGCTTGGGTTGCTCGCGTGGGACAACACGGTCTTCAAGGGCACGGCGAGCGCCAACGGTAACGGCAAGAAGCCGGCGCGCATGAAGTTGAAGGTGGATGCCGACAAGGGCGCGTTCAAGAAGGGCCTCGAGGCCGGGCTGGCGCTGGGCGAGGCGGCGAACATCGCCCGCTCGCTGAGCGAGACGCCGCCGAACATCGCCACTCCCGCGTACATGGCCGAGCAGGCCAAGAAGCTCGCCAAGGCGTGCGGGCTGAAGTTCAGCGTGATGACCGGCAAGGAGCTTGAGAAGGAGAAGCTCGTCGGACACATTAATGTTGGCAAGGCGAGCGAGAACAAGCCCGCGTTCATCCGGCTGGAGTACACGCCCAAGAAGGGCGGGGGGGGCAAGGGGAAGAAGCCCGTGGTGCTCATCGGCAAGACGATGACCTACGACACCGGCGGGCTGAGCCTGAAGGTGAACAACGGCATGGTCGGCATGAAGCGCGACAAGGACGGCGGGTGCGCCGTGATCGGCGCCATGCACGCGATCGCCACGCTCGTCAAGCCCTCGCGCCCCGTCGTCGCCCTGCTCTGTTCTGCGGAGAACTCCGTGAGCGATGAGGCCTACCGCCCCGACGACATCATCACCTATCGCAACGGCGTCACCGTCGAGATCACCAACACCGACGCCGAGGGGCGGCTGGTGCTCGCCGACGGCTTCTGCTGGGCCTGCGACAAGGAGGACCCGGCGTACATCGTCGAGCTGAGCACGCTCACCGGCGGCGTCATCACGGCTCTGGGCAGCACGTTCTGCGGCATGTTCTGCGACGACGACGCGCTCCGGGGCAAGGTCGAGAAGGCCGCCGAGGCCAGCGGCGAGCGCGTCTGGCGGCTGCCGATGCACCAGGAATACCGCGACATGATGAAGAGCCCGGTCGCGGACATCCTCAACAGCAACCCCAACCGCAAGGCGCACGCCGGCCAGGGCGCGGCGTTCCTGAGCTACTTCGTCAAGGACGGCATCCCTTGGTGTCACCTCGACATCGCGGGCGTTCACGCCTCGGAAGCGGACAGCGGCATGTTCGTCAAGGGCCCGACGGGGTTCGGCACGCGCCTGCTGGCGGCCCTGCTGGGCGGCGAATAAGGCGGAATAAGCAACGCAAGGGTCAGGTGCTGGTGCGCCGAAGGATCACCGCGCGCGTGGTGTAGACAAAGCGTGCAATGAGGTTAAGCCATAGAAGAACGGAGAGGATGTAGACGTACGGCTGGAGGCGGTAGGGGGGTGAGGTCCACGCGGCGGCGAGCTCGACGTTCCCGCCGAGTTGTGTCGCGGCGAAGACGACCAGCGCATGGAGGATGGCCTGGATGGGAACGAAGAGCGCCACCGTGAGCGTGACGGCGATGAGCGGCCTGATGCGGCGATCGCGGGCCGCCTGCGCCCACAGCCAGAGGTGACGCCAGAGCAGCACCAGCCCGAGGGCGACAACGGCGGGAACATCGCAGTGATAGATGAGCGACCGGACGCTGTCGATGGGTCGATTCCACATTCCTGAGTAGAGCATCAGTTCGCGCGAACGGTAGAGCATGTAGGCGGTGGAGATGCCGAGGAAGGCGGCGGTGAACCGGACCAGCCACCCGCGGCGGCGGAGTCGCACGAGCTTGGGATGCCGGCCGGTGTCGGTCAGCAGGAAGATGCCGACGACCAGGATCATGACCTGGATCATGTCGTAGAGGTCGGACCTGATCCGGACCAGACGCGTGCCGGTGAGGATCCGGACGACGTTGTACACGATGGCGAACGCCGCGGGGAGAGCGAGCACCATCGCACCGGCCAGGTTCGCCATGAGGCTTGCACGGGTGGCGTGGTTGACGAGGTTGGGGCGATGCGCATCCGCGGCAGGGGTGCCGCACTCGGGGCACGGCGCGACCAGGTCCGCGGCGTGCAGGTCGTAGCCGCAGGTGGGGCAGCGGAGTGGTGGGGTGGCGGGCACGGGCAGGGAGTCCATCGGCTGGAGCGTGGCGGCACAGGTACGATTGGGCATGGCTCGGAGGCTGGCGGTCATCCTGGCGCTGCTCTCGGTGCTGGCGGGCGTTTTGCCTGTCGGCGGCTGGTGGGGTGTTGAGAACGAACCGCCGGCCGCGACCGCGGGCTGCTGCGGCGAGGGCTGCACGTGCTGCGTTCCAGAGAGTCGGGAACCGGCGTGTCCGTGCCGCCCGGCGCGGGAGGCGAATCCGAGTTTGTCGATCGCGCCGGCGATCGTGCAGCAGCGCGGGGCGGCGATGGTCGCTGCGCGGCGGACTGAACAGAAGCGGCCGACCGGATCGATGGCGACGGCGAGCCGCACGCGGTGGTGCATCACGCCGGTGAGCGAAGCGGCCGATGGCCGCGGCTCGGTGCGGGTGCAGGCCTGGCACTGTGTCTGGGTGGTGTAGTCGGGCGCATCAGCGCCACTGCGCGCTGATCGCGGCGTACACAAACCTTTGCAGACGATCCACGACATTCACGAAACATGACGGGCGGCGGCCTTGGCCGGTGGGCTTCGGCGCGCGTTCTCGCAGGAAACCACCGGCCGCGGAGATTGCACATGAACCGGATGAACATGACGGCGGCGGCGTTGGTTGGCGCAGCGGGCTTGGTCCTCGGCGCTTGCAGTGGTGGGGGGGGCGGGACCAAGAACAGCGCGGGGTACGAGGAGAAGCCGATTGTCCACCAGGTGACGGCAGCGGACCTCGACACGGCCAAGAGCACCGAGCCGGTGAAGGGCGACAATGTGGTGCTGTGGGTGAACGGCATGGGGTGCCCACTGTGCGCGACCTCGATCGACAAGCAGCTCGAGCGGCTTCCGGGCGTGACCAATGTGAAGGTGGACCTGGCCAACGGGTTTGTGGATGTGACGATGCAGGGCACCAAGCACCCGTCGCCGCACGACTTCGCCGAGGCGGTGCTCGATGCCGGGTTCACGCTCGTGAAGGTTGAGCAGCGCTGACCCGCGGCACGATCAGGAGCAAACACATGAACCACCGAATGAACGCGGGGGCGGGGATGGTGCTGGGTGCGCTGTGCGTGCTGGCGGCGGGGCGCGCCGCGCATGGGCAGGAGGCGATGTACACCGCCGCGGCGACGATGCCGAGCAAGGGGACGGTGCTGCTGCGTGAGCAGTTTTTCTACGCCGCGTACGGGGATGACCCGACGCACGGCGTCTCGCACACCAACCTGTACACGCTGGACACCAACGTGGCGATCGGCATCGAGCGGGGGCTGGCGCTGTACATCGACGTGCCGCTGCAGACTCGCCACCAGCACCTGCAGAACGGGCCGTACGACACCGACACGCTGGTCCCCGACACGGACTTGACGCTCAAGTGGCGCGTCTACCAGGACGACTCGGGGGGCGTGGACACGCTGCGGGTCGCGGTGCTCGGCGGCGTGCGCTTCGGCACCGACGGCGAGTTCAGCGCCAACCCTCACCTGGGGGCGGTGCTGACCAAGGTGTGGGGGCGGCACGGCTTCAACCAGGAGCTGTACTACACCTTCAACACCGGGACCGACTCGGCCAACAACTACTGGGGCACCGGCACGGCCGACGCGCTGGGGTTCAACAGCGCGTACCTGTTCCGCATCGAGCCCGAGGCGTACACCAGCGAATCCACGGGAGCGTGGTACGTGACGGCGGAGATGAACGGACTCTACGAGACCAACGGCGACACGGAGCTGCGCTTCAGCCCCGGGCTGATGTACGAGGGGCGGGACTTCGGCTTCGAGCTGATGGCCCAGGTGCCGATCTACGCGGATGTCCACCACCGGGCGCCGCTGCAGTGGTCGATCGGGGTGGGGGTGAGGTTCCTGTTTTGAGGTGAGGGGATTTACACGAAGACGCGAAGGGACAAAGGGGGCGGGAAAGCGGTTCAACGCGGATTGGCACGGAGCTTCACGGAGGAGAGCAACCAATGCGACACCGACCGCTAGACTGCTGCGATGGGTGATCGTGCTGCCACAACCTTCTTGCGAACGCTCGGCGAGCGAGCGTTTACGGGCCGCAAGCGGTGGCTTGCCGGGTGGGTGCTCCTGGTGATCGGCGTGGCCATCACATCGATGTGGTTCGCTTCGCGATGGTGGATGTTCCGCTACGGCGGCCATACGTGGGGGCTGTATCTCTACTGCGGAACGGTGTCGGTGAGCGCGCAGCCCTGGAGACCGGCCGCGGAGTTTCGTGTGCGCTCGGCGCCCACGCCGAGCCCCGGCTGGAAGTGGACGCTCGATGGGGAAGAAGGTGATTCCTTTGGCCGACCACTCTACTCCCGCGTCTACGGATCAATCGCGGGTCTCAGATGGGTGTCCTACGGAACGACCAGCGCCCGCACATGGGAAGTGTGCCTGTGGGCGCCCGCGGCCGCGGCGATGCTGGCGGGTTGCTCCTTGCTCTGGTCCGCCCAGCGAGCACGCAGCCGTAGGACGGGGACTTGTTGGCGCTGCGGGTACGACCTCGCCGGACTGGCAGCCGGTGCGTCGTGCCCGGAGTGTGGGGGTGGGGCGAAGGTGGTCCACTGATGCAGGGACGGGGCACCCCGCTCTTTCGCCCCCTGGGCGATCGGCCCTT
>JBOHNM010000143.1:0-10586 GCA_050730675.1 Phycisphaerales bacterium | reverse complement strand
CAGGTACCAGGGGTACGACGTCACGCGCAGGCTCCGCTCCGGGGGGGGCAACGCCATCGGCGTGACGCTCGCCGACGGCTGGTACGCCGGCCGGCTCGGCATGGCGCAGCAATTCTCCGAGCACAAGTGGCCGCGGGCGGTGTATGGGCGGCAGCCGCGGCTCATCGCGCAGCTGGTGATTGAAGGGCAGGACGGCACGACGCAGCGGATCGTCACCGACGGCTCGTGGCGTTCGACACTTAACGGCCCGATCCGCAGCGCCGACCTGCTTGATGGTCAAGTGGAAGACGCACGGCGGGCGATCCCCGGTTGGGATCGTCCGGGGTTCATCGAGCCGCCGGGCGCGGCGTGGAGCAACGTCATCATCGACTCCACTGTCAAGCCCGAACTCGTGGCCCAGCCCAACGAGCCGATCCGTGCGATCCAGGAGATCACGCCGATCTCGGTCAAAGAAGTCGCGCCCAATAAGTATGTCTTCGACCTCGGCCAGAACATCGCGGGGCGTTGCCGCATTTCCGTCACGGGTGCACGCGGGACCGAACTCGTCCTTCGCCACGCCGAGGCCGTCAACGACGACGGCACGATTTACACCGCCAACCTGCGAGGTGCGCCGCAGGTGGACCGCTTCACGCTCGCGGGCGATCCCAGTGGCGTGCCCGAGACCTTTGAGCCGCGCTTCACGTACCACGGCTTCCGATTCGTCGAGGTCAGCGGCCGCATCGTCCCGCCCGACATCGCCGAACTCCGCGGCGTCGTGGTCTGCTCCTCCTCCCCCGTCGTCGGCTCCTTCGAGTGCTCAAGCCCGCTGCTCAACCGCCTCTGGCTCAACATCCTGTGGACGCAGCACGCCAACATGATGAGCGTGCCGACCGATTGCCCGCAGCGCGACGAACGCCTCGGCTGGACCGGCGACATCGTCGCGTTCGGGCAGACGGCCGTTTTCAACAAGGACATGGCCGCGTTCTTCACCAAGTGGTTCCAGGATGTCCGCGATGCCCAGGCCGACGACGGCCGCTACCCCGACGTAGCCCCGCACCCCTACGGCAAGAACAAGCATTTCACCGGCGTGCCCGCGTGGGGAGATGTCGGTGTCACGGTTCCGTGGGAGGCGTACGTCAACTACGGAGACAGGCGGCTGCTGGAGGAGCACTTCGACTCCGCCAAGCGTTGGGTCGATTGGGTCCACGCGAACAACCCCGACCTTATCTGGCGCAAGGCGCGTCACAACGACTACAACGACTGGCTCAACGGCGACACGCTGGTCCACGAAGGCTGGCCGCGCAAGGGCGCGGGCGTGCCCAACGAGATCCTCGCCACAGCCTTCTTCGCCCGCTCGACGCACCTTCTCGCCGAGATGGCCCGGGTCCTGGGCAAGACCGATGCCGCGGCGACCTACTCCGCACTGCATCAGAACATCCGCGCCGCCTTCTGCAAGACCTTCGTCGCCGCCGATGGCCTGATGCCCGGTGATACACAGGCCGGCTACGCGCTCGCGCTGAATTTCGAGCTTGTACCGATCGAACTGCGCCCCAAACTTGCCGACCGCCTCGTCGCTGGAATTCACCAGTACCACGACCACCTCTCCACTGGGTTCCACACCTCGCAGCGAGCGCTGCTCGAATTGACGAAGGCGGGTCATACCGAACTTGCCTACAAGCTCGTGCTCGACACGCGCTTCCCCTCCTGGGGCTATTCCATCGACAACGGCGCCACCACCATCTGGGAGCGGTGGGACGGCTACGTCAAAGGCCGCGGCTTCCAGGACCCGGGCATGAACTCCCTCAACCACTGGGCCCTCGGCTCGGTCGGCGAATGGCTCACACGTGTGGTGCTGGGCATCAATCCCGATCCGGCATCGCCCGGCTACGCGCACTTCACCCTTGCCCCACGCCCCGGCGGTGGCCTCACCTTCGCCCGCGGTAACTACCGCTCAGTCCGCGGCCAGATCGAGAGCGCATGGCGAGTCGAGAAGGGCCGCACCATCTACACGTTCGTGGTGCCGCCGAACACTTCCGCATCGGTGCGCCTGCAGGCGCCCTCCCTGGCCTCCATCACCGAGGGCGGTCAACCGCTGGATCGTGCGGCCGGTGTCCGTCAGGTCGCCGCAGCCAGCGGCGAAATCGTTATGGAGATCGGCTCGGGTCACTACGAGTTCACTGTACAGGATCAGCCTTGACCGTCGAACCAAGTCATTGGTCTGGAGATTCCTCGGGGCAATATGCGCAGTTTCAGCGATGCACCCTTAAGGGTGCCGAGTCGCTTTGCGGTGGCGGCCGTTTCCCCGGTCAACCGAGGCAAATTGTTGTATGATTGGGTCGGCCGGGCGTTCTGCTCGGCTGAACCGCGACGGCCCCGCGCTTCCTGCCCGCCCCGGAGATGCCCCGATGCTCTGCTCCTTCGCACAAGCGTGTGCTGGTTTGCTCCCGCGGCGACTGCGCTCGCATCGAGCCGCCTTCACGCTCGTCGAGCTTCTGGTCGTCATCGCGATCATCGCGCTGCTGATATCCATCCTGCTCCCCACACTGGCCAAAGCCCGCGAGAGCGCCCGCGCCACCGTCTGCCTCAGCAACATGAGCCAGATCGGCAAGGCCTACCACCTTTACGCCAACGATTTCAAGGGGAACATCTGGGAGGCGGGGCACAGCAGCCCGTACCGATTCTGGTATGCCCAGCCGCAGAACCCCCGCCAGCTCGCCAGCGCTACCAACCCTGTCGTAGTCGGTCCGGGCTTCCAGTACCTCACGAATGTGGACAAGGTCTTCGAATGCCCGACCAACAAACGGCGCACGCCCACGTCCTTCCAGGCCAACCCCAACGACCCGACGTGGCAGACCGGCGCCAACGCCCTGCAACTGGCGCTCTGGAACGGGTTCCTCTCCGAGCGTGCCCTGAACTTCGACTACACCATGGTCACCGGCGCGTCGGGCTCGCCCTTGTCGATCACGACCCTCGTCGCTTGGGACACCCGCTGCGCTACACAGGTCTCCAACCACAACCGAGCCGCGACACTCGCCCCCAATTCGCCCTTCCTCAAACTCTTCCGTAGCCCGCCCGTCTTTGTCGAGGAGGACACGTATGTGAACAACGCCGGCGTTCCCGACGGCCTGTTCAGCAACGGCGACCAGTGGACCGGCCGCCACTTCCGCAAGGGCCACATCGCCTGCCTCGATGGCACCGCCGAACTCGCGGACATGCCCAAGGGCCCCGACGACACCTCGGTGAACGATTTCGGCGACTTCAACGGTCTTGACCTTTACGCCAGCAAGACCGGACAGGGGACGTGGTACCAGATGTGCCCCTCCTGGCCGACCGGCCTCCGCAACTTCGGATGGCTCAAGGCGCCCGGGCCGTAAAGGGCGCGAACGCCGGACCGCCGTACATTCCGCCATGGCCCCCGTCCCCGATCTCACCTGGCCGATGCTTCTTGCCAAGTGGACGGACTTCGCTCGCGCCTCGGTGGCCTTCCCGACCGGTGGCGAAGGCGGCCGCTGGCGCAACGCCGTCGCGCCGATCATCGGCCTTCAGGCCATCGCCTGCGCCCTCGCTGAGATCGACCAGCTCCCCCGCGCCGACCGCCCCCTGGCCCACGACCGCGCCGAGGTCCTGATCCGCCAGTACGCAGCGCAACTTGAAGCCATCTGGCACGCCGAGCCCTTCCCCGAGCGCCTCGCCGACCTCCTCAATGATGCCCGCCGCGTCCTCGCGGCCTCCCACGTCCGTGGCCTCGAATGACCGGCCGCCGAGACGGGCTCCCGCGAATCCACGGGCAATAGGGAATAGCGCCAAGTGCTGCCTTTCTCCGCCGCCGTTCCTACCATCGCCTCCCCTCGGGCGAAGCCTTCCGGGGGCCACTTTCAACCTCAAGGAACACACCCCCATGCGTCGCGCCAAGATCTCGATCATCGGAGCCGGCAACATCGGCGGCACCTGCGCTCACTGGGCCGCCCAGAAGGAGCTCGGCGATATCGTCCTGCTCGAGATCCCCGACAAGGAAGGCGTCGCCAAGGGCAAGGCTCTCGACCTTGCCTGCTGCGGCCCGATCGAGAAATTCGACAGCCGCATCACGGGTACCAGCAACTACGCCGACATCGCCGATTCCGATGTGGTAGTGATCACCGCCGGTCTTCCCCGCAAACCGGGGATGAGCCGCGACGACCTCGTCCAAGTCAATGCCGGCATCGTTAAGAGCGTCTCCGAGAACGTCAAGAAGTACGCCCCCAACTCGATCGTGATCGTCGTCAGCAACCCGCTCGACGCCATGGTCTACGTCGCGTGGAAGACCACCGGCTTCCCGTCCCACCGCGTGATGGGCCAGGCCGGCGCTCTCGACGTGGCCCGCTACAAGACCTTCGTCGCCTGGGAACTCGGCTGCAGCGTCGAGGACATCCAAGGCCTCCTCCTCGGTGGCCACGGCGACGACATGGTCCCCCTCCCCAACCGCACCAGCGTCAACGGCATCCCGATCACCGATCTCCTCCCCGCCGAGAAGATCACCGCCTGCGTGGAACGAGCCAAGGCCGGCGGTGGCGAGGTCGTCAAGCTCATGGGCACGAGCGCTTACTACGCCCCCGCCAGCGGCACCATCGAGATGGTCGAGTCCATCGTCCGTGACAAAAAACGTGTCATCGCCTGCGCAGCCTACTGCGAAGAGGAATATGGCGTGGCCCCCGGCCAGAAGGGCAAGGGCTACTTCGTCGGTGTGCCGTGCATCTTGGGGTCCAAGGGCGTCGAAAAGATCATCAATTTCAAGATGGACGACACCGAGCGAAAGTTCATGAACGAGTCCATCAGTCACGTAAGGGATTTGGTTGGTACAACGAAGAAGCTGTTCCCCGATCTGGCCTGAACGTAGAACCGATCAACAATCTCCCGGTACCACCAGCACCATGAGAACCACCATGAAGACCGCCAAGTTCCTGATGACCGCCGTCGCCGCGCTGGCCTTTGCCGCCGGTTCATTCGCCTATCAGCCCAAGCCCGAGCCGGTGAATATCCCCGAGGACCAGAAGCCCGAGTGGATGAAGAAGGCCGAGCGGGACATGCTTGAGAAGGCCCGCATCAAGGCCGAGAAGGACAAGACCGGCATTACCGCCAACGCGCCACCGGTTGCACCGGCCGCCCCCGCGATTCCTCCCGCGCCCCCGCTGGTCGCGGCGACCGTCACTTCGACCGATCCCGACGTTCTCGACGTCGTCAAGAAGCTCACCGGCTCATTCGCCGCCCCTGCGGCAGGCGAGCAGCCGGCCCTCCGGCTCAACACCGCTGTCTGCTCGGTGGCGGGCCTCGATAACGCGATCTACTTTGAGATCTCCCGCGCCGACTCGCCCAACAACCCCTTCCGCTCGGGCGTCTGGAATGTCTACAAGGGCAAGGGCGGCACGCGCATCCGCGTCCTCGAATTCGCCAAAACCGAGCCCAACCTTGCCAACATGCTCGCCGGTCTGTGGGCCGCTCCCGAGGCACTTCCCACGTTCAAGGTCGATCAGTTCATGGTCTCCGCTGATGTCCCGCTGACCAAGGGCGGCGACGGATGGCGCGGCAGCGCCACGGCCCCGACGCTCATGGGCGGCGCGTTCGAGTCGTCGATCGAGATGAGCGCCAATGACAAAGCCATCTCCTTCATGGACGCTGGCATGGATGCGACCGGCAAGAAGGTGTGGGGCTCGGCCTCGCCGGTGATCTTCACCCGCGCCGATTCCCCCGCCAAGGTCCAGAAGCTTGATGGCGGCCTCGTCGTCATCGACCTCATCAACGGCTCGGGCGATCAGGCAGTGGACGGCTGGGAACTCGCCGTGCAGTACACCGGCTGGGTGCAGGGCAACGGCAAGCAATTTGACTCATCGCGCGTCAGCCCCGAGCGCATGGCCAACCCGTACCGCACCGCTCTCCCGGGCTCCAACACCATTGCCGGTTTCCTCGGCGGCCTGCGCGGCAGCCAACTCGGCACCGTCCGGCGCATCGTCATCCCCGCGGCCCTCGGCTACGGCGAGCGCGGCAACCGCCGCGCCGGTATCGACCCCAACGTGAACCTCGTCTTTGAGACCGAGTGCGTCTACGTCAAGAAGCTCGACCCGCCGCCGGCTCCCCCGGCCACCCCGCCCGCGGCTCCCGGCGCGGCTGCTCCCGTCCCCGCCGGCGCTCAGCCCGCGGCGGCTACACCGGCCGGCAAGTAATCCTGACCATCACCAACACGGGCCGCAAGGCCCGTGTTTGTTTTTGCCCAAACGTCAAGCCAGTCGAAAAGTCTTGTATCACACATTTGAACTTTGAATTTTGACCTTTGAACTTCGTCTCTCGATTCCACCCAATGTCTTCCATCCCTACCCACTACGAACTTCTCCAAGTCGCACCCGCCGCGACCGCGGCCCAGATCCGCGCCGCCTACCGCGCACTCGCTCGCACCCTCCACCCCGACATCAGCAAGGCCAAGGACGCGACCGCCGTCTTCGCCCGCATCACCGTCGCCTACGAAACCCTCTCCGACGCCGCCAAACGCCGCGAGTACGACCAGTCCCTCCTCAAGCGCACCGCCCCGGAACTCAAGCCCGAAGACCTCCGCCCGCACTACACCTGGACCAACATCGCCGACAACGGCGCTCGCGTGGCCAACATCGATGACGAGTGGTTCGAGGATGTGTACTCCGCGTTCTTCGCGACGCGCCTCGCCTCCACGTCAGACGCAAGCCCGTCGAGTGACGACAAACAGAGGAACTCACCACAGAGTTCACAGAGAAACGCCGCGAGCAGGACAACAAGACGCCAAAATCCGGATGCCTGAGCCCAATTGGCTTCTTGCCTTCCTCTGTGTCACTCTGTGGTGAAATGCCTTGTAGAATGGGTTATGACCACCGCGCCTGCCCGCTCCTCCCCCGTTTCTCTCGACGCCCGCCCCGCCATCCTCGGGGGGCCCAAGGCCGTCACCCTCGACCAGGTCGCGGCCAACCGCTGGCCGATCGTCACGCGCGAGGATGAGGAGTCCGTGCTCCGTGTGCTCCGCACCGGCGAGCTTTCCAGCGGCCATCTTCCCGCGGCCATGGGCGGCTACCCGTGCCCGCACCCGGAGGTCCTCTCCCTCGAGTGCGAGTTTGCCCAGTACCTCGGTCTGCCCGTGATGGATGTCAGCGACTTCATCCCCGCCCTCAAGGGCAAGGGCTTCCGCGTCGCGCCCAACGTGCTCGCCCACAACAACGGCACCGCCGCCATCATGGCCGGCCTGCACGCCATGGGCGTCGGCCCCGGCGATGAGGTCATCGTTCCTTCCACCACGTGGTGGTCGAGCGTGCTCACCATCCTCCATGTCGGCGGCATCCCCGTCTTCGCCGAGACCGACTTCGACACCCTCGCGCTCGATCCCGCCGATGTCGCCGCGCGGATCACCCCCAAGACCAAGGCCGTCATCGTCACGCACCTGTTCGGCATCCCCGCGAAGATGGACGAACTGGTCGCCGTCTGCCGCGAGAACAACATCAAGCTCATGGAAGACGCCAGTCACGCCCACGGCGCGACCTACCACGGCACGAAGCTGGGTCTCATCGGCGACGTCGCCGCCTTCAGCCTCCAGGTCAACAAGCTCGTCCCCTCGGCCGAGGGCGGCTTGCTCGTCGCGAAGGACTCGGAGCTGATCCTCGATGCCGCCCGGCTCGGTCACTACGAGCGGCTGGTCCCCCTCAAGGCGATCGACCACCCGTATGCCAAGTTCGCTGCCACCGGCTTCGGCTACAAGTTCCGCATGTCACCCGTCTCCGCGGCCTTCGCCCGCACACAGCTCGCCCGCCTCGACGAGCGCAACGCCCTCCGCAACGACGCGTGCATTTACCTCAGCAAGCGGCTCGCCAAGCTCGGCTTCCAGACCTTCATGAGCGGCGACAAGGGCCTCGAGAACACTCAGCGCGTCTACTTCGAGTTCCTCGTCCGCTACGACGCCGAGCGATTCAAGCTTCCCACCAAGGCCCTCGCCAAGGCCCTCCAGGCCGAAGGGTGCGAGGTCAGCGCCCCGCGCTACCCGCTGCTGCACCAGCAGCCCGTCTTCACCGAGGGAGAGTGGATCAAGCTCGCGCGCCTGCAGCACCTCGCCAACCTGCCCACGTTTGACCCGACCGCTCTCCCGCGCACTACTGCGGGCAACGGCACACTTATCAAGCTCCCGAGCTTCCCCAACGCCACCCGCGAACTCCTCGACCAGTACGCCACGGCGTTCGAAAAGGTGATGGCAAACCTGGACAAGATCCCGCAGGCGTGACCTACGGGGCACACCCCTCAAAGAACGCCGCCAGGAACACAATTACATCGTCCACCGTGAGTTGCCCGTCCGCGCCCGGCGCGCCGCCGAGGGCCGCGACATCCGCGATCACGAGGTTCCCCGAGAAGAACGCGTTGAGGTACACGATGATGTCGTCCACCGTCAGGAAGCCGTCGGGCAGGCCGCTGCCGCCGAGTTGCGTCACATCCGCCAGGTTGCACGGGCATTGCCGCACCCGCAGCTCCGCGGCTGCACTCGCAAACCCGCCGCACGGCCCGTCGAAGACGCAGTCGAAACTCCCCGCGAGGCCCGATGTGATATGGGTCAACGTCAATTCGGCGGTATTCGCACCCGAAATCGTGCCCAAGGCTGTGGTCCCGTCGGTCAGGTTCTGACCGTTGCGCCGCCACTGATACATCGTCAGCGGCGGCGTGTTGCTCAGCACGATTGAGAACCGCGCCTCGCGGTCGTTGCACTGACTGACCGGATCGGGCTGCTTCAGAATCTGCGGCGACCCCAGCACGTTGAACCGGATGTCGAGATTCACCCAGTCCTCGAACGGCTGGGTCTTCGGGTCGACCATCACGACGAGCTTGTCGCCCGTGTGCAGCGGCTGCGGGATGATCGGCAGGTAGTTGAGCGCCTGGCTGGTGTCCTGCGTCGGCAGCACATCGAACGGGCCGAAGATCGTGAACGTCCCGCTCGCCTTGACTTGCAGCACCGATATCGATACGCCGTCGCTCGGTCCGCCCGGGCTGAGCACCTCGACGTTGCCCACAAAGTTGGAAAGGCTCATCTCGCTCTGCACCGTCCAGATCAGGTACAGCGGCAGCCCGGGATACCCCGGGTGAGCAAGCAGCCCAGTGAACATCGGCGAACGATTGAACGCCCCGGTCATCTGGTTCACCAGCGGATCAGGCGAGTAGACGGCGCCGACGACCGGGATCACAAACGGTTGCCCCTCGGTCACCCACGCGCCCAGCGCCGATCCTCCCGCCACGCCCCCCGTCAGCAGCGGACCGGTCGTCATGTCCGTGTGGCGGAACGTCCACGCGTTGGCCGGGTGCTGCAGTTGGCCCTGCGATGGGTTGCCGCTGGTGATGAAGCTCGATGTGAGGCCAAGCTGGTATCCGGTGCACGGCGGCCCAGCCGCGGCTGGACCTGCCAAACCAAACGTCAACACCAAGACCCCAAGCGCCACACGCTGATGAATGTTCATATCAACCTCCCTGCCCATTGAGCGTACACGCCGTACGCCCCGTCGCAAGCCCCGTCACGCCAATTTCGCAATCACCCTGAACCATCGCTATTTCTTCAACGCCGGCTTGTCCGCATCGGGGAGTTCCACCGACCCCACGCTGCGGCTCCAACTCGCCGGGTCCCGCCCCATCGTCCGCCCGAGTTCCGTCAGGCGCGTCATCAGCTCGTGGTCGAACATTGCGTCGGTCTTGGGAATCTCGAACGAGTCGGGGATCGACACGAAGCGAAACTCCACCGTCCCGCCGATGTCCGTCGACAGCAGCTCCGCGCCGAATTCCAGATGCCGCAGGGTCACCCGCAGCGAGTACGCCGTCAGCGCCGCGATGCTCCGCTTGGCCACGCTCAGCCACGAGAGCGTGGTCGCGTCCGCCCGCGCATCGATCGCCCCGTTGACGACCACCCACATCCGCACCGGCGGCGGCGTTGCTCCCGGGTGCCGCCGCTTGAAGGCCGCGAAGACCTCAATGATCTGTTCGCGGTCGAGTCCCAGGAAGGCCGACTGCGCCACCGCGCCGTCGGCGTACAAACTGCCGTCGATTTCTACCGGCGGGAACGCCGCGGGAATCGCCGACGATGCCAGCAGCGGCTTATCGAACAGCGCCGGGTTCTTCTGGTCCAGGGCGGCACGCGCCTGTCGTCCCATGTCCCAGATCTTCAGCCGCCCCAGGTCCAGGTCGGTCGCGCCGATCAACAGCAGCCGGTGCTGCTCGCGCCGGTCCGCCACGGTCTTGAGCGTCGCCGTGTCCATCTCCGACTCGATCCGCGCCGCCAGCCCTGTGTTGTCCATGAACGACGGCATCCACGGCAGGAAGTAGAACCACCCGCGCACCTCGGCGAGCTGGTCGTCCACCTGCCGGTACAGCCGGTCCACCCGTTCCAGGTCTTCCGCCGCGCCGATGAAGGCGAACGGTGCGATCAGCGCCCCCGTGCTCACCCCCGTCACGACGTCAAACTCCGGTCGCGCCATCGGCCCCTGCGGCACCTCGCCCCACCCCTGCAGGATCCCCACTCCGAAGGCCCCGAACTGGCCGCCCGACGAGAGCATGAGCACATCGATGCACGCCGCCCCATCACCGCGCTGCTGCCG
>JBOHNM010000142.1:0-10947 GCA_050730675.1 Phycisphaerales bacterium | reverse complement strand
TGTAACGACCACGCCGTCGGGCGCGCGCGCCTGGTGCGCCAGCGCCGCCAGGCAGCACGCCAGGTGGCGCGTCGTGTGCGTCGGGATGAGCACAAACACGCGCCCGCTCACCGACCGGCCCGCCGCGCCACGCGCTCGTAGGGGTGCGGATGCACCAGCGCCAGCGGCAACCCCCCGCCCGCCGGCTGCCGCTCCACCGCCGACGCGACCTTCGGCAGCGTGGCCAGCCGCGAGCGTTCGACGTACAGCACGGTGTTCTGCGCGTACCACCACGCGACCTTGGCGTTGGTCCACACCGCGGGACGCACGCAATCGACCGCTACGAAACCGCGTGTCGCGAATTTCTCCGCCCAGTACGCCGGCCACTGCTCGTTGATGTGCCCGGTGCCGCCCTGTTTCGGAATCGCCGCCGAGAAGAGCACCACCGGCGCCAGCTTCGTCAGGCTCTCGACGAACCGATCCGCGCTCGCTTCCGGCAGGTGCTCGGCCACTTCTAGACTCACCGCCAGGTCGAATCGGCGGTCGCTCTTGACGCCCGCCGCCAAATCCGTCGGCGTGAACGACTCGACCGGAATCACCAGCCGATCGCGCCGCACGTAGTCACCGTCGAACCCGCGGTAGTCGCTTACGCCCGCGTCAGCGAACTCGCGCAGCCAGATCCCCAGCCCACAACCCACATCGGCCACGCTCGTCGGTCGCACCAGATCCATCACCAGCGGCACAATCACCCGGGCCGAGTCCCTCGCGACCTCGGCAAAGCCGTCGAAAAATTCTTCCTGGTACGGCTGCGCCAGCCCCAGACGGATGAAGACACGCTTCACCTCACGCCGAGTCTTCCGTACCGCTTTGTCCAGCCCGCCCGCCATGCACGTCATTCCCGATGCGGGCTTGACATCCGTCCCGCGATTGCCCAGTCTAGGGGCATGAAGGTCGTGACCAAGCCCGACGAGCTCTCTTCGCTGCACCGCGGCATCTTCGTCCCCACCATGGGTGCGCTGCACGCCGGCCACGCAGCGCTCGTCCGCCAAGCCGCGAAACTCCGCGACTCGGATCCGGCCCGCCCCCTCGTCATCGTCAGCATCTTCGTCAACCCCACCCAGTTCAACGACCCCGCCGACCTCGCCCGTTATCCGCGCACGCTCGAAGCCGACCTGCGTCTGTGCGAGGCCGCCGGCGCCGACGCCGTCTTCACGCCCGGGCCCGAAGTCGTCTACCCGTCCGGCGTGACGATCCCCACGCCGCCACTTCCCCCCGTCGCCACCGAGCCGAAACTTGAAGACGCCCGGCGTCCCGGCCACTTCGCGGGCGTCTGCCAAGTCGTCGCCCGCTTATTCGATCTCGTTCGCCCCTCCGCGGCTCTCTTTGGTGAAAAGGACTGGCAACAGCTCCAGGTCATCACCGCCATGACCGTGCAGCTCCAGCCTCCGATCCACATTGTCCCCGTCCCCACCATCCGCGAGCACGACGGCCTCGCCATGTCCAGCCGCAACGTCTTCCTCGCGCCCGACCAGCGCCGCCGCGCCGCCGCCATCAGCCTCGCCCTCTGCAACGCCTGCGCCGAGACGACGCCCGCCGCGGCCGAAGCGATCATGGCCCGCACGCTTGCAGATGCCGCCCTCGATATCGAGTACGCCGTTGTGCGCGAATCCGCATCACTGTTGCCGCCAACGCCCGCCGCGCGGGGAAACGGACCATTTCGGTGTTTGATCGCCGCCCGCTCGGGCGGCACGCGGCTCATCGATAACGCGCCATGGACCAACGGCCCCTCGCAATAAACCGCTTACATGGCAATCGGCTTGCACTCCCCCACTTTCTGCGGCCGATGGGGTGAGGAGCCATTTGTTATCTCAGGGGTTTGTGATGGCTTCTGAATCGATACCTTCCGGCGGCGGCAAGCCCCGCACCCGCGGCACGCGCGTGCTCGTCGATGCCGATGGCGCGGACGTTCACCAGCGCGCCCACACGCGGCTCAGCGTCGAGTTCAGCGTCGTTGCGCACCACATCTCCAGCGCCGGCGATGTCGGCCCCGGCATCCAGGCGACCTGCCGCGATATCAGCCAGGGCGGCTTCGGCGTCATCTGCAAGCGCGTCATGTACGCCGAGCAGATGCTCGCGGTCGTGGTCCCCCAGAAGACCGGCACCCCGCGCGTCCTCTTCGGCGTCGTCCGCAACGTCCGCTACGCCGAGGGCGGCCAATACCACCTCGGCCTGCAGATGAAGGCCACGCCGCAGACACCCGCCGTCCGCTCGTGGCTCGAGTCTCTTGGCATCGTGCGCCGCGCCGCCTGATCGCATCCCACCTCACACCATCGTTCACAATGGTTCATAACCAGCCGGGGAACCCCCGATTGTGCGGGGAGTTCTGCGCTCGCCTCGGCATGAGTTCAATGTCGTCCGCGACTCGCCGAAACACATCCGGCCCTCAACCACACCCCGGATGTGTTATGACTCAACCCACTCCCCCATCACGGTCGGCCGACGATATCCCTCCCACCTCGCCCGACCCTCGCGTCCTGTCGCCAGACAAGCGCGACCCGCCACACAACCGCGCGCTCGCGCGGGTTGATCTCGCGATCCCTGTCGCCGTCTACGAGATCAACGGCTGCGTCATCGGCAACCCCATGTCCTGCACCTGCACCAACTTCAGTCAGAGCGGCTTCCGCGTCCGCTGCCGCAAAGTGATGTACGCGGGGCAGGTGCTCGCCATGATCCTTCCTCAGAAGACCGGTGCCCCGAAGGTCTTCTTCGGCGTCCTGCGCGATGTCCGCTACGGCGAGAGCGGCCGCTACGACCTCGGCGTTGAGCTGTGCCCGGTGCCAGACAATCCCGCCGTGCGCGCATGGGCAACACATCAGTCCCAAGCCCGCAAAGCCGCCTGAGCGCAACCCGCCTCCGGCTATCATGGCGTCCGGCGGGAATCGGCCCGCCAATACGAGGACGCCACACTTGCTGCGCACCCCGCTCCACGCCTTCCACGCCCGCTCTGGCGCCCAGTTCGTCGACTTCGCCGGATGGGAAATGCCCATCATGTACAAAAAGAACGGCGTCGGCTCACTCGTCGATGAGCACAAGCAGGTCCGTTCCTCCGGCGGCATCTTCGACGTCTCCCACATGGGCCGCTTCCGCGTCAACGGCATCCACGCCGGACGCCTCCTCGACCGCCTCTGCACCCGGCGTATCCGTGAGATGAAGCCCGGCGTCTGCCGCTACTCCCTCGTCTGCAACCCCGCCGGCGGCATCATGGACGATGTGATCGTCTACCGCATCGACGAGGACGATTTCACCGTTGTGGTCAACGCCTCCAACCGCGAGAAGCTCTGGAAACACTTCAACGCCGCCAAGGAGCAGGGCGCGCTCAAGGTCAACCTCGACGACCAGACTGCCAAGACCGCGATGGTCGCGATCCAGGGCCCGAAGGTGATCGAGTTCATCGGCAAGTTCTCGCGCGAGATCCCCACGCTCAAGCGCTACACCTTCGCCGTCAAGAACCTCATGGTCATCAAGCTCGTCGTGTCGCGCACCGGCTACACCGGCGAGGACGGCGTCGAGGTCATCCTCCCCGCGATGATGATCGACATGGCCATGAAGCTCCTGCTCAAAGACATCAACCTCGAGGCCCCCGACGCGCTCATCAAACCCGCCGGTCTGGGCGCACGCGACACGCTCCGACTCGAGGCCGGCATGCCCCTCTACGGCCACGAACTCACCGAAGAGACCAACCCCCTCGCCACCGGCCTCGATTTCGCCATCGCCATCGACAAGGACCAGGACGAGCGCGGCGAAGCCTTCATCGGCTCCGAGGCCCTCAAGAAGTCCCGCGACTCCGGCGGCCCCACACAGAAATTGATCGGCCTCGCCCTCCCCGGCCCCCGCGCCGCTCGCCAGGGCATGACCATCATGTCCGGCGGCACCGCCGTCGGGCTCGTCACCAGCGGTGGCCCCAGCCCCACCCTCGGCTACCCCATCGCCATGGGCTACGTGAAGAAGGACTTTGCCGCCCCCGACACCCAGCTCCAGATCGACACCGGCGGCAAGGGCATCCTCGATGCCAAGGTTGTGCCGATTCCGTTCTACAAGGCGCCGAAG
The DNA here is from genome assembly GCA_050730675.1 of Phycisphaerales bacterium. Taxonomy (GTDB): domain Bacteria; phylum Planctomycetota; class Phycisphaerae; order Phycisphaerales; family UBA1924; genus JBOHNM01. The sequence goes on along the minus strand of JBOHNM010000142.1, from coordinate 6,861 downwards.
AAGGCCTGACGGACGGAGAGCGGGCCACCACCTGCATGCCCCTGCATGCCCGAGCTGGCACCAGAATAACGCCCGAAATCCGCACCAATCTGCCCGGATTTCAACCAACCAACGGGGTTTCGCGTAACATTCTGGCATGCGTTGTGACAACACCGGTACTTTCCCCGCCCGTCTCGCCTACCTCGCCACGGGCGGGCGATCCTCCGCTCGAAATTTCCGTCCGTTGCGTGACGCATTCCGGGACGAGCCGCTGTTCGAGGAACTCGAGTCGCGTCAGATGATGACCGGCGACATCGCCATCACCGGCGTCTACATGCTCCCCGGCATGACCGCCTTCGAGGGCGCATCCGTCACGGCCTCGGTCAACTACCGCAACGCCGGCACCTTCCTGACCGACCCCGCCACGCTCCGCATTGTCCTCTCGGACAACAGCACCTACGGCGATGCCGACGATGTCGTCATCTTCAACGGCGCCAACAACGCCATCGGCGGCCTCCCCATCGGCGCCTCCCAGCACGTCACCACCAGCACCTTCATGCTCGATACGAACATGGCCCGTGCCGGCATTTACTACCTCATCGCCCACATGACGCCCAGCGGCGTCGACCTCAACTCCGCCAACAACACCTTCTACTCGCCCACACGCTTCGTCGTCACTGTCCCCGCCCCCGCCGTCGAACTCTCCAACACCACCACCATCACCGGCGGCACGTTCCAGCCCGGCCAGACCATCACCGGCACCATCACCGCTCGCAACAACGGCACGGTCGCCATCGGCGAGGCCGCCCTCGTCCGCTTCGCGCTCTCGGTGGACTCCATCTGGGGCAACGAAGATGACATCGAGGTCACTTCGCCCACCGGCGCGCAGTTCGACACACTCCCCGCGGGAACCAGCTCGACTGCGCCGCTGAGCTTCCTCATCCCCGGCAACACCCCCAACGGCACATTCCGATTGATCTCGATGATCGACTGGGACCGCGACTTCCCCGAGACCAACGAGGCCAACAACGCCTACGTCCAGCCTGTCACCGTCACCATCGCCCGCCCCGATCTCCAGGGAACGATCACCGGCCCCGCGACCATGGCCGCCGGATCGGTCATCAACCCCACCTTCACGATCCGCAACGCCGGAGGCGCCGCCACAGGTGTCGCCCACTTCACGATCGCCCTCCGACCGCTCGGCGCCCCCGACGCAAGCACGGACATCGTTCTCCTCGGCAACGGCTACATCCCGGCGCTGGTCGCCGGCGCCTCATCCACCATGGCCACCGGTTCGATCACCGTCGGCGCTGGCGTCCCGGCCGGCCAGTACCGCACGGTGCTCCTGCTCGACGTCTTGACCGAGGTCCCCGAGAGCAACGAACCCAACAACACCATCGTGGCATCGACGATCACCACCGTCACCAACCCCGGCCCCGCGGCCCTGCCGGACCTGACCATCTCACTCCTCCCCATCACCCGCACCCTCGTCCCCGGCGATGTGCTCGATCCCTTCATCCGCGTCGGCAACCGCGGCGCCTCCGGCGGCCCGATCGGCGATGTCCGCATGTTCCTCTCGACTAACTCCACACTCGATGCCTCCGACGTCCCCATCGGCAGCTTCGTTTCGCCAACCGGGTCGTTCACCATCGAGTTCCAGCCTGGCGCGCTCGTCCCCACCTGGATGCCCGGCGGCAACTACTACCTCATCGCCCAGGCCGATTCCGACGGCGACGTCACCGAGTCCAACGAGACCAACAACACCGTGGCGACCGCCACCGCCAGCATCATCGTCGTCCGCCCCACCATCAGCATCACCGCCAGCGACCCCACCGCCGCCGAGGTCACCGCCCCCGGCACGCTCAACACCGGCGCCTTCACCATCACCCGCACCGGCCCCACCACCGCGCCGCTGGTCGTCAACTACTTGCTGAGCGGCACCGCCACCGAAGCCGCCGACTTCGGCCTCACCAGCCACTTCGTCATGATCCCCGCCGGCGCTCTCAGCGCCACCGTCGTCATCAGCCCCAACAACGACACCACCGGCGAACCCACCGAGACCGTCATCGCCACCCTCGCCCGCGGCACCGGCTACTCCATCAATCTCGCCACCAACCGCGCCACCGTCAACATCGCCGACAACGAGCCCGTCGTCACCGTCGCCGCCACCGACCCGACCGCGACCGAAACCACCGCACCGACACTCGCCGATGGCGGCCGCTTCACCTTCACCCGCACCGGCCCCACCACCAGCGCCCTCTTCGTCCTCTACTCCATCAGCGGCACCGCCGACGGCACGGATTTCACCGGCCTCACCGGCAACGTCACGATCCCCGCGGGCGCCACCAGCACGGTCGTCAACGTCGCCCCCATCAACGACATCATCGGCGAGGCCCCCGAGACGCTCATTGTCACCATCACGCCGGTAGATTACAGCGCCGGCGCCGCCGCCACCGCCACCGTCACCATCAACGACAATGAGCCGCTGGTCACCGTCACCGCGACCGACGCCGCGGCCGCACAGACCCGCGAGGGAACCCCGCTCAACCCCGGCCAGTTCCGGTTCACCCGCACCGGCCCCACCACCGACCCACTGACGGTGAACTACTCCATCGCCGGCACCGCCAGCAACGGGCTGGATTACCGCAACGCCGACACCGACCTCGCTCTGACGAACCAGGTCATCATCCCCGCGGGGCAGGCGAGCGTCGTGGTGAACATCGCCCCGCGCGTCGTCGCCCGCGCCGGGCCGATCACCGTCATCCTCACGCCGACCTTCGGCGCCGGCGAGCTTTACCGCGTCGCCACCCCCGCGGTTGCCGCCACCGTCACCATTGCCACGCTCCCGCCCGTCAACCTCGCCATCGACGGGTTCCAGACCGGCAACACCCCGGTCTCGGTCTCGGCGCCACACGCCACCACCTCCTTCGATTACGTCTTCTACCGCGCCGGCCTCCCCGCGACCCTCGCCCCGTTCACCGTGCAGATCCGCCTCTCCAGCAACAACATCCTCGGTGATGCGGACGACATCGTCGTCTTCACGCGGGCCTACGCCGCCGGCTTCAGCGACTCGGGCCTCGTCAGCGGCAACATCGATTGGGACACGCTCCCGCTGGTGGTGCCGGGGACGTACCGCCTGGGCCTGTTCCTCGACAACGGCGGCGTCATCAACGAACTCAACGAGGTCGACAACCGCGGCTTCAGCGAGACCGGCGACCTGGTCTTCACGCCGTAAGCCGGCGGCGAGCGTCCCTCGACATGGTGGCTCAACTCGTCAAGGGTGTGACTTGAGGTCACCCCAGTGAACGCGGTTGCCCTCGGCGCCGCGTTCCCGGCCTACTTGCCGGGTGCCCCGCCCCTACGTTGCTTTGAACGTTGGGGCGGGCGGACCGAAGCCTGTGCGCCCAAGCACACACACGCGTGTTCCATTTCTCACGCCGCACCTCAGTGCCACAGGCGTGAATGCCCTCACTCCCGCCGCTGCTTCACGGCCGCCCACACCGCCCGCAGCGCACCCCACGCCAGCACCGCCCCGAACCCTCCGCTCAAAAGCAGCCCGCCCCACAGCAAGACCGTCATCCGCGTCGTCCCGCGCATCCGCCCGTACGTCCCGATGTCGTGGTCCAGCGCCTCGGCCCCCTGCGCACACCACGCGGCAACCGCAAACGCCATCGCCGCCATGATCCCCATCGCCACGGCGGTCATGATCAAGTCTCGCGGAGCATCGCGCGGCGGGCCATCGTCCATGACAAGAGAATAATCGAATCTCGCTCGGCGCGCCGCCGGCGGTACAGCCGGTCATGTCTCGACAACCCAGCTGAGGATCAGACTCTCGACTCGCATCTGCGGCATATTGCCGTGTGTTCCGTCTGCCTTGAGCGGGGGTACCTGGAGCAGCAGCCCCGGCATTCGGAATTCGCAGAGATTCGGGATCGCTGCACAGATATCCCTGATAGACTCGGACAATCGGAGACCCCATGAACGAAATCATCGCTGCCGCCGTTGCCGGATTGTCCGCTGTCGCCGTCGATGCCGCCAAAGAGGGCGCCACGCAACTCGCGAAAGGTGCCTGGGGCAAGATCAAGGGCGCACTGAATTGGACGGAGGATCCCAAGCCCACAGAAGTCAAAGCCCTCGCGGAGAGGGCGCTGAGCGCCCGTCCCGAACTCGCACCGCAGGTGCAACAGATTGTGAACGAATACACACAGCAGGTCGCGACCGTGAACGTCGGCACACTGGGTTCGATGAACCTCAGCGGGGCGACGGTGACAACCGCCAAGCAGATCAACGTCGGCCACAACGAAGGCGGCATCAACGCCTGACAGGAAGGACCACCTGCGATGGATCCAGCAGCGGGCCACATCGATGTACGGGGCGCGGCCATCGGCAAGGTGGTCCAGGTGAACGTGGACCAGAACCACGGCGGGGTTTCGGTTCCGGTGACGCACGGTCAAGGCCGCACCGTCATGACGATCGACCACGCGGCGACGCGGGATTACACCGACCCGCATCGAAGCTGAAGCAAAGAAGTAAGTAAGACGTTGGAAGCCGCCCGCAATACCATCCCCCAATGCCCCCATCCCGCCTCTACCTCGACAACGCCGCCACCAGCTTCCCCAAGCCCCCCCCCGTCGCGCAGGCCATGGCCGACTACGCCCGCACGCTCGGCGTCCCCGCCCGCGGCAGCTACCCCGAGGCTCGCGAGACCGCCCGCCTCATCGACCGCTGCCGCGCCCGCATCAACACGCTCATCAACGGCGAGTCCCCCTCCCCCACCACGCACGTCGTCTTCACGCTCAACACCACCGACGCGATGAACCTCGCGATCAAGGGCATCGTCCACCGCCGCCTGCGCACGACGACCTCACCGATTCACCTCATCACCAGCGAGGCCGACCACAACTCCGCGCTCCGCCCCTTCAACGCCTTAGTGGAACAACACCCCGCCCGCATCACCCAGACCCGCCTCCCCATCGATCCCGCCACGGGCCTGGTCGATCCCGACGACCTCCGCCGCGCGCTCACGCCGCACACCGCCCTCGTCGCCATCAACCACGCCAGCAACGTCACCGGCACCATCCAGCCCGCGGCCGAACTCGGCGCGATCTGCCGCGAACGTGGTGTCACCTTCCTCCTCGACGCCGCCCAGTCCCTCGGGCACATCCCCGTGGATGTCCGTGCCATGCACGTGGACCTCCTCGCCTTCCCCGGCCACAAGGGCCTCCTCGGCCCCACCGGCACCGGCGGCCTCTACATCCGCCCCGGCATCGAGAACGCGATGGACACCCTCCGCGAGGGCGGCACCGGTTTCCGCAGCGAACTCGAGGCCATGCCCACCCACCTCCCCGACCGCTTCGAGCCCGGCTCGCACAATGCCGTGGGAATCGTCGGCCTCTCCGAGGGCGTCCAGTGGCTCCTCGACCAGGGCCCGCGCACGCGCGAGCACGAACTCCACCTCATCCGTCTCACCCTTGACACCCTCACCGGTGACTCCGCTCCCCATGGCCTCCGCCTCCTCGGCCCCACTACCCCCGAGGCCCGCGTCGGCGTCTTCTCCATCGTCCACGACACCCTCTCACCCACCGACCTCGGCGCGGCCCTCGAGCGCGACCACAACATCCTCACCCGCTCCGGCCTCCACTGCGCCCCCCTCGCCCACGCCGCCCTCGGCACGCGCGAGGACGCCAACCACGCAGACCCCTCGCGCCACGGCGCCACCCGCTTCAGCTACGGCCCCTTCAATACCGAGGCCGATGTGCAGGCCATCACCACCGCGCTCCGGGCCATCTGCGCCCAGCCCGTCGCCGCCAAGTAAGCTCGCGGTCAGTGCTACTTGTCGCCCTTGGCAAACCACGCCTTCGTGTCGATGTCGGCATTCACTTCAACGCTGTCTACGGGCCGCGCCAGGTCGGGCGCATCCTTCCCCTCAAACTTCGCCGTCCACCCGGTCGGCCACGTCACGCCCCCGGCCGATGCGTACCGCGTCGCTGTCAATTCAACGATCCCCATCGTCGCGCTCGGCCCTCGCCCGCGAAACCTCATCCGCAGCACACGCCCGCTCGCCGGATCGATCCACATCCTCGTGACAGCACCGTTCATCCACACATCCACCAGCTCGACCGCGACCCCGTCCAGCTCATCCTTCCCAGCGGCCCCGCACGCCAGCCCGCCCCGTGCCGCCGCGGCCATGATCACCAGCGGGTGATGCCCCTGCTGGCGCCGCAGCGCCGCCACCTGCGACGGCGCATACTCGGTGACGCCGCGAGAGCTCTTCACCGCCCCGCGCTCCCCCTCGCACGCCGACGCCCACGCCGAGTCATCCCACGCTTCCGTGCTGCAGTAGCCGCCGGGCATCACCAGCTCGACCGTCTGCCGCTGCCGGTAGTCCTTCCCGCCCGACTGCACCGTCCGCGTCGCGCTCTCCCGCACTGATTTCAGCGCCGCAATCCGCTCGCGCCCGCCCATCCACACCACGGCCTTCTCCAGCAGTTCCCGCCCGCGTGCCGCCTCCTTCTCACCAACCGTCGGCTTCGGCTCTTCGCTCTCCAGATACTTCTCCGGCGACTTGATGAACGCCGCGCGGCACTGCGGCGAGGCGAACACATAGATCGTCCCCCCATGCACCGCCCAGTTCTGCACCGAGCACGCCCCGCTCAGCGGCCCCATCCGCGCGCACGCACCGCCGTCGGCGATCTCGTACTGCCGCGGCGACGCCTCGAACTTCACCCGCGACGCCTCATCGGCGAACGTGTAACGGAACCCGCCGCGGTCCACGAACCACTTGGGGTCGCCCTCCTTCTCGGTCCCTGCTACCAACAGAACTGGGTCCATCGGAAAAGTCTTGGCCGGCCCGGGGTCGTCCGCCCCCAGTCCAACGCACAC
>JBOHNM010000141.1:0-10998 GCA_050730675.1 Phycisphaerales bacterium | reverse complement strand
GAAGGGGTGATGGTGTAGAGGCTGTTGGCCCGGGCCGAGTCGAAGGCCGAAAGCGTGAAGCTGAAGGCGGCGTGGAATTGATTCACGGGCTGATCGAACGGCACAAGATCGCCGCTAGCCGGGAACCGGCCCTCGCCTAAGGCCACGTGGTTGAAGTTCAGGTAGAGGGGGGCGAGGAGGAAACCGACCGACGGCGCGAGAGGTGAATTGTCGTTGTAGAACGCGCCGTAGGCGTATTCGACCATGATCGGTGGCGAAGGGAAGACGTAGGAACCGTTGAACGAGCCCCCGTTCAAGTTCACATCGTGGAAGACAACAGAGGCATTGGCACCAGCGAAGGCTGCGGGCGTCTGCGTGCGTGAGAGCTTGCCGCTGGTGATGGTGAACTGGGTGGCGCTGCTTCCGGCGTAGGCGTCGAAGCCGAGGCGGATGGAGGACTCGCCGGTGAACTCAACGTTGAGGCCGCTGAGTATGGCGATTTCGGCCGTGCCGCCGTCGGCGATCAACAGGATGTGTGAGGCAGGGGGCTGGGGGAACCTGAAATCCGCAGTGTCGCCGAGCACCGTGAGCGAAGCAACGGGGATGACCAATGAGGCCGTTCCTGAGGCGCTGGAAGCCTGAACAGTGATGGCGTCGCCGAGAATGACCGGGGGCGCGGCACAGGTCGTCGCGGCCGTCGTTGAAGCGACGAGGAAGCATGCGAGCACGGTAAGTCGGAGCATGAGGGCACTCCCATTGGCCAGGCCGCGCGGCGCGGCGTTCACCCCGAGAGAGACTGCTGGATGGGTGGGATGCGCGGACGAGCGTGGTCCGGCACGCAAAACTGGAATCCCGGTGCTGACGAGGACAAAAAGCAAATGGGCGGGAGCCGAAGCTCCCGCCCATTGGTGCAATCATGACGATTGGATCGATCAGCGACGGCGACGGCCGAGCGCCAGTGCGCCGAGGCCCATGAGGGCGGCGGCCGAGGGGGCCGGGACTTCACGGACGACGAAGCTGCTGGTGCCGGAGGCCTGGTCGAAGGCCGAGAGGGTGAAGGAGAACTGCGACTGCATGGAGAAAACGACACCGACGGGAGTGAACCCGACCAAGGGGGACGACTCGGTGGTGCTGTCACTGGTTGTCGCCGTAGCGGCGAGGTTGCGCACCAGGAACGCAAACGGGAGGCCTGCGGGGATGGCTCCGTTCAAGTTCGCCTGGTACGAGGCGGTGCCGCCGAGATAGGCACCCGTTGTGGACGCCACGCCGATCTCGTCGGACTCGGTGAGGGTCATGGCGGCGGTGGCACGAGCTTCGCCGACGATGGGGGCGAAGCCAAGCAGGCCCGAAGTGATGGTGAAGAGCGTCGGCAAGCCACCGGCGGTGACGGCGAAGTTCAGGTTGACGATCGGGTCTTCGTTGTAGTCGGTGACGAGCCAACGGATGGTGCCGACCTGGTTGGAATTGGTGGGATCGTTCATCGACGCCCCGCCCGCAGGGGTCCAAGCCCAATGCGCGTTGCCGTCGGTGTCGAAGACCGGCGTGGCTTGGCTGGTCCAACTGGCGGTACCGGCGCTGCTGCTGGCGGTGACCGTGACGTAGGCAGTCAAGTCAGCTTGAGCGGCCGTGGCCAAAGCCAGTACACCAAACGACGACGCAATAATGCGATTCATGTCTCTCTACTCCTCGGTTATCGCGCCATCACGGCGCGGGTCTCTCAGTCGAATGTCACAGTACCAGATAACCCATGCAGGTGCAAGTCAGATTCTGATGATTATCTGACCTTTGCGCAATTCCAATACACACTACCCGATCGTAAGCCGAGTGTTAGATCTTCTTTGGCTCCCACGTGCTCTTGACGTGGAGGTCAGCAAGCTGCTTGTCGGTGGCTGAGGAGGGGGCGCGGGTCATCATGTCGGCACCGATCTGCGTCTTGGGAAAGGCAATGACGTCGCGAATGTTCTCTGTGCCGCAGAGGTGCATGATGAGGCGGTCGAGGCCGAAGGCGACGCCGCCGTGGGGCGGAGCGCCGTACGAGAGGGCCTCGAGGAGAAAGCTGAACTTCTCTTTGGCCTGCTCGGGGGTGAGACCGAGAAGCTGGAAAACCTTGGACTGGACGGCGCGATCGTGGATGCGGATGGAGCCGCCGGCGATCTCGGAGCCGTTGACGACGATGTCGTAGCCGGCGGAGAGGATCGACTCGATGGCGTCGTCGTTGCTGACGTCGGCGTTGACGAAGAGGTCGCGCTGGTCGTCGAGTGGCGCGGTGAAGGGGTGGTGCATGGCCACCCACTTGCCGGTTTCCTTGTTCTTCTCGAACATCGGGAAGTCGATGACCCAGAGGAAGTTCCACCCCCCGGGGCCGCCCTCAGCGCCCGGCTTGGGGACCATGTCCATGTCGCGCGCGACCTTCTGGCGGAGTTCGCCGAGGGTCTTGGTGGCGATGGAGTAGGTGTCGGCGACGAAGAGGACGGTGTCGCCGACCTGGGCCCCCACTGCCTTCAGGAACTCGGCCTTGTGCGGCTCAAGGAACTTGGCGATGCCGGTATCGAGCTTCGGTTGGCCGTCCTCACCCTTGATGCATTTGACGACGGCGACGCCGCCGGCGCCAAAGCCCTTGCCGAACTCGGTGTAGCCGTCGGTGATCTTGCGGGTGAGTTTGTCGGCGCCGCCGGGGACACGGAGGGCCTTGACGACGCCGCGTTTGGAGTTGAATTTCGGGCGGTCTTTGCCCTTTTCCAAGGCGGATTTGAAGACGCCGAAATCGGTCTTGGCGGCGAAGTCGGAGATATCGATGATCTTGAGGTCGTAGCGGGTGTCGGGGCGGTCGATGCCGTAGGTCTCCATCGCGTCGCGGTAGCTCATGCGCTGGAGGGGCGGAACCTCATAACCGAGGATGTCCTTCCAGAGGCGGCGGACGAAGCCCTCCATCATGTTCATGATCTGCTCGCGACGCACGAAGGACATCTCGAGGTCGATCTGCGTGAACTCGGGCTGGCGGTCGGCCCGGGGGTCCTCGTCGCGGAAACAGCGGCAGATCTGCAGGTAGCGGTCGCAGCCGCTCATCATGAGGATCTGCTTGAAGAGTTGAGGGCTCTGCGGCAATGCGTAGAACGTGCCGGGCATGTTGCGGCAGGGAACGAGGAATTCGCGTGCGCCCTCGGGGGTGGACTTGTAGAGGATGGGCGTCTCGACCTCGAGGAAGCCGTTTTCGTCGAAGTAGGCGCGGACGGTCTTATAGACCTTGTGGCGCGTGGCGAGGATCTTCTGCATCGCGGGGCGGCGCAGGTCGAGGTAGCGGTACTTGAGGCGGGTTTCTTCCCCGGGCAGAGTACCGAGGTCATCGGGAAGGAACGGGGGCGTATCGGTCTTGCTGAGGAGTTCGAGGGCGGTGACGACGATCTCGATTCTGCCCGTGCTGAGCTTGGGGTTTTCGCCGCCGGTGCGGGTGCGGACGGTGCCGGTGACGGCGATGCAATCCTCGTTGCGCATGCGGCTGCCGAGGTCCATGAGTTCGGAGGAGACGTCGGACTTGTCGATGACGAGTTGGGTGAGGCCGTAGCGGTCGCGGATATCGATAAAGACGAGGTTGCCGTGGTCGCGGTAGGAGTTGACCCAGCCGTTCAGGCTGATGGTCTTGCCGATATGGGCTTCGCGGAGTTCGCCGCAGTTGTGCGAGCGGAGGATCATGGTGGCTTCCTGCCTGTTCGGGGAAAGAAAGGGCGGGAGTATAGGGGGCGGGGGTGGGAAACCTGCGGGTTTGTGATGAACACGCGGGGGGATGCTCAACCGGGTGGTGCGGCGCGCCCGTACAGACGGTCTCGCACCCCAACTTGAGCGCCGCGCGTGGGCGGGCGCGGGAAGACAGGCCATAATTTCGAGCCGATGCAGAATCGGCTTTGGAGGCTTTGAGACGATGTCTTTGACGACCAATAACCGTGCAGTTCCCGTTGTCTCGCTGCTGGCCGCGTGCGGCGTGTGCGCGAGTGCGCTGGCGACGCCGACATCGGTGACGCCGATTGCCAACCGCGCAATGCTGAACACCGCGCCGGCCGAGGCGGTGGATGTGGGCGCGAGCTTCAGCGACCCGGGGACGAGCGTTCTGCGGTTCCACTTCACCAAGGGCGCCGGCGCGCTACCGGGGCAGGACCTGGGATCGGTGGATGTGGCGCTGCTCAACGCGCGTCGGCCGATCACGACGACCAATTTCATGAACTACGTGAACCGACCGGCGTCGGCGAACAACAGCATCCAGAACACGGTGATGCACCGACTGGTGCCCGGATTTGTGCTGCAGGGGGGCGGCTTCAAGCTGCCGACGACGAACAATGCCGCTGGCGCCGCGGTCGTGACCGATCCGCAGATTATGAACGAGTACAACGGGGCGGAGGTGCCGCTGCTGAGCAACATCCGCGGGACGCTGGCGATGGCGAAGCTGGGTACGGGGCCGAACACGGCGACGTGCCAGTACTTCTTCAGCCTGGCGGACAACTCGACGAACCTGAACAACCAGAACGGCGGGTTCACGGTGTTTGCGCGGGTGATCGGCAACGGGATGACGGTGATCGATCAACTCGCGGCGATTCCGATCTGGAACCTCGCCGCCGGCACGTTCAACAGCGTGCCATGTCCGGATCTGACGGCGAGCTCTCCGGATCTGACGCCGAGCAACTGGCTCAACTGCCTGTCGATCACGCCGGTGACGGGCGTGCAGGTGCTGACGTTCAGCGCGGTGAGCGGGGACGCGACGGTGCTGACGACGTCGGTGAGCGGCGCAACGGTGACGCTGACGCCGGTGGCGAACAAGGCCGCGACGGTGCCGGTGACGGTGACGGCGACATCACCGGACCTCACAACCACCACCTCGACGTTCTACGTGCGTGTCAAAGGGATATGCGGAGCCGCGGACGTGGCCTCGCTGGGCGGCGGGCTCGGCCCCGACAACCACGTGACGGCGGACGACCTGATCGCGTTCCTCAACGGGTTCTTCGCGTCGAGCATCGCGGTCGCGGACATCGCGAGCCTCGGCGGCGCGCCGGCGCCGGATGGGCAGCTCTCGGCCGACGACCTGATCGCGTTCCTGGACGCGTTCTTTGCGGCGAACTGCCCATAAGAGCGCCGCGAAATTCCAACGCGTGACATTCGATTTGAACAGACCCCGTGCCGCCGGTGCGCTGTGGGCCAGCGCACCGGAGCGGCGACGGAGTTCAGCACACAGGCATCGGAGCGAGGTCAGTTGCGGCGGCGCCGCATCGCGGTGCATGCGGCGAGGCCGAGCAGGGCCGCGGCGGAGGGGCTGGGGGAGATGCCCACTGCGCCGAGGGTGGCCGAGGAGCCGGGAGCGGGACGGAACATGACGAAGATCTGGTCCACCTGCGAGAGCGTGAATCCCGCATCAAAGGTGTACTGGCTCCAGGTCGTGCGGAAGCGGAAGGGTTCGTTTCCTGCTGCTGGGTTAATCGTGCCCTGCCAGACGGCGCGACCGGACTGGCCGGGGGCGATGGTGGCAAGCTCGATCTGCACGAAGATCGGGGCGCTGAGGCTGAGGAAGTCCACCGCGACACCGTGCGTGCCCGGGAAGTTGAGGTTGGCCATCATGTTGGAGATGGTGCCGAGGGCCGCGGCGCGGTAGCCGACAACCACAACGCTCGTGGGAAGAGCGAAGCTCGCCTCACTGAAGCTGAAGGTGCCTGTGTTGGACGTGTCCACGGACATGATGCCGGCGATTTGCGAACCGAACGAAGAGTTGGGTGGGAGAATGACCAAATTGGAAAGCCGGCGACCGCCGAGGACGTTGAGGCCGGGCTGGTCAACCTGAGCGCCGGGCGAGGTCCAGCTTGAGGCACGCGAGAATGCGCCTTGCGAGAAATCGTCGATGAGCTGCGTGAACGGTGCGCCGACCTGCGCCAGCGCCGGGGCGGCGAGGGCAAACGAGATGAAGACGGCAACGGTGGGCGTCGGTGCCATGAGGGAGATTCCTTGGGCGCGCAGCACAACCTCGCGGTTCACTCTCCATCGCGAACACGTGTCAACGAGATATGGAAACCACGAGCGCCGGCGGCTGCACACCCATGAGTAGGGCCGGCGCGAGAACATCCGCCGGGGTCGTGGTGATGGTTCCCGGAACACACGACACTCGCAGAAGTTCACAGTTCTGATGATGAACAACCGGGTGACCGCTCGGGATTTCCCCGGGTCAGAACTCGATGGCGTGCGCGCCATACGAACGCGCGAACGCGGGGATGATCTCGCCGAGGATGTTCTCTTTCGACATCTCCGGCCACGGCGCGGCCTCGCCGCCGGGGAGAAAGCTGCGGCCGACCATCGCGTAGAATCGGAGCTGAGCGCGGAGACGCTCGCCCAGGGGAGATTCGGCGTCAGTCTCGTTGGGGCGGAGGACGAGGATGGTGACATCGTCGCCGAGATCATCGACGCCCGAGCGCTTCTGGACGGTCTCGAAGAGTTGGCTGGTGAGCGTGGCGGGACTGGAGGTGTCGAGTGTGCGGGCGAGGTCGAGGAGGCCTTCCTGCCCGAGCAGGCGGCCGGCGCCGATCGGGGCCTCGATGAGCGAATCGGAATAGAAGATGGCGACGTCGCCGGGCATGGCCTTGAGGTCGATCGATGGGTAGGCGGTGTCATCAACCAGGCCGAGCGGAAGGTTGTAGAGACCGGTCGGAGGCTTGCTGGCTTCCTCGGTGAGGATGCGCCAGGATTTCCTGGCGGTGTTGTAGAGGAGCGGGCGCGGGTGGCCGGCGTTGGAGACGCTGAGGGTGCCGCTGGGTCCGAAGTAGGTGGCGATGGCGGCGGTGGCGAAGAGGCCCATCTGCGTCAGCGAAGAGAACTCGGCGTTGAGACGTTCGACGAACTTCTGCTGGTCCACAAAGTTGACGTAGCGGCGCATGAGCGAGCGGAGTGTTTTGGCAAGGTCGGCGACCTGGGCGCCGTGGCCGGAGATATCGGCGAGGAGGACTCGGCTGATGCGCCCGGTGCCGCAGGAGGAGACGTAGTGGACATCGCCGCCCTCGTGCGAGTCGGCGTAGGGGCGGGAGAAGACCCAGGCGTCGATGCCGGGCATCTGGACGCCGCTGTTGGAAACGCCGAAACCGCCCCAGACCTCCATGCACTGCATGGTGTGGGCGTCGACTTGCGCGGTGGGGGCTGGTGCGACCATCAGAGGGGAGGTTACCGCGGATGAACGCGGATCGGCGCGGATTGAAGCGGGTAAGGCCGACAATGAGCATCCTTCGGCTGGTACGAAGACTTGGATGCTCGTTCTGTGCGGCGGATTCGGCGATCCGGCAACGCTCGGGCGGATTGCTTGCGGAGCGTCGACGTCAAGACACAAGCAGATCAAGCAACTCCGGCACGCCCTTGCCCATCGTGGCGACGGTTTCGAGGACGGGCTTGCGGCCGGCGACATCGCGCAGGTTGCGGACGAGCTCATTCTGCCCCGGGTAATCGGCCTTGTTGCAGACGAAGACGTCGGCGATCTCGAGGATGCCGGCCTTGTCCATCTGCACGGCGTCGCCCATGCCGGGCGTAAGGATGACCACGGTCTTGTCCACGTGCTTGCGGATCTTGGTCTCGTTCTGACCCGCGCCGACGGTCTCGACGAAGACGGTGTCGAAGCCTGCGCCGCCGATCAACTGGATGATGTCGTCGAGGCCGTGGTAGTCCTCGCCGCCGATGGCGAGGGAGCGGTAGAAGATGGCCTCGTCGAGGTTGTTGAAGTCGACGCGGAGGCGGTCGCCCAGGAGCGCGCCGCTGGTGAGTGGGCTCATGGGGTCGAAGGCGACGACGCCGACGCGGCCGAGGGCGGCGTTGTCCTTGGCGCGCCGGGCGTACTCGCTGCCGAGCGCGGCGACCAGCGTGGACTTGCCCGCACCGGGTGAACCGGTGACACCGACGACGCGCTTGGGGCGGCGGCGCTGAACGCCCGACCGGACCGGGCGGCCGGCGTGCATAAGGGAGATGTCGCGTGAGAGCTGGGCTGTGGGGTTTTCGGAGGGGACGCGCTCGGCGAGCTTCTTGGTGGCGCCGCGAACAGCGTTGACGATGTCGAGCAGGCCAGTGTCGGTGGTGAAGCACTCGGCGATACCGAGGGATTTGAGCTTGGGGAGGTCTTCCTGGGGGAGGATGCCGCCCATGTAGACGGGCATGTCGGGGCGGCCGAGTTCTTTCACTTCCTGGACCAGACGCGGGCCAAGCACAAGGTGGCTGTTGCTCATCATGCTGGCCGCAATGACATCGCAGTCCTCATCGCGGGCGGAGATGGCGAGGGAGCGCGGCGTCTGCCAAAGGCCGCTGTAGATGACATGGACGCCGGAGTCGCGCAGGGCGCGGGCGATGACCTTGACGCCGCGGTCGTGGCCGTCGAGGCCCATCTTGCCGAGCAGGACGCGCGGGCGGTGGTCGAGGTCGGCACAGCGGTCGAGTTTCTCGAATTCGGTCGTCGGGGCGTGGAGAGTTTCAGACATGCGTCGAGAGCATAGAGGGCGAGGGCGTGCGGCGGCGAGGAGGCACGGGAATGAAAAAAGGCCCGGCGGATGCCGGGCCTTTGTGGTGAACAGGTCAAACTGGATTACTTGGAGGCGACCTTCTTGGGGGCGGCGATCTTCTCGAGCTCGGCCTCGAGCTTAGAGGGGTGGCCGATCCAAGCGATCTTGCCCTCGCCATCGACGAGGAACGAGCAAGGGATGCCGTTCTGGCCGGCGGCGGTCATGTAGGAGGTGCCCATAGCGCGCTTGCTGTCGTAGCCGACGCGGTAGCCCATCTTGTCGCCCTGGTCTTTGACGAACTTCTCGACGTTCTCGAGGCGCTTGTCGGCGCCGTCCTTGGGCATGCGTTCGCTGGCAGCGATCGACATGAACGTGACGTCCTTGTACTTCTTCTGCATCTCGGTCATGTGGGGGATCATGGCGATGCAGGGGCCGCACCAAGTGGCCCAGAACTCGACAACGTAGACCTTGCCCTTCTCGAAGCCTTTGACGGGCTCGCCCTTGACCCACTTGTCAACGGCGATGGCCGGGGCCTTGTCGCCGACCTTCAGGGTCGCCTCGGGCTTGGCGGGTGCCTTGGTGGTGGTGTCGGCGGGCTTCGCCGGCTTGGCTGTGGGCTGTCCAGCCATAGCAAGGCCGGCACAGGCGATGAGCGCGAGGGGGACGAGCATGAGCTGGCGGGTCATACGGGGTGTCTCCAAAAAGTGGCCACGAGGGGGTCGGACGACCCCGGATGTCAAGTGTATCGGCAGGTGCGGGGATTGGATGCGAATTCCAAGGGTTTCAACGGGGTTGGTCTGACGGAACCGGCTCTAAAAGGACAGGGGTAGCCGTGCCGCGGCCAAAGATGTACAGCACGTCGCGAGTCTGCGGAAAATGAGATGCCACCCACCGTTCGGGGTTGCAATTCGTAACACCCTGCTCCGTAATAGCTTGTACGGATAGGTGGAAGGCCGGTTCGGTGGCGGGCGGGGCCGGTGCGGGTATGCTCAAAGGGGTTCGCTGGAGGTACGCATGACGCCGAAGCACGGACGCCGCGTCCTGACCGTCCGCACGCTGCTGATCGCCGCGGCTGCTGCTGTGCCCCTAGGCACACCCGCGACGGGCGCTGAGCCCGAAACGAAGACCACTGCCGCGGCCGCCCCAACGACCCAGCCCGAGACGCGGGCCATGGCGGTGACATTCGACGTATTACACACGGTTGTGCCCGT
Source organism: Phycisphaerales bacterium (assembly GCA_050730675.1). Taxonomy (GTDB): domain Bacteria; phylum Planctomycetota; class Phycisphaerae; order Phycisphaerales; family UBA1924; genus JBOHNM01. Next base: position 1,310 of record JBOHNM010000141.1, on the reverse strand, counting down.
CGGCCGCGCGATAGTGGTCCCCTTCCGCGTTGAGCAGCCCCCCACGTCCGACATGGCCGTGCCGTTCAAGAGCGAGGCTGGCAAGGGCAAGGTCGAGATCGTGCGTCAAGGACGGCTGCTGGCCGGCGAGAAGCTGGGATTCGTGCGTCTTCGCGGCCTTGAAGCGGGTGAGTGCGCATTGGCGAGCGACGGCGGAGGCCGACTGGCCCTCAAGGTGAACACAAGCACCACGCCAGCGCCGCGCGAAGAGCTGAGCGAAACGCCGCGGATTGTGACGCCGGTCGCCGGGGCGTGGGTTTGGCCGAGCGGCGAAACGGGGATTGGGGTCGGAGTCGAGTGGTTCGATGACGGCGACGCGGTGTTGCGCGGACGCGTGGTGAAACTCGAGTTGTCGGACGGAACGCGGATCGAGGCGGACGAAGTATCGTCTCGAGACGAGACACCAAGCATCCGCGGGGTGTACACGATTCCGGGCGCGGCCCTCAAGCCCGGTGACCTGACCGTTACCCCTATCGCGATCAGTAGCGGCGGTGCAGAGCAGCGTGGCCAGCCGATCAAACTGCACGTGGTGACGCCGGCGGCGGGTGAACTGGTGGACGAGGAGGCGGAGGAATTCGCCAACGCTTCGCGCCCGTTGGGGCAGAACCGCGGGCGGATCCAGGTGCAGAGCGACCCGAAATGCTCGGGCGGGAAATTCACCAACCACGCCGCGAGCGACCCGGCGGTGACGTACACGCCCGAGGTGACCGAGGCGGGGTGGTATCAACTGATTGTGACGGCGGCGGGGGACGTCGGCGGGGCCGGGCTACCGGCGATCGGCCTGCAGATCGACGGCGCGCAGTACCCGGCAACAACTGGGCGGCTGGCCACAACCAAGTGGCACCGCGTGGCGATCGGCACGCCGATCCGCGTGCAGCCGGGGTATCGCGCGTTCACCATCCGCTTCGATAACGACATTGCGTACAAGGACTCCGATCGCAACATGCGGCTCGACAAGTTCGAGTTGCTACGGATCAACACGGGTGGCAAGCCCGCGATCCCGCAGCTTGGCGGCGGCGGTGATGCGATGATGGCCGGTGGCGGCGATCAGATGGCGGGGATGGATGCCGCGGCAAGCGCGGGGTCGATCAACGCGATGGACATGATGATGATGGCCGCGGCATCGGGCGGCGCGGGCGCAGAGATCAACGATCCGGATTACCTGTTCACACGACCGGTACGGGTGGCGTTCAAGACGCCGCTGGATGGGATGAAGCTCGCGGGTGTGCTCGAAGTGTCAGGCCTCTGCACGTGGGACGGGCTCGGTGAGC
>JBOHNM010000140.1:0-11156 GCA_050730675.1 Phycisphaerales bacterium | reverse complement strand
CGACGCGATCGTGGCGCGGCTGGCCGAGGTCGAGAAGGCCATGGGCCGCACGCCCGCGATGGCCGAGTGACGCGGCGGCACCTTTGAATTGTTCGGGGTTTGCACGCGAGGGGCGATGAAGGCCGCGCGCGGCGATATCCTGTTTGACGCATGACTTCCACAGCTCCAGCCCCACGCACAGTTCCGTCCATCCCGCCCGCGCTGGGTGTGCGCATTCTCGGTTCGGGGTCGGCGCTGCCGTCACGGGTGGTGACCAACGACGAGATCGCGACGATCGTGGACACCAGCGACGAGTGGATCTTCCAGCGGACGGGCATCCGCAAACGGAACATCTGCGACCAGAACAAGGGTGAGAGCAACCGGACGCTCTGCCTGAACGCCATGCGCCGCGCGATCGAGGATGCCAGGATCCGCCCCGACGAGATGGACTTGCTGATCTGCGGCACCATCTCCCAGGACATGCGGTGCCCGTCCACGGCATGCTTGGTTGCGGCCGAACTCGGAGCGGGATACTGCGCGGCGTGGGACCTGGGAGCCGCGTGCAGCGGGTTTTTATTCTCGCTTAACACCGCGTACGACCTGATCCGCTGCGGGCGTCACAAGACCATCGGCGTGATCGGGTGCGACACGGTCTCGTCGCTGGTGGACTTCACCAACCGCGGGGTATGCATTCTCTTTGGTGATGCGGCCGGCGCAGTGGTCCTGCGGGCGACGGACGATGCGACCAAGGGGTGCCTGGCGCAGGTGAACAAGGCGGACGGCCGCGGGTGGCGCGAGCTGTACATGCCCGGCAGCGGTGTGGACATCCCCGAAGGGGCGGACCTGACGATCGCTAAGCCCGGATGCCTGCAGATGAACGGGCGCGAGGTCTTCAAGTTCGCGGTGACGCGCTTCCAGGAGGTGATCGCCGAGACGCTTGCCAAGGCGGGGATGACGGCGGAACATGTTGACATGTTCGTGTGTCACCAGAGCAACGCCCGCATCCTCGAGGCCGCCCGCGAAAAGTTCGGCATCCCGACCGACAAGCTCTACGTCAACATCGACCGCATCGGCAACACCTCGGCGGGCTCGGTGCCGCTCTGCTTCGACGAGCTGCGCAAGGCCGGCAAGTGCCGCGAGGGACAAGTGGTGATGTTCGTCGCGTTCGGGGCGGGGCTGACGTGGGCGAGCAGTCTGTGGAGGCTGTGACGTGCGGGGGCCGCTTGGATGATGGCATGCTTCTTTCTGTTTGTGCCGCTGCTGAGCATGATCGGCATCCTGCTTCTCCGGCGCGCATTCCCCGATGTGATCAGTGTCGAACCCGGTGTCTGTGCTAACTGTTTCTATGACATGCGGCCGTTGCCTGAGGCGCGACTTTGTGCCGAGTGCGGTCTGCCTTTGGTCGCGCCCTCGATTCCTTTTTCCCCATGGCCGTGGTGGGCGGTCGTTGCAGCGCCGCTCATCGGGTTGTCGTTTTCAGTCGTCGGTCTGACGGCACTCCACCAGCAATCGCTGTTCCTCCTCCTGGCACTTTGGTACTGGGGCAGCCTCTACGGAGTGCTGGTCGCGCTCCCCCGAGCCATGCCCGAGTGGATGTTCTGGTCGTTGGTTTCGTTGCTAGCGGCGATCGGGGGCGTTTGGCAAGGAATTGAGTGGCTGGCTGCATCCCAAGACCCCAACCCCGTCTACGGGGGCGGCCTCCAAGGGCTGAATGCCGTGGTCTTTGGTGTGATTTGCCATGTCTTTCTGTTCGGTGCTTGCATGCTCTTTGGCATCATCGAGTGGCGGACGCAAACGCGCCGCCAACCCTAGAATCACGGCATGACGACCCCTCGCGTGATCCTCTGCCCCGGCCAGGGCGCCCAGTTCGTGGGCATGGGCAAGGTCTGGCATGACCGCAGCCCCGAGGCCCGCGCGGTCTTCGCCGAGGCCGACGCGGTGCTGGGTAGCCGTCTCGGGGCGCCTCTTACCAAGCTTTGTTTCGAGGGACCGGCAGACCTGCTCAACCGTACCGACGTCTCTCAGCCGGCGATCTACGCCTGCACAGTCGCCGCGTGGCGCGGCATGCTCGCCAAGTGGAACGCCGGAGGCCTCGAAGAGTCGCACGTCAAGGCGACGGCGGGTCTATCGCTGGGTGAGTACACGGCTCTCCACATCGCCGGCGCGATGAGCTTCAAGGATGGGCTCGAACTCGTCACCCTGCGCGGCCGGGCGATGCAGGACGCCGCCGAGGCGGTGCCGGGGGGGAGCGGGATGGTCGCGCTGATCGGGGCGGACGAAGCCCAAGCCAAGCAGGTCTGCGCGGAATCAGTTCAAGCCGGAGAAGTGCTGGTGTGTGCGAATTTCAATGCCCCGGGCCAGATCGTGATCTCGGGTTCCAAGGCCGCCTGCGAGCGTGCCGCGGCGACTGACGGCCCGGCGGCCAAGCTGGGCCTGCGGGCGACGCCGCTACCGGTTGCGGGCGCATTCCACTCGCCGCTGATGAAGCCCGCAGCCGAGCGGTTAGGCGCGGCGTTGACGAAAACCGCCATCTCGGCCCCCCGCTGCACGGTGGTCAGTAATGTCACGGCCTTGCCGCACGAGGGCGGGGCTTCGGGTACGATCGAACAGGCTATTCGCACACGCCTGGTGGAGCAGTTGACTTCTCCGGTGCGCTGGGCCGAGAGCTGCGTGTGGCTGGGCAAGAATTTCGCAGGGGCGGAGTATCACGAGCCGGCGCCGGGCAAGACCCTTGCCGGGCTGATGCGCCGGATCGACAGGAACATCAAGGTACAGAACCATGACGAACCGGGCGAATAAGAAGCGTTGGATGAAGCGGGCTGGGTACGCGGCCGTGGTGTTGACGTGCGCGTTCGCCGTCGCCGGGTGCAAGAAGAAGGCGCCGCCGCCGCCGGCTCCCCCGCCGCCGCCGCCACCGCCGCCGCCGGTCGTGATCGACTACGACGGCATCCTCAAGGACATCAAGGCCGATCCGCGCGTGCAGGTCGCCAAGTCCGTGGCCGTCACCGATGACTCGTTCGCCCGCGCTTCGGCGACCTTCGCCGATGCCTTCATCCGTGGCGATGCCAACAAACTCAAGCCGATGCTGACCAAGCGCGGCCAATCGGTCATGACCGAGCTGCAGAGTTCTGGCCGCTGGGACGACGCGTACAAGGACGGCAAGGTCGAGGCGGTCCGGCTTGTGTACGCCGACGCGCCGGGGTCGATGTCCAACCTGGAGTTCGAGAAGGCCGTCGAGGCGATGGTGAAGGCCAACGCCGAGGCGATGCGCCGCTGGGAAGCGGAGCTTGAGGCCCGGGGTATCGAGCCGGAGTACCGAGCCAAGATGGTCGCCGCGCAGAACGAGGCGAACCTCTCCCAGATCGCCAAGCATTCCCTTGATGACATGACCAACCTCGCCGGGCCCAAGGCCGAAATGGTCATGCTCATGGCCGTGCAGACCCCGGCGGGTTCGGACCTGCTGGGCTGGACGGCGTCCAAGGCCGACGACAAGTGGGTGTTCAACAACGCATCGACCACCGCCCAGGTGCAGCCCAAGGCGAGCGACTGGGACAGCGTCGGGATGCTCGGCTTCTCGCTCGGCACGGGTAAGTCGAAAGAGAAGGAGAAGGCCGTCGAGCCGGCCAAGACCGGCGAGGGCGGTCAGGGAGGCAATCCCGGCAAGCCATCTGCTCCCGGGAACCCGGTCAACCCGGGCGGCCCCACCAAGCGCACACCGGCAGGCCCGGTCACGATCCCCGGCGGATAACCCCTCGACGGGCGTAAGTCGATCATTGCCACAGCATCGAGGAACCACGCTTGCCAGAATCCAGCCCTGCTCCCGCTCCCACGCGCATCGCGTTCGTCACCGGTGCCAGCCGCGGCATCGGCAAGTCCATTGCCCTGCGCCTGGCCAAGGACGGTCGTCATGTTGTGCTGTGCAGCCGCTCCGCTGCTCCGCTCAACGACCTCAAGGCCCAGATCGAGGCCAACGGCGGCAAGGCGAGCGTCATGGCGTGCGATGTTGCCGACTCGCCCGCGATGACCAAGGCGATCGAGGACACGGTCGCGCAGCACGGGCGGCTGGACATCCTGGTGAACAATGCCGGCATCACCAAGGACGGCCTGGCGATGCGGATGAGCGACGCCGACTGGGACCTGGTGATCAACACCAACCTCAAGTCCTCGTTTGTGGCTTCGCGTTCGGCGGCCCGCGCGATGATGAAGAACCGGTTCGGGCGGATCGTCTTCATCGCCAGCACCTCGGGCGTGGTGGGCAATGCCGGACAGGCCAACTACGCCGCGGCCAAAGCCGGCATGCTCGGCTTGAGTAAGACACTCGCCCGCGAGATGGGCTCCAAGGGGATCACCTCCAACGTGATCGCCCCGGGCTTCATTACCACCGACATGACCGAGAATCTCCCGCCTGAGGTGAAAGAAAAGGTCGCTGCGATGCAGGCCGTCCCGCGCATGGGCGCCGCCGAGGACATCGCCGCGGCCGTGGCGTACGTCACGTCCGATGAGGCGGGCTTCCTGACGGGCCAGACGATCTGCGTTGACGGCGGCATGACGATGTGCTGAGCCGTCAGGCTGCGAATACGCCGATGCACGCGCACCGCACCGATGCCGAGTACCGACAACTGCTCTCCCGGGCGAAGCTCCGCTCCACCAGCGCGCGGCTGGAGATCCTGCGCGTCCTCGATCGTGCCGACGCGGCGCTGACTGCACAGGATGTGGCCGACGCGGCCAAGGCCACCGAGGCGGACCGCGTCACGATCTACCGCACGCTGGGGGCGCTGGTGGATGCGGGGATCGCGCACCGCGTGGACCCAGGTGACCGCGTCTTCCGCTTCTCGCTGACCGATCACTCGCATTGCCACGGAGAGCAGCACGCCCACGAGCATCCTCACGTGGTCTGCGATTCCTGCGGGACCGTGCGGTGCCTGCCGGGCGCTGAGGTCGTGGTGCAGGGGCGCGGCGCGGGCAAGGCCAAGCGCACGCCCTTCCGCGTCAAGACTGAGGGGGTGACGCTCCACGGCACCTGCGGCAAGTGCGACGACAAGCCGCGGAAGTAGGAAAGAAGCAGGTCAGAAGAAATCGGTCATCCACGGGATTGAACCGGCAAACACGGCGTCTGCGGCGTCCAGCGCGGGATCGGGGCCGTCGATGAGACCGGCCAGCGCAAGCTCGCGTGCCGACATGAACCCGCTGTAGAGCGGCGCGAACCCCCGGATATCCATGCGGAGTTCGCCGCGCCCGCCGCGGGATGTGGCGGCGCGGCCGCCCTCCAGGGCGATGATCCAGTTGCCCGCGTTGGCGGGGATCAACTCGTCGGTGATGCGCAAGTGAAGCTCCGCGCGGAGCAGCGGGTTCCATCCGCGTGCCTCAATCGCCCGCGCGATGTCGAGTACACGCATGAGCCAGTACTCCTTCAGATGAAGCTCAAATTTCTTCTCGCCGAGCATGTTCAGCCACGGGTGCATGGGGCCGCCGGTGAACTGGACGTCGTGGGCCATGGTCCCGAACTGAGCCAGGAACGCGAGCAGTCTGCGGCCCGCATCGGGGGTCGTGAACGCCGCGTCGCTGAGGTGGATGTCGTGGCGGCCGTCGGTCTCGCGTCGGCGCTGGATGAGGTAAACGTACCCGGTGAGGGTGCCCGCATCATCGCGCACGCCGAACGGAATGTGCTGCTCCTTTCGCCATTCGCGGACACGCCCCCAGGTGTAGGCGCCGCGGGCGAGGCGGCCCGGGAACTTGCGGGCGAAACCCTCGTAGCAGGCTTCGATCGCCGGGCGGTCGGCGTCGGTCAGTGCATGCACATTTGTGTGTCGGATATCGATGTCGATACGGTGGACCGGCAGCGTCATCGAGCAGCTGTACCCCGCCTGCTCGAAGCCGACCGCGCGGTACAGCGCCTGGGTGGAGGCGTAGAGCGTGGAGAGCGCGAAGCCGTCGGCCGCCGCCTCGATCATGCAGCGCTGCATCAGCTCCCGGGCGAGGCCGCGGCCTCGATCCTCGGGCGCAACGGCGACGCCCGCGATCCCTGCCATCGGCACCGCGCGGCCGCCGAAGTACTGCCCCATGTCGATGCGGCGCAGGCAGGCGTGTGGCGCCGCCGAGGGATCGGGGCGCAGCACGCGCACATCGCCCAGTCCTTGGCTGACGATCCACTCGCGTGAGCCCTCCAGCGGTCCGGCGAAGGCGTGGGAAATGAGTCGGGCCAGCGCCGGCACATCGGCTTCGACCGGGGTGCCGTAATGATGGATGAGGTGGGCGGCCATGATGGAGCGAGGATACCCGTGTACGAGCGGCGACGGAACGCGTTCTCATTGACCGCGACCCAAAGAAAACGGGCCCGGCTGAGAAGCCGGGCTCGTCGTGCATCATCGGTTTTCTTCGGAGGTCGATGGCGATCAGGCTGCCAGGCGCTTGCGGCGGCTCTTGCCGACGGTGCGCTGTTCAGCGTCGGCTCGACGCATGGGCTCCTCGATGAGCCGCTCGGCCAGCTCCATCGGGTCGCTGGCCCACAGGTCGGCGCCGATCTCCTCGGCCAGGCCGTCGGCGCGGTTGAAGACGCCGGCCCCGACCGCGAACTGCAGGTTGGTGCAGGCGTCGATTTCCTTGATGGTGTCGATGAGGGCTCGGATGTTGGGCAGGTCGCTGGGCGAACTGGCGAACATCAGCAGCACGTCAGGCTGGGTCTCGTTGACCTGCGCCAGGATCTCGTCGTTGGCGATGCCGCCGCCGGCGAAGGAGACCTGAAACCCGGCCACCTCGAGGGTGTCGACGGCCATCTGGGCGCCCATCTCGTCGGCCTCGGTGGCTCCGCAGAAGGCGAGGATGGTGCGGCCGTTACTGGGAGCGAAGTTGTAGCGTGTGGAATTCTGGTCGATGAGCACGCGCAGCAGGCGTGTGCCCATGTGGTGGGCCAGCGCCGTGAGCTGATCGGCGCGGTAGAGCTTGTCCATCTGCTCATAGGTGGGCCAGAAGAGCTCGCCCACGACCTGCTCGGGCGAGAGCGTCTGCAGCGCCTCGTCCACCAGTTGACGCGCCGCCGGCCGGTTGCCGGTGACGAGTGTTTCGAAGAACCGTTCAATCATGTTGCCCTGCGACATCGGATGCACTCCCGGGTCGTTTTGACCCCCACGCGGGACGGTTCGACCGTCTTCGCGAACTTCTTTCAGACCCGCCGTGCTCCGCACCGCGGCACATGTGGCTCTCCGTTCATCGATTTCCGTGTCGCCGTGAAACGAAAATGAACCAATGCTCAATGTGCAAGCGGACTTTGCGCGGCCCTCCGATAACTGCGCCACGTTCTCGCGCGGGGCTTGTGTGTTAAGGGGCGGGGGGCTGATCGCGCAAATAGATGTTGGGAACCGCGATTTCCATGTAGCGGGAGGGGTCGGGGATTGGCCTGAACCCAAATCGGGTGTACAGACCTTGCGCATCGCGCGTCATGAGGGAGATCCGGCGCAGTCCCCGCAAGTGGGGGTGGGCAAGGATAGTTTCCATGAGCCACTTGCTCAGCCCGCGGCCGCGGTGCGGCTCAAGAATGAACACATCTGCGAGATATGCGAAGGTGGCGCGGTCGGTGATGACGCGGGCGAAGCCGATCTGGACCGGACGGGGCGGCGTATCGGTGTAGACGCCGAAGACCATCGAGTGCTCGATTGCGCGGCGGACGATCTCACGCGGGATGCCGGGCGACCAGTAGGAGGTCGTCAGAAATCCGTGGACGACGTCGAGGTCGACGAGAGCGGGGTCATCGGAAATGAACAGGTCATCGCGGCGGGCGAGTGCGCCGATGGGCGTGAGGGGCATGGCCGAGGGTAATCAGCGAGTGGCCCGCGGGTCAGCGCGAGACCGCGTCGGTCAGCCGGTGCGCTACCGGCGCCCACAGCAGCGCGACGGGCACGGCGACGAGGAACGCGATGCCGAACGACTTGAACCAGCGGTAGACTGTCCAGTGGTCCAGGCCGAGGTTGTAGAGACTCATCGCCAGCGACATGGCGCACGACATGCCAAGAGCCATGAACAGGACGAAGACAAAGCTGGGGCGACGGTGAGAGGCCATGGACCGATTGTTGGCGCCGACTCCCGCCGCGCCTAGCCGATCGTTTGCGCGAGCCACCGGAACCAATCGCTGGAGAATGTGCCGGTGGGATCGTGCTGCTGCTTCAGGGACACGAATTGCGGCAATTGCGGGTACGCGTGGAGCAATTGCTCACGCGTCGCGAAGCGGTGGTAGGTCAGGAAGAAGCTCCCCGATCGTTCCAAAGCCAAGTCGATCAATGCACGGAAGGCCCCGGCCGCATGCTCGATGCCGTTCGCCGAATGCTCGACGTGCAGGTTGAACACCACGCACGCGAACCGCTCGCGGGCCCATGGCAGGAAGGATTCCGCATCGCGCTCGATCATGCGGATTGTGCCGTAGATGACGTTTGCCGCGCGAGCGGTGAGCATTGCGGCGGCGGCGCGAAGAAAGCCAAGAAGTTCATTCGGCGGAACGAAGAGTTCCGTGATCATCTCGCTTCCTCTGCACGCCGCTCCGGTGCTGCGATCGATCGCATCGTGATAGCCGTCGGTGTAGACGCCGAACTGGTGACGGTCGGACCAGTCGATGACGCCATCTGTCGCGAGGTAGTGCTTCGCGTATTCGTTGAATGCACGCGATTTGTCCTGGTGGGCCAGCGTCAGCAGGTGCAGCCACTCCTCGCGCCGGATCGAATTCTCAACGACTTGGGGAACAGGTGCTTCGCATGGCTGGTAGCAGGAGAAGACGCCGCGCGTGAGGAATCCCGGTGAGTTCGGGTCAACATCGAACTGAAAGTCACCATAGAGGGAGCCGGCTTCGATTCGTGGTTGCACGGCTCCAAGGGCCGGCTCGATGTCGGTCAAGCACACCTGCCGGCGGACGGGCACTCGCGGCGACAACCGCAGCGTGACTTCGGCCATCGGCCCGAAGAGTCCATAACCGCCGATGGCGAGAGAGAAGAGCCGCATGTTCTGCTCGCGGCTGCACTCAACGAGATCGCCGTTCGGTGCGACGAGCGTGAACGATTCGACGTCCGCGATGATGGGCTTCATTCCGAGGCCGCGCCCGTGAGCGTTGGCGGCGAGCGCTCCGCCGATGGAGAGGGTGTCGGCGCCGGTCTGTTTCTGGCGGATGCCCCATCGCGGCAGTCGGTCTGGAAACGCACGCGATTGTGCTCGGAGGTACCCCTCCATCAAATCCGGCCAGAGAGTCCCGGCTTGAACGGTGACCAGTCCCCGCTCATGGTCCATTGACCGGATGCCGGTGAGGGCGGAGCAGTCGATCAGGAGCCGATCGGAGAGGAATTGCTGGCCGCCCATGGCGTGGCGTCCGCCACAGATCGCGATGGGCACCTTGCGCTGGGTAGCCGTGCGAACCAGGTTTTGGAGTTCTTCGGTGCTTGTCGGCTGGGCGATCCCTGCAACCCGCGTGGCGTTGAGTCGTGAGTGGACGTCGTTCACCAGGGAGTGGGTTTGGATAAGTTAGTGTACACTAAGTATTCTCTTGTGCAAAGGTGGGAAAGAAAAACCGCCGGCTGAAGCCGGGGGTTCTGAGTTGCGTGAGATGAACGGTCGAGTCTTGAGTGCTGCCGATCAGGCCTTCATCTTCTCGGCCTTCTTGCGGGCATCGTCGAGGGTGCCAACGTACATGAACGCGCCCTCGGGGAGGTTGTCGCCTTCGCCGTTGCAGAGGCGCTCGAAGCTGTCGAGGGTCTCGTCCAGCGTGGTCGTGACGCCGGGGAAGCCCGTGAAGACTTCGGCGACGTAGAACGGCTGGCTGAGGAAGCGCTCGATCTTGCGGGCGCGAGAGACGACCTGCTTGTCCTCTTCCGAGAGTTCGTCAACGCCGAGGATGGCGATGATGTCCTGGAGATCCTTGTAGCGCTGCAGGATGATCTGCACGCGGCGACTGACCTTGTAGTGGCGCTCGCCGACGACGTCGGCAGAGAGGATGCGGCTGGAGGAGCCGAGGGGGTCGACGGCGGGGAAGATGCCCTTCTCGGCGATGCCGCGCTGGAGCACGACCGACGCGTCAAGGTGGCTGAAGGCGGTGGCGGGGGCGGGGTCGGTGTAGTCGTCGGCGGGGACGTAGATGGCCTGCACCGAGGTGATGGCGCCCTTGTTGGTGGAGGTGATGCGCTCCTGCAGCTCACCCATCTCGGTGCTCAGGGTCGGCTGGTAACCGACGGCGCTGGGCATACGGCCGAGGAGGGCCGAAACCTCCGAACCCGCCTGCGTGAAGCGGAAGATGTTGTCGATGAACATCAGCGTCTCTTTGCCCGAGGCATCGCGGAACTCTTCGGCCATGGTGAGGGCCGAGAGGGCGACGCGGAGGCGCGACCCGGGCGGCTCGTTCATCTGGCCGAACACCATCGCGACCTTGTCGAGCACGTGGCACTTCTTGCCCTCAGAGTCGATGTACTCGGCTTCCTTCATTTCGCGCCAGAGGTCGTTGCCCTCGCGGGTGCGCTCGCCGACGCCGGCGAACACCGAGTAGCCGCCGAAGTTGCGGGCGACACGGGCGATGATCTCCTGGATGATGACGGTCTTGCCGACGCCGGCGCCACCGAACAGGCCGATCTTTCCGCCGCGGACGAAGGGGCACAGAAGGTCGATGACCTTGATGCCGGTGGGGAGGACCTCGGTCTTGGGGTTGAGCTCGCTGAACTCGGGGGGCTGCTTGTGGATGCCGGTGCGCTTGATGCCGGCGGGGAGGGCCGCGCCCTTGTCGATCGGCTCGCCCAGGAGGTTAAAGACGCGGCCGAGGACCTGCTCGCCGACGGGGACGCTCACGGCGCCGCCGGTGTCGGAGCAGGTCATGCCGCGGCGGAGGCCATCGGTGGAACCGAGGGCCACCGCTCGCACGCGCCCGCCGCCGAGGTGCTGCTGGACCTCGCCGGTGAGGGCGAGCTTGCCGACGGGGGTATCGGCCTCGACCTTGAGCGCGTTGTAGATCGCCGGGAGCTTGTCCTCGGCGAACTGGGCGTCGAAGGTGGAACCGATGACCTGGGTGATGGTGCCGCTGGTGGACATATCAGGAGCCTCGTGCCCGCCGGGGGAAGGGGGGGTGTTCGGTATCTCGACGGGGGCGAACAATAGGAACCGCGGCCCGGGGTGGCAAGCCGGTGATCAGGCCGTGGAAGGGCCGGAAATTGAGGAAAACG
>JBOHNM010000139.1:0-11196 GCA_050730675.1 Phycisphaerales bacterium | reverse complement strand
CATCGGCGGCGATGACCTTGATCGGGCGGCGGGCGAGGACCATCTTTCCCTGGCCGCTGACGTAGCGGAGTTCGGCGTCGCCGGTGAGTGTCGGCGCCGTCAAGGTGAGGGGTGAGCCCTTGTTGACGTCGGTGTAGTTGCCGTACTGGGCGTCGGGGGCGTCCTTGGGCACAATGGTGATGTAGTCGCCGGTGTTCTTGGGGCCGGTCCAGGTGACGGGGAAGGGGGCGCCGAGGGTGACTTCGGCGGCGGCATCGAGTGCGGCGGCGACGGGGGTGACTTCGACGGTCATGCGCCCAAGGATCTTGCGCGAGCGGGCGGTGACGTAGCGCACTTCGTATGCGCCGGTCTCCATCGGCGCGGTCAGATCGACGGACTTGCCGTGCTTGGTTTCCTTGTAGCTTCCGCTCGCCGTAGGGGGAGCATCGGGGCGGACGATGATGAGGTAGTCGCCCCCGTTGTCGGGGCCGGTCCAGGCGGCGGAGAAGATGGAGCCGGCGGGGATGGTCTGCGGCGCGGTGACCGTGGCGGGGGTGAGGATCTCTTCGGGCGCCTTGGGAGCGGGCTCGTTGTTGGTCTGCGGCTGGGCAGGAGCGGTCGGTGCCGGTGGCGTGGAGCCGCTGGGCTTCGGCGGAACAGGCGTCTTTTCCGGGAGGCAGCGGGTGAGCAGGAGGAGGATGATCACCACGATGATGATGAGGGCAGTGATCAGCAGGTTGCGGCGGGAGGAGCTTTGGGCCATAGGGGGATATTACCGCTCGGGTGAGCGGGGCGAACAGAACGGGTCAAATAGGACCGATGAGACCTACGCGACACCGTTGACTTATAATTGTGTTATAGACTGAGCTACTGGCCGCGGCGCATTTCGGGGACGTGCTTGGCGATGGCGGCAACAACGGACTCGCGGTCGGCGTTGGAGCGGCGGAGGAGCTCGAAGTCGGCGACCATGGCGGCGACGGCGGACTCGCTGTCGCCGGTGGTTGCGCTGGACCACTGGTTGATTCCAGGGTGGGACGTGGGCTTGAGGTTCTCGGCGCTGTAGGCGAGTTCCTCGTAGAGCTTTTCGCCGGGGCGGGCGCCGGTGAAGACGATGGGGAGCGTGGCGGCGTCGAAGTCGTCGTCGATCTCGGGGAGGGCAGTCTTGCGGGCTGCGGCGGGGATGGTCGTGGCGTCGATCCGGGGCTCGAAGCCGCTGGCGCGGGCGAAGCGGATCGCGAGGTCGAGGATGCGGATGGGTTCGCCCATGTCCAGGACGTAGACGGGTGCGCGGGAACGGGCCTGATCGAGTGCCGCGGCCTGCACGACGAGGGTGGCAGCCTCGGGGATGGTCATGAAGTAGCGGGTCATGCGCGGGTCGGTGACGGTGAGGGGGTCGCCGTCGGCGAGCTGCTGACTCCAGATGGGGATGACCGAGCAGGCGGAGGCGAGGACGTTGCCGAAGCGGACCATACTGAAGCGCGTGCCACCCGCGCTGGAGCGGCGGGCGAGGCCGGCGATGTAGATCTCGGCGAGGCGTTTGGTGGCGCCCATGACGCTGGTGGGGTTGACGGCCTTGTCGGAGGAGATCATGACGAAACGCTCGACGCCGGCGGCGAGAGCGGCATCGGCGATGGCCTTGGTGCCGAAGAGGTTGTTGTTGACGGCGTGGGAGGGGTGGCCTTCCATCAATGGCACGTGTTTGTGTGCAGCGGAATGGAAGACGACATGGGGCTTGAGCTGGGCGAGGAGGCGGGTGGTCTGTTCGGCCTCGACGATGTCGTGCATGACCGCCTTGCGGGCGACGGAGGGGAAGCGGCGGGCGATCTGGTGATCGATCTCGAACAGGGCGTTCTCGGCCCGCTCCATGAGGATGACGCACTCGGGATCGAAGCCGGCGCAGACGCGGGCGAGTTCCGAGCCGATAGAGCCGCCGGCGCCGGTGATCAGGACGCGCTTGCCGCGCAGGATCTCAGCGACCTGCTGGCGGTTGAGGCCCGAGTGTGTGCGGCCGATGAGCTGAGCCGGGTCGATCGCGGGGGAGCCAGAGCGGAGGGTGAGCGGGGCGGGGCCAATCACATCCTCAAAGCTGGGGACGAAGCGCTCGGGGATCTGGAGTTGGCGGAGGAGGGCGCGGGTGCGGCGCTGCTCCATCAGGAGTGTGCCGGGGATGGAGACGAGCGCGGTCTTGAACTGATAACGGGCCTGAAGGTCGATGAGTTCGTCGAGGTAGCCGAGGATGGGAGGAAGGACGCCGAGGGCGGCGATCTCCGGCGAGCCGGCGCGGGTGGAGAGGCGCTCGACGAGGATGCAGCCGACGGGTATGCAGGGCTCGCCGAGGCATGCGATCTGCCCGGACATCGCGCGCACGGTGGTGGCGGTGCCGATGAGCACGACGCCGGTGGCGGGGAGGGAGCCGGGTTTGGCCGCGGCGCGAGGCGGGTGCGCGTGATTTGAGCGGGCGGCAGAGTGAGAGGACGGCTTGCGCTGGGCGGTCGCTCGGGACATGAAGGGCTCCTGAAGCAGGGTTCATCGGGCGATGACGCGCCGAGGTCACAAGGACGGAGTTGTGGAGGGGTGCAGCGCAAGAACCGCGCCGTTACGCTGGGGCCATGATCGCGAGGCTGAGCGGGCAACTGGAAGCGGTAGAAGGATCGATCGCGCTGGTGCGCGTGTCTGGTGTCGGTTCGGCGTGCGAACTTGTGCTGGAGGTGCTGACACCCGCGTACCTAGCGCGGGCGCTGACCACACGCATGGGTGAACGCGTGACATTCCACACGCTGACGTACCTGGAAGGGCAGGGGCAGGGGACGAGCTTCATCCCGCGGGTAATCGGGTTCGGGTCGCCGGCGGAGCGGAAGTTCTTCGAGTTGTTCACGACGGTGAAGGGGATCGGTAACCGCAAGGCCTTGAGGGCAATGGCCGAGCCGATCGGCGTGATCGCGGGGGCGATCGTGCGGTCCGATGCGCGGGCGCTGAGCCAGCTTCCGGAGATCGGCAAGCGGCTGGCGGAGACGGTGATCGCGGAGTTGAAGGGGAAGGTGGACGCGTACGCGACGGCGGATGCGCTGGCGGGGGCGGGAGGGAGTGTTCAGCGCACGCCGGCTGCTTCGAATGGCCTGGTGCTCACACCGGCGCAGCGCGACGCGGTGGAGGCGCTGGTGAACCTTGGCGAGCAGCGTGGGGAGGCGGAGCGAAAGGTGGGGATCGCGCTTGAGCGGGATGCGAAGCTGACGGGGTCGGACGCGATCATCGCGGCGGTGTTTGCGTTGAGGTAGATCGACGGGGAACAACGAGCAGCGTAAGGCACACATTCAATCCACTTGGAAACTCGCACGAGTGCCGGTCGCGGCGACCGTCACTCGTGGCACTTGTTCAGGCCGGCAGCGTGTTCCGCAACGTCGTGGACTCTGAAGATCGACGCGCCGGCGGCGAGATGTTGCAGTGACAGATCCACACTGCCGCACACGCGGTCTTTGGGCGTTCCGCCGTTCTCGAGGCTCATGAAGCGGCCGACGAAACTCTTGCGGGAGAGGCCGCTGAGGATCGGGTAGCCGAGAGCGGCAAGTTCGCTTGTGCGTCGGATGAGTTCGAGGTTTTGCTCGACAGTCTTGCCGAAGCCGAGGCCGGGATCGAGAACGATGGACGCGGCGGGGATGCCGGCCTGGATGGCGGCCAGGGCGCGGCGTGCGAGGAATTCACCGATTGTGTGGACGATGTCGGCGTCGGAGGCGATGGGCTCGGGGCCGCCGGGGGTGGGGGGGTAGCGGTCGGAGTAGACATCCTCGCGCGGGGGGCGGAGGCGGTGCATGAGGATGATGCCGCGGCGGCGGGCGGCGCAGAGGGCGAGGATGGCGGGGTCGTCGAGCCCCGCGCTGGTGTCGTTGACAGCGTCGGCGCCGGTGTCGAGAGCCGCGGCAGCAACCGCGGAGAGGGTGGTGTCGATGGTGATCACGGGCTTGTCGCCGATGGCGCGGCGGATGGCGGAGAGGCCTGGCACAACTCGATGGACCTGCTCGGCGGCCGGCACGGGGAGCGAGCCGGGACGGGTGGATTCGCCGCCAAGGTCGAGGCCGTCGGCTCCGGCATCGATGGCGCGGCGGGCGGCGTCGGCCGCGGCTTGGGGCGTGGAGAGTTCGCCGCCGTCGGAGAATGAGTCGGGGGTGAGGTTGAGGATGGCGAGCAGGCGCGGGCGGTCGAAAGACCAGGATTTGGAGGGCGAGATGCGCCAGACGGGAGGCATGGCCGCAATCAAAGGCACATCGCCCGCAAGGGTGACGCCACACGCGGGGCAAAAGGGGTGAGGCCCCGCGGTTTGCACCAGCGGGGCCTCGGGGGGGACTTGGGATTTGGGAGCAAGCTAACGCGGACGCATGGCGGGAGGCAAGAAAAAAACGGCCGAATTCGTGAGAATCCGGCCGTGTGGGAACCTGTTGGATACTTGGGGACGGCTTAGAACTTGTCGCCCTTGTCGTCCTTCTCATTCTTGGGAGGGCGGCCGCCGCCATCGGGAGCGCCTTGGCCCTGCATGTTCTTGGCGACATCACCGATCATCTTGAGGACCGGGGTGGGGAGGAAGATCGAGGCTTGGGCCGAGCCGGCGTCCGGCGAGATGGACAGGGCAATCGGCGGCATGGAGGCGGGAACGGTGATGCCCATCATTCCGACGACCATCTGGGCTTGGGGAACGGAGTTGAGGATGGTGTCGAGACCGATGTAGACCTCGGCCATGCGGTTGTTGGGGAGCTTCTCGGCAACCTGCTGGAGGACCTTGTCGCCCGCAAGCGAACCCTCGCCCTTGACGGCCTTGAGGGCGGCGCTGATGAGTTCGGAACTCTTGCTGTAGGTGGTGATGAAGCCGCCCTCGGTGAGGGCGGCGTAGCCGATGGGACCCTCTGCGTTGCCGTAAAGCTCATCGGGGCCCATGCCTTCTTCGGCGCCCTCGGTGCCGACCTTCTTGGACCACTCGTTGACCGAGACGCTGTCAACGGTGGTGACGCCGGGCTTCCACTCGCCGCCACCGATGGTGGGGTCGGTGGCGCCGGTCTTGAAGACATTCATGGCCTTGGTGGGGTCGGCGGCTTGGGTGTAGACGAGCATCTGACCGAGGAGGCCGGTGGCGACGCCGCCCTTGCTGCCGGCGATGATCACCGAGCGACCGGTGCTGGACTCGATCTCGTCCATGAACTGCTTGGACTCGGCGGCCTGCTTGCCGGCCTTGGGCTTGGGAATGTCCTTGAGGAAGGCCTTGAAGGCGGGATTGGAAGTATCGATGGCGAAGGCCGCGAGGTAGGGCTTGGCGGGGAGCTTGTTGAGGAGAGCGGTGCTCTTGCCGGCGAGCTTGGAGATGCTTTCGAGCTTGCTGCCCTCGGTGAACTTGGGAGCAGCATCGAGCGAGACGCCGAGGGACTCGAACTTGACGCCGAGGACGACCGCGCTGGTGTCGTTGGCGAACTGGTCGGCGAGCCACTTGCCGCCCTCACCGAGGGGGCCCTCGCCATCGGGGGTCATCTGGGCCATTTCCTCGGCCTGCTTCTTCATGCCTTCCTTGATCTTGGGGCGGAGCTTGGCGAAGTTCACGAAGACCGAGGCCTCGGACTTGTCGGAGAGCTTGTCGCCGGTGGACCCGAAGAAGGTCTTGTGAGCGGCGGCGTTGCCGGTCTTGCCGGTGAATTTCTCGAGGGTCGCCTTGTCATTGCTGAGGGCGGCGTAGTTGCCCTCGAGGCTCTTGGAGAACATGTCCTTGCCGTCGAGGGTGAGCTTGGCGATCCCGTCGCCGGCTTCGCCGCCGAGATTCTTGATGAAGGCCTTGTAGTCGGTGGTGGGCACGAGGACGATGGCCTTGGGCTCGTCGCCGTCCTTCTCGGGCATCTCGGGGATGATGGCGGCGACCGCGCCGTCCTTGACCAGGCCCATCGGGACGCCGGCCTGCTGCAGGAGCATGTCGGGCTTGATATCCATCGGAGCGCCGACGAGGGTGGCGAGGTTGGAGATGCTCTTGGCCAGGGCCTCCATGTTCGGCACGACCACGGTGACCGAAGCGTCGGTGGGGACGCGGTCCATGATCGGCGGGAGCGCGAGGGCCGGGGCCGCGGCGAGTGCGAAGACGCTGGCGGCGAGGCCTGCGGCGGAGACGAGCAGACGGGTCATGAGGGATTCCTTTTTTGCCCGGTGGCGGGCGGTTATCGGGGACTTTGTCGTTCCAGTGTATATGGCAATGGCTTGGCGGGCGTTTCAGCATGCCGTTGGAATTGGCCGGAAAACGCGGGTGGCTGGTTACTTGAGGCGGGCATCGACGACGCCGTGGAGGAGTTTGAGTTCCTCTGCCTTGTCGCGGGGCATGACCAGGGTCGCGTCGGGGGTGTGGACGACGATGAGGTTCTCGCACCCCAGCAGCGAGACAGTGTGGCCGGGGTCGGAACTGACGACGAGGTTGCCCTTGCTGTTGACGCACGGGGCACGCTCGGGGGTGAGGACGCCGCCGAGACGGTTGCCGTCCTTGTCGGCCGGGAGCGTCTCGCCGTAGCTGGGCCACGAGCCGACATCGAGCCACTTGAGGTCCATCAGGACGGTGGCGACCGAGACCTTCTTGTCGGTGCTCGCCGGCTCCATGATGGCGTAGTCGACGGAGATCCTGGGGAGCGTGGGGTAGACCTCGGTCAGGACCGACGCCTGGTCCTTGGTCCCCCACGCGGCCTGGATCTTCATGAGCCCGGCGTGGCACTCGGGCTTGAAGCGCTTGATGCAGTCGAGCACGGTCGCGGCCTTCCACACGAACATGCCGCTGTTCCAGGTGAACATCCCCGACTCGACGTACGCCTGGGCTTTCTGGATGTTGGGCTTCTCGACGAACCGCGCCACGCGGTAGGCCAGGCCGGTGGCCTTGACGCCCGCGGGCAGCGGCATGGGCGCCCCGCGCTCGATGTAGCCGAAGCCGGTCGCCGGGTAGGTCGGCTTGATGGAGAAGGTGACCAGCCGAGTGGGATCCGCCTCGACGAGCTTGAACCCCAGGTCCACGCATGTGCGGAAGGTCTCGAGGGGCTCGATGACGTGGTCGGCGGTGAAGACGGCGAAGATCGCCTCGGGGTCGAGCTTCTCGAGCACCGCGGCGGTGAAGCCGACGGCGTTGACGGTGTCGCGGGCGGCGGGCTCACCGAGGATCTGGCCGTCGGTGAACTCGGGCAGCCCCTGCCGAATGGCCGCGCGGTAGGCCTCGCCGGTGCAGATGAAGCGGCGCTCGGGGGCGACCAGCCCGTCGCAGCGGTCGGCGGAGATTTGTAAGAGGCTCTTGGCACTGACCTGACCGTCAGCGCCTGCGCGGCGGATGAGCGGGAGCAGCTGCTTGGGCTGCTGCAGGCGGCTCATGGGCCAAAGACGGGTGCCGGCTCCGCCGGCCATGATCATGGCGTAACGCATAGGGGTGGAGGGTAGGGGGCGGCCTTGCAGGAAGCCCGACCGTCAGGAAGGGCTCTCGCCAACGAGCAAGTCGAAGGCGGTGGTACACAGAGGACTCAGAGGACGCGGAGGAAGGCGGAAGACAGGGAGTGGGAGGGGCGGTTATGGTCTGGCCATGCGCAGGCGGTGGATCTTCATCGCGGTGGTGCTGGTGGTGTCGCTGGCCGCGGTGTGCGTTGAGACGGTGGTGATGGCGGTGGTGGGAGAGTTGCGCTTTCATTCGAGCATGAGCGACCAGCAGCCGCGGTCGCAAACGCCTGATGAGGATTGGGTCAGGCGCTATTCGCATTCCAGCATCGCGCGCGGGGCGATGATTGACGCTGAGCTGTATGTCACATCTGGCGACTTCACCGGTGGAGGTTTCTACGCGGAAGTGTGCGTGGGGTGGCCGATCCGGAGCTTTCAATACGTTCGATCGATAGGCTTGATCAGCCCATCGGGCGTACAGCGATCGGCCGAAGACCTCCCGTCTGCATGGCGGCATGGTGTCGAGGTTCCGGGCTGGATGCGGATTGCGTTGTCCCCAGCGAGCAACTCGTTCGATGAGGAATTCCGCCGGATCCCCATCCGCCCCATCTGGCCCGGCCTCGCGGTCAACACACTCTTGAACGCGTGCGTGATCGCGCCGCTGATGCTCCTGCCCGGGTGGGTCAGGCGTGCCCGCCGCCGGGCCAAGGGGCGGTGCGTGAGGTGCGGGTACTCGCTGGTTGGGTTGGGGGCGGGGGCGGGGTGCCCGGAGTGCGGGGGGAACTCGCGCTCTGCCAACACTCCCCAGTAACGGGTGCATTGGTGGATCGCATACCGTCTGGCCATGCGCAGGCGGTGGGTGTTCATCGCGGTGGTGCTGGTGGTGTCGCTGGCCGCGGTGTGCGTTGAGACGGTGGTGATGGCGGTGTGGGGTGAGTTGCAGTTTGGCGACTGGAATCGCGGCCCTCTCGGCATGTACCCAATGTGGCGGCACGGCGATAACGGGCTCTGGCCCATCGAGCCAAAGGCAAAGAGGGTGACTGGCGGAACGCTGATCGAGGGGAAGGGATATCTGGCGTACGAGTACGGCCCCAACTCAGGCTCGTTTCCAGACCACCAATGCCAGCTCTATATACTGCAGGTAGGCTGGCCGCTCCGCAGCGCCGCGTATGAGTACCAAGCTGAGGCGCACTACCAAATGGGGCCAACAAGCCGCCAGCAAATCAATCAGCCCCCATCGCTGTGGCACCACGGGCTCGACGTCCCTGACTGGCTCCAGCGCCCCACAACAGCTCAATCGGATGAGTACCTCCGCCGTATCCCCATCCGCCCCATCTGGCCCGGCCTCGCGGTCAACACACTCTTGAACGCCTGCGTCATCGGGCCGCTGCTGCTCTTGCCCGGGTTGGTCAGGCGTGCCCGGCGCCGGGCCAAGGGACGCTGCGTGAAATGCGGGTACTCGCTGACGGGGTTGGCGGAGGGGGCGGGTTGTCCGGAGTGCGGGGATAAGTAGGAAGCGTGGACGCGGTCGGGCTTCGGGGCGTCCGGCCAAGCCCGGCCAAGGCAAAAGGCAGGCAAGGCCATGCAGAAATAACGTGGGGGCAGCGCGGCACAGGGAGGCCGCAGGCGAAGCGCGCCCGCACGCATGGAGGATCAGGGTTTTTTCCCGCCTCCCGCCCCTTGGGCGGCCGGTGGTTGCGAGTGGCTTCAGCCACTCGAAGGTGTGCCTCGTGGTCTTGCGGCCCCCGGGGCCGATGCTCCCCACTCACCGTCGGCCCAAGGGGCCGAGTGCCACAAATGGGCCGCACCGAGTGGCTGAAGCCACTCGCAAGGGCCGCGCGCCCAAAGGGCGAAAGCCCCGACTCAGGCCGCCCCACCCCCGCACTCCGGACACACGCTCCCCGCCCCCCCCGCCAGCCCCGCCAACTCGTAGCCACACTTGGGGCACACACCCGTCAGCCCGCGCCGCCCCGACCACACCAGCCACCCGCCGCCGAGCATCGAAGCGAGAGGGGGAAGCCAAGCAACCAAGAAGAAGAAGCGAGACGAGCTCCCGTCGGGCCACGCGACTCGCTGATATGCGGCGACACCGAGATTGATCGTGATTGGCTGAGGCTCGCGTTCCATGTAGTTTCGATGAATAAGCCAGAGCCACCAACTCGAGGCCTGTTTCTTATCCATAGCAAACCACCCAACTTCGGACGCCGGCGAATGAACGCAAATCACGCCGTCGCCCGACCGGACACTGATACCCCAGTTTGCGTAGCTGAACCACCACAAGCGCGACGCCCCCCCACACACCCGCAAGCAGCACGCCGATCATCAGCAAAGACCACCCCGCCACCCGCCGCTTGCGGCCGGGCTTCCTGGTTGAGGTTGTGGCAGGACGCTCGGCCATCGGTTGAGTCTACCTCGGGGGGTGGGGGGCGGCCTGCGCCACGGTTCCGCACTCCGGGCACGGGGGCGTGGGGGCCGTGGGGGTCGCCAGCCCCGCCAGGTCGTAGCCGCACTTGAGGCACACGCCTGTCATCGCGCGGCGCCTCGCCCGCCGCCCCGACCACACCAGCCACCCGCCGCCGAGCAGCGAGATGAGGGCGAAGGGCCAGAGAGGCAAGAAGATGCGCGTGCTTTTGAACACTCGGTAATAGCCAAACACGCCCGCGTCAATGGCCGAGTCTCGCGGCTCGCCCAGCTTCCGGACAGTGTCATCAAGAAGTTTGATGGTTTCAACGGGCGAGGATCGTCGGTCCTCGCGGCCAACCTGCCATCCGGCCCCCGCCTGCATCGGATATGGATGAAGGGCCAGATAAAGAAACCCTTTCCACGTTGACACGGTGGTCATGTCGTCACTCCAACATACCTGCCACCACCGCGAACCCCCCCACACACCCGTGATCAGCACGCCCAAGACGAGCAGCACCCACCCCGCCACCCGCCGCTTGCGGCCGGGCTTCTTCCTTGTCGTTGTGGCAGGACGCTCGGCCATCGGTTGAGTCTACCTCGG
Organism: Phycisphaerales bacterium; assembly: GCA_050730675.1. GTDB lineage: Bacteria > Planctomycetota > Phycisphaerae > Phycisphaerales > UBA1924 > JBOHNM01. Next base: position 794 of record JBOHNM010000139.1, on the reverse strand, counting down.
GGGGTGGGGGACGGTCTGCGCCACGGTTCCGCACTCCGGGCACGGGCTCCCCGCCGCCAGCCCGCTCAAGTCGCGTCCTCCACGCCCCTGAGCACCTCGACCACGACGTACGGGCCGGGCTCCGGTTCCTCCTTTGAGAACCTGATGGCCGCAGCGACCGCGGCGTCAATTCCATCAAATAGGCAGTACTGATTTACGCCGTAGCTCCCAGCGAGGTCATTGCACGAGAGCGGCGAATGGCTGAGGTGCGCGAGACGGGGGGCGTATTGGTCCGTCGCAGGTGTGTGGAGGAAGATCGAGACCGCATCGAAGCCGAGCGAGGCAAAGCCACCCTTCGGGGCCTCGGGGAACGCGGACTTCTCGCAGCCAAAGACTTCGTTGAAATTGAACGAGCCCGAACGGACGCCTTTCCAGAACAGCGCCGGCAACAATCGGTAGGCGAAGACCGAGCACCCCTCGGGAACTGGGCCTGGCATGACCTTCATCGCATTGGCGACGGTGCTGTACAGGGACGCGTCGTTGAATCCATCCCAACTTACGACCGTCCCCTCGGGATTGCCTCTGACGCACTGGCTTGCGCTGCAGATCTCTCGGACAATCGGGGGCATCTTCGGCGCGCGGGTCGGCATCGGCTCGATCAGCCGGTATCCAAGGAAGATGAGTTCCGAATTGGTCATTGGACCCCTCGACCTACGGACTTGTTCATTGCGTCCCCGCACTCCGGGCACGGGCTCCCCGCCGCCAGCCCCGCCAGGTCGTAGCCGCACTTGCCGCACACGCCAGTCATCGCCCTC